>DAOTVW010000001.1:0-26502 GCA_034436035.1 Anaerolineales bacterium
GCTTGGGCAGCCGCGGTTTCAACCGCAAAATCTGTCGTTGGGGTGGGGGGGACTCCAACAGCTGTTTCCACTGCTTGGGTAGGAGTGGCAGGGGTGGAACCGATCAGGCTGGATAAAGAACAACCCAGGAGGGTTGTGGTTAATATCAACATGCTGATGAAAATTGACCAGGGGTGATTTATTGCTTTGAACATAGGCGCATCCTTTTTTAAGCAAGAAAACGAAACGATTGCAGAAAATTTATCCTAATTCTCTTTCTCTCTCCATATTGATGGAAACCGTAGAAAAATCATCGCGCTATTCTGGGATAATTTTATCCAACTGGCTGTCCATATAGATGGTTTGTAGTTCTAATTTAACCATAAAATTGATGGAATTCGAAGTCACTTTTCATTTACGGTCTGCGTTCTTGTAATAACAATTGGCGAGTATAGGCGATCAACCCGCCGCCATCAATCAATGCTTGCCGGGCGGTTGGCAAGGGGATGATTGGAAATCTTTTTTGTGTGGTTAAATTGGTGAGATAGTCCGGATGAAATTGCAATTCATCTCCTTCTTTGGCTTCAATGCTGGGGCAAATGATAATTTTTAAGCCCAAATTAATGGCGTTTTGGAAGAAGATACGGGCAAAGCTTTTTGCGACTATGGTAAGTTCCCATCCCTTTAACGCGGATGCTGCTTGCTCACGGGAAGAGCCACACCCAAAATTCTCTCCAGCGACGATCACAGAGCCGGGCTTGATTTCATGGTTATTAAGCTTTTGATTGATAGGCAAGTCGGCAAAGGCATATTGGGGGGTTTCGGTTGGTAAAACGGTTGCCATGTAGCGACCGGGGTAAATCGTGTCGGTAGAAACATCATTACCTAAAGTGAGGACTACTTGTGCCATAATCATTCCTTTATGTGTGTTATATTGTCATAATCGCATCGGTTTCAAAGAGGATTATTCACTGAATTTTCAGTGATAATCTGACGGGGATCGCTGATTTTGCCCGTCAGCGCGCTGGCTGCTGCCACAGCTGGTGAACAAAGGAATACTTCTGCGTTGGGGTTTCCCATCCGACCTTTGAAGTTGCGGTTGGTGGTAGATAACCCGCGTTCGCCATCGCCAAGGACACCTTCATGGACTCCCAGACAAGGCCCACACCCCGGATTCATCACCACTGCCCCAGCATCGATGAGATCTTTGATGTAACCCGCTTCCAATGCTTTTCGATACACTCGGAACGAAGCTGGAAACACCAACATTCGCACGTTGCGGGAGATACTCCGACCACGCAAGATTTGTGCCGCAATCTCGATGTCTTCTAAACGACCGTTAGTGCAGGATCCGATCATCACTTGGTCAATAGGCAGGCCCAATGCTTCCTGTAGCGGGCGGACATTATCTACGGTATGTGGAAAGGCAACCTGCGGTTCTAATTCGGAAATATTGAGATTGACAATTTGATCATACTGCGCATCGTCATCGGCATATAAATCTATATCGGAAATAGCTACCCCTGCTTCATTATGTAAATAGCGCAAGGTTTCTTGATCGGGTGGAACAATTCCGGAGGTTGCGCCCGCTTCCACAGCCATATTGCACAAGGTTAATCTGCCGCTAGTGGATAGATTTTCGACCCCATCGCCATGGAATTCCAACACCTTAAAATTAGCTCCTTGGGCGCTTATTTTGCCGATTAATGCCAGGATGATATCTTTCGCGCTGACTAACCAGGGCATGTTGCCGTGAATGTTTACTTTAATGGTGGCAGGGACTTCTACATTGAGCACTCGCCCCAAAGCCCAGATCGATGCCATTTCGGTAGCACCCACCCCAAATGCAAACGCCCCCAAAGCGCCGTGGGTGGTGGTATGACTATCGGTGCCGACCACAACACTACCCGGCAATACATATCCCGATTCGGCTAATATTTGATGGCAAATACCACCTTCATCCCCCCGAATATCATGGAACTTTTGGATACCCTGTTCTTGTACAAACGTCCGCACCTTTTTTTGGTTGGTTGCGGTTTTGGCGCTTTCGGCAGGCACGCGATGATCAAAGATGATGGCTATTTTGCTTGCATCCCAAACGCGGGCTTCCAGACCAGTGCCTTTAAAAATCTCCTGAAATTGATTGATCACTAAAGCCGAGTTTTCATGTGACATAGCCAAATCGACCCGCGGCTCAACCACTTCGCCGGGTGAAACGACAGAACGACCGGCAGCTTTGGCAAGGATTTTTTCAACAATCGTACTACCCATAAGCGACTCCTAAATAGAATGAATTCACGAATTAATTCTTTAACCCGCCATATTTTTCCTGGATGCGTTGAGCAGGAAGATAATTTTCTTCCATTTGCCGATATTCTTTCAGCCCTAAGAAATCGGTGAATTCCTCAAAAGAGGTAATCCACTGCGTTTGCCCTGCCAGAATGCCGGTTGGAGAATTTCTCAACGTGGTAAAAAATTCCATCAGAAAATGATGCGCAACCATTACAGCGGCAACAGGTATGGAAACCCGACCAACACCCATTTCCCTTAACTCTGGAATTGGCACTAATTCTGTTCTAACACCACTTATGGCATCCATCAGGTTAACAGAAAGCGGGCCTTGGATTTGACGCACTGCTTGTTCAATTTCCGCCCGGCTATGGATTCCATCAATGAAAGCGATATCTGCGCCGGCCTCTAAATAGCGGTTGCAGCGGTCAATCGCGGCGGTTAATCCTGCGATGCTATAAACGTCCGTGCGGGCGTTTAGAATAAAGTCCGGGTCTAGTTGATCGCGCACATGCGCAGCAGCTCGGATTTTCCCTATCATTTCTTCGACGGATATCACTTCTTTTCCAGCCAGATGCCCACACCGTTTTGGAAAGACCTGGTCTTCTAGATTGGCGCCAGCGCAGCCCGAAACAATCACTCGCTCGATATGATAAGCGGTATTGATGGCGTTGCCACCACCGGTATCTAAATCTGCCATGACCGGGATTTGAACTGCTTGGACGATGTTGCTGGTTATATCCAGAATGTCTTTCATTTGAACCAATCCTACATCTGGTTTGCCAAGCAAGGATGCTGCCAGCCCGAACCCGGAAACTTGAATGGCTTCGAATCCTGTTTTTTCAATAACCTTTGCGGAGAGTGCGTCATAGCAGCCAGGAACTACTACTGCCCGTCGCTGCATAATTGCCTCACGCAAGATTTTTGATTTCTTCATGATATTTCCTTTCAGTTAGGTGAGAGTCACCTACAAAGCATCGGCAATGGCTTGAGCCATTTCTATTGTTGAATTTGTGCCACCCATATCATACGTGCGTACTTTTCCTTGCTGAATAACGAGTGATACCGCATGTTCTAATGCAACTGCTTTTTCTTTTTCTCCTAACCATTCCAGCATCATTTTTGCAGAAAGAATAGTTGCAATCGGATTTACTTTATACTGCCCGGCGTACTTTGGAGCTGAGCCATGGGATGGTTCAAAAACAGCTAAATGTTCTCCGATGTTACCGGAGCAGCCAAACCCTAAACCGCCGACCATTTGAGCGCACAAGTCAGAGATAATATCGCCATAGAGATTTGGTGCAACGAGTACATCGTAGTTAAAAGGATTTTTCAACAGCCACATACAAATGGCGTCGACATTGGCTTCATCGTAGATGATATCGGGATACTCGGCCGCCACTTCATGGGCACAATCGAGGAACAACCCATCACTAGCACGCACCACATTCGCTTTATGCACGATAGTTACTTTCTTCCGCCCATTTTGTCGGGCGTATTCGAAGGCAGCTCGGATTATCCTATGCGAAGCAAAACGCGTATTGACTTTTATGGAGATACCGATTTGGTCAGGCGGCAGTTGCGCAAAAGGAGCAAACGCCGTGGTATGGCGGGCGATAGCTTCGGAAAGTTCTTCCGGCAACGGGAAAAATTCTACGCCGGCATATAAATCTTCAGTATTCTCACGAAAAATCACTAAATCAATGCCTTCCTTGTAATTCAGTGGGTTGCCGGCATAGGCTTTGCAAGGACGCAAACAGGTATATAAATCAAACAGCTGGCGCATGCGGACGATGGGGGAACGGTAAACCAGCCCCTTTCCTTGTAGTTCGGGAATTAGTTCCGCCTCTGCGGTCTTTACCGGTTTTGATGTAATCGCGCCAAACAAGGCAGCATCCACTTGCTTGAGCAAATCAATCGTGCGCTGTGGGAGAGCATCCCCTTCCCGCCGCCAAAATTCCCAACCGATATCACCGGGAATGTATTCAGCATTCAAATTCAAGCGGTCAAGCACAATCCGGGCGGCATCTAATACATCCACTCCAATTCCATCTCCCGGCAACCATGCGATTCGATATCGAGTCATTAAAAATTAACTCCCTTCAATTTGTAACTTTTTTGAATTCCGTTCATCTAATTTTTTGACGTTTTGGTACAAGAACCAATTCTACTCGATTTTGGAGGAGTGTATGCCTGTTCAACAAAAACCGCAGCCGCGGGTGATCATTTTTACAACACCAACTTGTTCCTTTTGCAATGCTGCCAAGCGCTATTTTCGCGAAAAGGGGATTCAATTCAAAGACATTGATGTCAGTCGCGATGCTGCCGCAGCGCGCGATATGGTGAAACGTTCTGGACAAATGGGAGTTCCGGTTATTGATATTGGCGGAAAAATTGTGGTGGGTTTTGACCGCGCCAAGATCGACCGATATCTAGGATTAAAATAAATCTCAAAGAATAAGGAGTGAAATGATGAATCAACCAAAAATTCAACCACTTGGAACACGCGTTTTAATCAAACCCTTAGAACAGGAATCGAAAACTGCTTCCGGTCTATATATTCCTGAGACAGCAAAAGACAAACCCCAGACCGGCGTCGTGATTGCTATTGGGGATTCAGAAGATATCAAACTAAAAGTGAATGACAAAGTCCTCTTTGCCAAATACTCTGGAACCGAGTTTAAACTTGATGGGGAAGAGTATTTGTTGATGGAATGCACGGACGTATTGGCGCGTTTGTTAGAATAGTTTCACCGATATCGGAAAAACACGCTTTGTAAGCCTTTGGGGAGTACAAGGCGTGTTTTTCTTTTATCGAACCCGCCGGATGATTTCAAGGTAAGGAAATGTACCGTTTTGTACTGAGCCGGGACAGCCAATCTCACCTTGAAAAATACGCACCCTTGCTTCAAAAAGATGAAGTTTCTGGGTGTCATATAATTCTTCATTGCTTTGCGGCTGCCAGGAGACAATGGCTGGGATGTGGCTGTCATTTTCGCCGACGAATTGGGTGCGCCGATCCAGCCCAATATATCCTTTGCATAAGCTGACCGTCGCTACAATCAATCCATATCCCTCGATTAGGATGGTTTGATCTTGATAAGTTTGAGGTTGGAGAAGAACCTGATTTATACTGACCACTTCTTGAGGGGTTACTGTTTTAGTGGCAGTTGGAATGGTTTGCGATGGAACAGTACAGGCGCTGAGGAATATTAAAGCGATCAGCCATCTCCAGTAAGTTCTGTTTATCCAAATAAATCTCATTTCCATTTTATGCCCTCTTTAGTAACAACTCAATCTTTCAGTGCAAGATTCAGCCTTATCGCCAAAAGGCGTAATTTGTTGATGAAATACTATTATACTGAATTATATTATGAGTAATCTTGACGTCCATTCAATAAAGACTACAATCCATGATAGGATAATGTCTAAACATATACTGATTGTTGATGATGATGCGTTATTACGGCGCAGCTTAGCTTTTAATCTGGAAAATGCGGGGTTTCAAACGAGCACTGCTGCCACTGCAGAAGATGGAATCGCAGCAGCGCGATTAAATCATCCGGATATCGTCCTGTTAGATATCAACCTGCCCGGCATGGATGGATTGCAAGCCCTGCGAATATTCAAAGATGAGCTTAAACTGGGTGTGATATTTCTTACCGCACGACGGCGTGAACTAGATGAGGTATTAGGTTTGGAATTAGGCGGAGATGATTACATCACAAAACCATTTGACACGGATGTATTAATCGCCCACATCAAAGCTGTTTTACGAAGATTGGAGCCATCTCAAAGAGAAGAGCAGTCTAAATCTATCATTCAGGTAGGCGATTTGATTTTAGATGAAGTCAGCCATACGGTAACGCTGCAGGGCAAACCAATTGATCTTTCCCCCCGAGAATTTGACTTATTAAAATGTTTGATGTCTCAACCAAATAAAGTGTTTTCGGTGGATGAATTACTTAATCTCGTTTGGGGTGCCGAGTTCATTGGTCAACCGCAAGTAGTGTATGTCCATATTCGTTGGTTGAGAGAGAAACTAGAGGCAGACCCGGAGCATCCACACCGCATTATTACTGTGCGAGGGATTGGTTACAAGTTGCAGGAGAATATCGAGTGAAAGCCCGTTCCTTACGAAGCCAGTTAATCCTCAGCCATATCCTACCATCGTTGATTATTTTACCGATCACTGCTCTAGCGTTATTTTATGTGCTGGAGAAGCAAGTGTTGATACCACAGCTTGCTCAAAATATGATTGGTGATGCGCGATTATTGGCAGAAATCAACCGCGCTGAATATGAATTATGGGGGAACCCCATCTTTTTTGAAGATTTACTGAATCGAGTAGAAATTGACCCATCTCTGCGGATTATGTTTCTTGATCCAAGAGGCACCCTCTTATATTCCAGTGTAGCTAGTGATGCGCCATGGAAAGGTTTGACTTTGAATATGGGTGGTGTTTCGATGGCACAAAGCGGAAAAGAGGCAGTGCTAACCAATTACTCTCCCTGGCGGGTCAATGATGTATTAATTGACGTGTTTGAGCCGATTTTATCCCCCAGTGGTAGCGTGGTGGGGATAGTACGAGTGACCTATAAAATAGCTTCCATCTCCGATTTAGTCTTTCAAACTCGCAGCTGGATTGTGGTTGTCTTGCTCATCAGCACCATAATAGGAGGAGGGCTGGGTTCTTATCTGGCAATCCGCATTAGCCGTCCTTTGCAAAGAGTCACGCAAGCGATCTATGATTTAGCGCAAGGAAATCGTCATGAACCACTTGAACCGCAAGGCGCGATGGAAATACGCCAATTGGCGGATGCGGTGAATTATTTGGTGGAACAATTGCGCGGATTAGAGGTCGCTCGACGGCATCTGCTGGCTAATCTCGTGCATGAATTAGGGCGTCCATTGGGCGCTATTCGTTCGGCAATTCATGCTTTAATGCGCGGCGCTGCCCATGATGAGCTGTTGTTACAAGAACTGGGCCAGGGGATGGACGAGGAAGCGCTGCGGATGCAAAAAGTCTTGGACGATTTAGCCCGTTTCCATGATCAAATCATTGGCAATCTCGAATTGACCTATGAAAATTTGGATTTAAGCACCTGGTTGCGGATTGTCTTGCGTCCCTGGGAAGAAGCTGCAAACGAAAAGAAGCTGCAATGGCTGTTAAAAATTCCCGAAACCCTTCCCTCAATCCGGGCTGATTCGTTACGTTTAGCACAAGCGATTGGAAATTTAGCCGATAATGCCATTAAATACACCCCTAGTGGAGGGCGAATTGAAATTGAGGCAGCTGCTGAAGGGGAAAATGTATTAATACGCATAAAGGATAATGGCAGCGGTATCACCTTAGAGGATCAAGCCAGGATATATGAGCCTTTTTACCGTGGTGAGCAAGGGTCGCGGATGAAACAGGGGATGGGATTAGGATTGAGCATTGCACGGCAAATAGTTGAGGCTCATGGCGGGAGGCTGGAATTAGATAGTGAAGTCGGGGTGGGAAGTGAATTTCGGATTATTTTACCAGTTCACACACCTTGATTATATAGCTATATATAAAACGATTGGTAACTATTCAGCTATTATTTAAAGATTGTTATGGGAAACAATTGTCCTGGCGAGTCTGTGAAGCTAACTCTCGATCGGTACCTGTCATGGCTAGCAAAGCGAAGCCATCTCGCTGCCGGATTGGAGAATGCTTCGGTCGCAAAGAACGCTCTCTCGCAGTGACGGCTGTGCTGAGTAATTACAGCGATTGTTATCCAGGCATAATGAAATCAATTTGAGCAATCCAATTTATTAAACTGATGGGGGGTAATCCTATAGGACATTCTTACTGATTAATTTAAAACCTTCTCCTTAAACTAACCTTAAGGTTGTCTTACATCCAACATAAGGACATAGCGATAAATATTCGGTATCCTATGCAGCGTAAGGAGGTAGTGATGAAAACACAAATTAAATTAATTTCACTCGTGACAATTCTTGTTTTGTTGAGCACAGGGTGTTCGACCTTAAATGCTTTAACACCGAATAGCGCAGCAGCAGCGGCAAAACCGCAACAAAGCTCACCAACTTCAGTGCCTATGGCGTTGCCAGCCAATATCCCGCAAAACGGGGTCATCGCTGCGTATGAAGGAACACTGGAAGAAATTTATCAGCGGGTTAATCCATCGGTAGTCAATATACGTGTTGTGCAAAAAAATACTTCAACAGATACCAGTGGTGGAAATTTACCCCAATTGCCGTTCTTCAACTTTCCCAATCAACCACAGCAACCCAATACTCCCCAATATAGCGAAGGCCTTGGATCGGGGTTTGTGTGGGATACTGAAGGGCATATCGTCACCAATAACCACGTGGTGGATGGCGCTGATAAAATCCAGGTCACTTTTTCGGATGGCACTGTTCTGCCAGCGAAATTGGTAGGCGCTGACTCGTATAGTGATTTAGCGGTTATTCAGGTAGACCCAAAGTCAGTGCAATTGCAGCCAATTGAGGCAGTTGACTCAAATAGTGTAAAAGTGGGTCAATTAGCCATTGCTATCGGGAACCCATTTGGTTTATCGGGTACGATGACAGTGGGAGTAGTGAGCGCGTTAGGACGCACCATCCCGGCTGGTGATGTATCCAATGCGCAGGGACCAGTGTATTCTATCCCCGATATTATCCAAACCGATGCGCCGATTAATCCTGGTAATTCTGGTGGTGTATTACTCAACGACCAGGGTCAACTTATCGGTGTGACTGCTGCCATTGAGTCGACGGTGGGCGCGAATGCTGGAATTGGATTTGCTATTCCTTCTGCGATTGTGCAACGTGTTGTTCCTGCCTTAATCAAAACCGGATCTTATCAGCATCCATTCCTGGGGATTAGCGGTACAACTTTAACCCTCGATATGGCAAAAGCAATGAATTTACCCGAGAATACCCATGGCGCTTTGGTTGTAGAGGTTATTCCAAATGGTCCTGCGGATAAGGCTGGCGTAAAAGGCAGTGATCGTCAGGTAACCATTGACGGACAGGATGTACGGGTTGGCGGTGATGTGATTATCAAAATTGATGACACGGTTGTTCATACGATGGATGATGTGATTGCCTATTTGAGCGATCATACTGAAGTCGGGCAGACAGTGAAACTTACTGTGTTACGTGATGGCAAAGAAAAGGTTTTGAATGTCAAACTTGAAGCTCGACCTAACACCCAAAACGCGCAATCAAATGTTCTTCCTAATCAGGGAGTATGGATGGGGATCAGTGCAGTACCATTGAACGCGGAGATAGATAAAGCGCTCAACCTCCCTGAAAATACGCGTGGGCTGCTGATTCAGCAGGTTGAAAGCGGTAGCCCGGCAGACCAAGCTGGTTTGAGAGGTGGTTATAAACCACTGGATATCAATGGAGAACAAATTTTACTTGGCGGAGATATCCTTATAAAAGTAGATGGAACAGAAATTAACACTGTTGCTCAGCTTCAGCATTGGCTAGCTGATAAGAAGGCTGGTGACCAAATAACACTTACTATTCTTCGAGATGGAAAAGAGCAGGAAGTGACTCTGACATTAGCTGAAAAACCAGCCCAAAATCCATAAGTGAGGAGGAGCATATTGGCGAGAGATAACTATTGAAATAATAGACATCAATTCAGCTACGCGTCGAATAAAGAGGAGTTTGGAGCCTGTGCCAAACTCCTCCACCCTGTCTAACATAATAAAAACTTTTAGGGATATGTGATTGGTAGGGAGAATAAATTTCATACAAATGATTTTAAAAGGAGAATGGATATGGACATCGGGCCAACTGAATTATTGATTATTTTGTTTATTGTCCTATTGATTTTCGGACCAGGGCGATTATCTAAAGTAGGAGGTGAACTTGGCAAAGCGATTCGATCATTTCGCGAAGGTTTTACCGCTCTTGATGAGGGAGAAAAATCTCATCGAAACGAAGAAGATCCTGATCAGCAAAACACCAATAGTCAAAACTGAAACGAATAGCTTGGTATAATCCAGTAACTCTGAAACACAGTAAGGTAGTTTGGTTTGGAATCAATGGCGAACAGGAGTGAAAGACGACACTTACTCATCCCAATTGTTCTCTTTGTAGTTACGATTGCAGGTTTGTTTT
Source organism: Anaerolineales bacterium (assembly GCA_034436035.1). GTDB lineage: Bacteria > Chloroflexota > Anaerolineae > Anaerolineales > UBA4823 > UBA4823. Next base: position 10,399 of record DAOTVW010000001.1, read on the forward strand.
CCTCGGTGGCTTATAATAAGCGCAGTCGTATTCCTGTTTCATTAGATTTACAACCGATATCTTTGCAAAATTACCAAAATATCATGGTCTTTGCGCCTCATTGTGATGATGAGACGTTAGGAGCAGGCGGTTTGATCCAAATGGCACTGCGCGAGAACAAAAATATTATCGTGGTGATGGAAACCAATGGGGATGGATACTTGTTCGCCACAATGGAAGAGTTTCACCATATTTATCCCCACCCGCAAGATTTTATCAATATGGGTAGCATCCGCCAGCAAGAGACTTTACGCGCGTTGCAAACATTGGGTTTATCAGCGGATCATGTCATTTTCTTAGGATATCCGGATAGGGGGACACCAGCGCTTTGGTTAAACAACTGGTCGGAGGACCATCCATTTACATCTCCCTATACCCGCACTGATCGTAGCCCTTATCCCATGACATTTGATCCGCAGGCGGTCTATGCAGGGCAAGATTTATTAGGGGATATTCGGACTATATTGGAAACCCATCGCCCAGACCTTATTATTTTCCCTAATCCCTCTGATGTGCATCCCGACCATTGGGGACTGAGTGCATTTGTACGCTTAGCGGTTTACCTCATGCAGCAAGCGCATCCAGACTACCAGCCGGCATTATTTGGATACCTTGTGCACCGCCCTGATTATCCTTTCCCAAGGGGTTATTATCCGCAAGACCCCTTATTGCCGCCTATTAAACTTTGGAGTATTGATGTGGATTGGTGGAAAATTGATTTACCATCAGAAGATATCGCTAATAAAGAAAAGGCGATTTTTCAATATCGAAGCCAGTTGACTTTTTTACGCACCTTGCTGGTTAGTTTTGTGCGCACGAATGAGCTTTTCAATCAACCGGAACCGGTGGTATTATCCAATATCAAAGCTGGTGAACCCACTCAACCAGAAACATGGACCGCAGAAGATGACAGCCTCATCCCTCCCATACAGGAAGACCCGGTGAATGATTTTGTCACCCGGCAATTGATCCCAGCAACGGATCTGGTTGGCTTATATGCAGCCCGCAGCCAGGATAATTACTTATGGACTTGCGCTGCCTTACGTGGGGTTACTAACCCGATGTTTACCTATAGCATCAAAGTGCTGGCGGTAGATGGAAAAGGCGTGCAACATCATTACTCTCGCAGTAAAAATATCACGCCTGGGATGTCCATTCTGCGCATCAGTGGGAAGTATGCCTGCGATAAAATTGACCTAGCCGACCTGGGTAATCCCTGGTTGGTGTTTATGAGTGCTGATGTCAATAATGGTGCTACACCACCCCCAATTGGACCGTTAGATCAGACAGCCTGGCAAGCCATTTATATTAATCCCCTTTCTCAAGTGCATTGATCTTTCCTTTTTCATGACTATCATCCGACCCTATCAACCTGTTGATCGTCAGCGCGTTTTTGAGATTGCAGCTGATACAGCTTTTTTTGGCGATAAGGTCGAGAATTTTATGGAAGATCGTTCATTGTTCTGCGATGCATTTTGTGCCTTTTACACCGATTATGAACCACATCATGCATGGGTGGCAGAGGAAAATGGCACGGTAGTTGGGTATTTATTGGGTTGTGTTGACACGCATCAGCAATCTAAAGTAATTCAAAAATACATATTGCCAAGTCTGATTCATAAATTTTTATTGGGTGGATATAAAATTGGTCGCTTAACCCTTCATTATGGTTATGGGCTTCTATTGGCGAGAATACGCCATCAAAGTGTGCATGCTGATGTCGTACTTTATCCAGCTCATTTTCATTTAAACATTGCTCAAGAAAATCGAAGAGGTGGATTAGGCAGAGGTTTACTGGAAGTTTTTCTGAGACAAATTATCCAGGAAGGAGTAACTGGTGTCCATCTGAAAACGACATCCGAAAATAAAGCTGCCTGTGCATTGTATGAAAAATTAAATTTTCAAATCATTGACAGAAAAATCACATCCACATGGAGGTATTGGTTAAACCGTGATATTGAGAACCGCTGTTATGGGTTAATATTAAACTCATCCTCGGCGATTTAATATCGGTTATAATACAAGCACCCGGTTGGGGAGTAGCTTCCTGATAACAGGACAGTCTGTCGTCAGCACAGAGATTTTCTCTCGGCAGGCTGTACGCACGCATGCGATAAGCAAGACCACCGCAGAAAAAGTGGTGGTTTTTGTTCGTAAAGGAGCAGCTGTGAAAGCAGTGATTATTTTCTGGATAGTGGATGTCTTGCTTGCCATTTCTTATTTCTTGTTATATATCTGGCATAGCATCCATAACTTAATCAAACGATTTCGGAGAGGGATTTAAACAAAAAAATTAAAAGGATGCTGATTATGAATAAGACTTCAATCCAAAATAAATCTCGTAGTGAAGCAAAGAGCACAGCCTTGTCGTTAATCCTCATGATGGGATTGGTCAGTGCTTTAGGGGATATTGTTTATGAGTCGGCACGTAGCGTTAGCGGTCCTTATCTCGCATTGTTGGGCGCCAGTGCGGTTGTAGTTGGGTCGATTTCTGGTTTAGGAGAATTTCTCGGTTATGGTTTACGTTTAGTTTCGGGATATATTGCCGACCGCACGCGGGCTTATTGGGTGGCAACATTCATTGGATACGGTTTGATTTTATGTATTCCATTATTAGCATTCGCGGGGCGTTGGGAAATTGCCGCGGGATTATTGATTCTGGAGCGAATTGGGAAAGCTATTCGCTCCCCTGCAAGGGATACCATTTTGTCTCATGCCGCGCATCAAATGGGACGTGGTTGGGGGTTTGCCATTCATGAATTTCTTGACCAATTAGGAGCGATTTTGGGGCCTCTCTTATTGTCGGCTGCTTTCCTCGTAAACGGCAATTACCGGGCCGGGTTTAATTGGCTTTGGCTACCAGCAATATTGGTGATGGTTTCCCTTACCGTTGCCAGGCTGCGAGTCCCTGCTCCAGAGAAGCTTGAGAAAAACGATGATCCCAATTCTCAAACAGAAAAGAAGGGATTTTCGAGGACATTTTGGATTTATGCTGTGTTCACCTTTTTTAGTGTAGCTGGTTTTGCTAGTTTTCAACTATTGTCTTTCCATTGGTTAAATAAAAACCTTGTTGCGCCAGGGGTGATACCGGTTTTGTATGCACTGGCAATGGGTGTAGATGCTGTAGCAGCGCTGGCGGTGGGAAAAATTTACGACCGTATTGGTTTGATTTCATTAGCAATTGTCCCATTGTTAACGATCATTGTTCCGTTTGTTGGTTTTTCTAGCCAATTGTGGCTGATCATATTGAGTGTTGTGGTCTGGGGCATTGTGATGGCTATTCATGAAACGATTATGCGCGCCGCCATTGCAGATATTGCCCAAATCAATAAACGCGGAACGGGTTATGGGATATTCAACACATTATATGGCGCAGCCTGGTTTGTCGGTGGAAGTCTGATGGGGTGGTTATATCAAACGACATTTATTGCGCTACCATTACTGGTTTTGGCTTTTGAGGCAGTGGCATTTGGATTTTTTGTAATGCTTAGAAACGAAGTACGAGTAAACTAAATATTGGATGCCACCTTGGCAATTTGGAATAATCAAGGTTTGCTTTTTAGCAAAATTGAAGGTGTAATATTTGATTATGTACGATGAATTGAGCGGATTATATGACCATTTTGTCAATTGGGAAAACCGCCTGCAATTCGAGTTACCTTTTCTAAACCATGTTCTCGCCAAGATAAATGTTGAAAACAACGCACCAATCCGGATTTTAGATGCAGCATGTGGAACAGCGATGCATGCCATCGCGTTTGCAAAGGAAGGGTACGAATGTGCAGCAGCAGATATAAGCCCACAAATGATCCAACAAGCGCAAAAAAATGCTATTGATTGGCAAGTCACAATCCAATGTGTGACAGTTGGACTTGGAGACATGGTATCCGTTTTTGGAAAAAACGCATTCCAAGCGATTCTATGTTTGGGAAATTCGCTTCCTCATCTCCTTACGGAAAACGAGCTACAGTCAGCTATGATAGACTTCTACGCTTTGCTTTCCGTTGGCGGTGTCCTGATCATTCAAATCCGAAATTTCGAACCCGTGTTGAAAAAACAACTCCGGGAAATGGAACCACAATCCTTTCACACTCAAGAAGGAGAAGAACTGTTTATCCGTTTTTATGATTTCTTATCAGATGGCAATTTGCGTTTCAATTTTATTATCTTGACGAGGTCTCTAGAGAGAAGTTGGCATCAATCTTGGCATAGCTCATTGTTAAAACCATATTGCCAATCGGAGTTGGAATCAGCCATGCAGACAGTCGGCTTTACCGATATTACATATTATGGTAATTTAGCGGGTGAACCGTATGATGCTTCAAGCAGTGGAAACTTGGTGATTGTGGCGTGGAAAAAAGGAAATTGAATTAAATCTTTAAGATTAAGGTGAGAAGAGTAAAAAAGGAAGCAAAAACTATTAAGATAGTACAGGCAATTGCGAACCGTTTTTGAAAGGAGTTGTTCACAAACTCGCCCATAATATTCCGATCGCTGGTTAATTTTATCAGGTAGTAAAAAACCAATGGAAGTCCAAAGGCATTGATTGTTTGTGTTATCACCGCCAGGCGAAAGAGATTGACCGCTGGAAATAAAATAACAATCGTGGCGATCAATAATTGTGCGATATATAAGATATAAAAAACTTTTGATTTCGAAAAATCGTCGTTTAGACTGCCGGATAGCCCAAAAAATTCTGCAAAAGCATAGGCGGTACATAACGAAACCACAACTAACCCCATGAAACCAGCATTTAAGATGCCGATTGCGAACAACGTGCCGGCTAATTTTCCAGCAAATGGTTGGATTGCCAAGGCAGCTTGCTCGCCAGATTCGAGGGCAATCCCATGAACAAAAAGGGTTGCGGCAGTAGCGACGATCATAAAAAATGAAAAGAAATCGGTTAGAAATGCTCCCCAATACGTTTCGAGTTGTGAGTAGTTGACTTTCCCTTTTTCGATCTTTTTATCATAAGAAAAAGAACTAATGAAAAATTGTCCCCAAGGAGTGATCGTAGTCCCTAATACTCCCATCCCGATAAGCAGATAATTACGCAGATATTCGGGTGTGAAAGTTACTCCATGAGGATAAAAGAGGTTAGATACGGCTAGACCCCAATCAGGTTTGGCTTTAAAGGCGGAAAAAATATAAGTCAAGAAGAATAAACAAGAAATTAACATGAGGCTTTGGGTTTGTTTATAGTTCCCTTTGGTGATAAAGATAAAAGACAGGAATATAATGATTAAGATCAACGGGATTGCAGGCAAATTAAGCAAACGGCTGGTTGTTTTCACTGCAGAGAGTTCAGTGATCAGCGTGCCTAAATTGGCAATAAATAAACAGAAAAACATGAACACTGCAGCGCGAACGCCATATTTTTCTCGGATCAGGTCTGCTAAACCCTTCCGAGAAATCACGGTGAGGCGCATACCCATTTCCTGCGTAATGCCCAACAACACCGTGATAATAATGAGGGGGAAAAGAATAGGATACCCAAGCTTTGCTCCTGCTATAGAATAGGTTGCCACTCCACCCGCATCATTATCTGCCATAGCGGTAATCGTTGCTGGGCCAAAGACAGAAAGAAAGATAAGCACTTTCTTCCAGTAAATGGAAAATAAGCGTTTGGATTGGTGGACAACGGTCACGGTTTATCCTCTTAATGATAAAAACGTGGTAAACGTTTTTTCCAAGCGGTAGGGATAATTTTATCTAAGGCGTCATCGGCTGTGACGATCCCTTGCAGAATGTTTTGTTCATCGACAACTGGAATTGCCAGTAAATCATATTTCGCTACAATTTGGGCAACTTCTTCCTGGGAAGCAGAAGGGGAGACTGTAATCACGCGTGTTTGCATAAACTGTGAAACCGGCGTAGAAGGGTCGGCAAAGAGTAATTTACTTAATGAGAATACCCCTAGTAAGCGATTTTGCTCGTCAACCACATAAACATAAAATATTGTTTCAGCCTCTGGCTCCGTTTGGCGCAATATTTGGATTGCTTCAGCCGCATTGACAGAAACAGGCACTGAAGCAAATTCGGTAGTCATGATACCGCCGGCGCTATCTTCTGGATAGGATAGTAATTTTCGAACATCTTCCGCTTCATCTTTTTCCATCAACGCAAGCAAGTCAGCGCTGCGTTCTTTGGGGAGTTCTGCCAACAAATCTGCGGCCTCGTCTGGTTCCATCTCTTCAAGGACATCGGCAACTTTTTCATCGGGCATACCCTCTAGTAAGCTTGCTTGAAACTCCGGTTCTACTTCTTCCAGTGTGTCAGCGAGGTGTTCCACATCCAACGATTCCAGCAGATGACGGCTTTCGAGTCGATTGAGATCGGCGATAATCTCAGCGATATCAGCGGGATGTAATTCGGTGATTTTTTTGCCAGGCACCCTGAGCCGCATGCCATGTTCTTGACCGATTAATTCAACGTAATCCCACGCAACGGAGCGTTGGGTAAAGGGGATTTTTAATTTTCGCAAAATATTAAACGTCATATTGCCAACGCCCAAGCGGCGTAATATCCCTGGTAAACCGATGTCCACATTGCTGACAAGGATATTTCCGTTGACGCGAACTAATTCAACATCATTCACCCGCACTACCCGGGCGCCTTCTATATCAATAATTTGTTGATCGAGTACATCGCTCGCGAGATAGATTTCCCGTTCTTCTGGTTCATAGGGAGTGATATCTTCACTGCGGCATTTCAGGACAATAGCCGGAGCAATTAAAACCGCAACTAAGGAGAACGGGATTTTGATCGTTGTATGTTCACGCTGAACAAATAACGCTTCGATTTGAGGATGAATTAAATTCGGCCGGATAATTGCAATGATATCTTTTAGACGGCCCACAACTTCTCCATCAATATCCGTAACTTTACGACCGAGTAGTTCGCTTAAATAAGCCATAACAGCGCTCCCTATGGAATATTGACATTGGTGGTAGAACGATGGGACTATACATCAAGGGGAACTGGTTGTCAAGGAACATCACTGATCGCTCTTATTTGTTGTCACCCAAACAAATTCCTAAATCCCGCGCTGTCAATATGGTGTCACTATCCAAGGGTACTTTTTTTGTGCGGCTGGTCACTTTCTCCAAGGGGACATAGCGTACATTGGGCGGGTCTAAAGCCACCATGACGCCATCCATCCCCTCCGATAATGCGCGCACAGCTGCAGCACCAAAGCGCAGTGCTACCAAACGATCAAAGGAAGTTGGTGAACCGCCGCGTAATAGATGTCCCAAAACAACCAGACGAGTCTCTTTGCCTGTCAAACTTTCCAGTTCACTGGCTACTAACTCTCCGATACCCCCTAACAATTCTTGCCGACCGGTTTGTGGTTTGGCAACGATACTCCCGCCAATGGGGTGGGCGGCTTCGGAGACAACCACTATGCTAAAATTATGTCCTTGCTCATCGCGTTCCTGTATTTTCTTAGCAACAACCTGGATATCGAAGGGTATCTCTGGAATAAGAACCACATCCGCTGATCCGGCAATCCCGCAATGAAGTGCAATCCACCCTGCGTATCTTCCCATGACCTCCACGACCATGACTCGTCCATGCGAAGCAGCCGTTGTATGCAGGCGATCGAGACATTCCGTGGCGAAACTAATCGCGGTATCAAAACCAAACGTAATTACAGTTTTATCCAGATCGTTATCAATTGTCTTGGGAACACCGATAACTCGAATTCCTTTTTTATGCAATGCGTTGGCGATTTCAAGCGATCCATCTCCTCCAACTGAAATCAAAGCATCGACTGAATGGAGTTTAAGGGCTCGGACAATTTCATCGGTGCGGTCAATATATTCAATAATTCCTTGCTGATTGGTGATGGGAAAACGAAGAGGGTTATTACGGTTGGTTGTTCCGAGAATCGTCCCACCTAAATGGGTGATGCCGCGCACGGTTTCACGGGTTAGCCGCATAAATCCACCATCCGGGTACATTTCGGGAAACATAATGCCGTTGTAGCCATCACGAATGCCCAACACTTCCCAGCCTCTTTGAATAGCAGAAACCGTTACGGCTTTGATCACGGCATTTAAACCCGGTGCATCGCCACCCCCCGTGGAGATGGCAATTTTTTTGATGGAAGAAATATCCATGGTCATAGAAACCTCCTTGGCAAAAAAATAAACCTCACAGAAAATGTGAGGTTTTATAAAAAATAGCGGGGAGGACAGGATTCGAACCTGCGGCCGAGGTTTTTGCCCCGGCAACCGCTTAGCAGGCGGCCCCAATCGACCACTCTGGCACCTCCCCATTCCATATAGACTGATTAATGCAGTGCCCTCTCCATAACGGCTGAAAAATAATCAGAGCGGAGGGAGAGGGATTCGAACCCACGATGGATTGCTCCATACCTGTTTTCAAGACAGGCGCCTTAAGCCACTCGGCCATCCCTCCAATGAGCGAGAGGAGTTCCCTGCGGCGCAAAGGATTTTACCATAGAATCGTAACATAAGGAAATTAAATGCCATTTCGAGAAGTGTCCTTGAATAAAACTGCCTTATTCCAAAGGACGGTTTGAGTCAGTATCAATCACATCCTGGAGATCGTATTTTAGAGCTGTGAGCGACAAATTCAAATCCTGGATGAAATAAATCAATGATGCAATCAAAGAAAGCATGCATATCATGAATAACAAGCTAATGAAAATTGCCGTTTCAAGTTGGAAAAGAGCGGTAAAAAAGAGCGTGATGACCAATAACGCGGCGAATAACACGCTTAAAGAAGAGAGAGTTATGGCGCGTCGAATTAATTCGGCACGGCGGGTGAGGATTTCCAGTTGTGAGAGGATACGGCTTGAATCCGCCTGGGGATTATCTCGTCGTTCTTGTGCTAAAATACGCGCCCGATCAATGACGCGGCCGAGTCGGTTTGTCATTGTGAGTAGCAATAATCCCACCCCTGAAACGAGGATAACTGGTCCAATAGCGACCTGTAAAATAGGAATGAGGTCATTGACGCTGGTAAATGGCATATTCTTATTATAACGGTTTATGACCCGAATTAACTTATCAAAATGCACGCTTTCTCCATGCCTTCTTCACAAATTCTTCACAAGCATCTTGTATATTACAGGTAATTCCAAACGGAATAAATTTAGAAAAGGAGTTGAACGATGTTGAAAAATATCTTATTTCTCATAGCTGGTGCAGTCATTGCAACCTTAATTTTAGGGGTAGCAGGGTTTGCTTATGCTCAAACTCAAACCCCTCCTGCAAACGTGCCCAATACATTCGGGTATGGACGGGGTGGAAATTTTGGCGGTATGATGGGGCGCTGGAACCAATCAGGCTCTCGTGGATTAATGCATGACTATATGGTGGATGCGGCAGCATCTAAGTTAGGTGTAAGCCCTGACGCCTTGGAGAATGAATTATCCGCTGGAAAAACAATGTGGCAGGTTGCGCAAGCACAAGGTATGACTGAAGAACAGTTCCGCACTGCTATGGCAGAAGCAGCTAAGGATGCAGTCACCAAAATGGTTGCCGATGGTGTGATCACACAAGCTCAAGCAGATTGGATGGTTCAGCGTGTGGAAACCATGCTGCAGAGTGGCGTTGGCTATGGGCTAGGGGGTTGCCGTGGTGGATTTGGGGGACGTCCCGGTGGCAGATGGTCGCCCGCTCCCAATAGTGGTTCATAAAGATAATGTGAATTTCGCAAACGGGCGGGAGGAAGGAAAAACTTCCCCCCGCCTTTTCGTTTGTTGGTTATAATCACCCATCATTATCGGATTTGAGGTGAAAAGATGGAAAAGATCCCTGTTGCAATTTTGGCTGCTACTGGAACAGTCGGACAACGTTTTGTTCAATTGTTAGACCGTCACCCCTGGTTTAAAGTGGTGGCATTGACTGGTTCAGACCGTTCAATTGGACAACGGTATGAAGATGTATGCCATTGGGTTTTACCTACCCCGATGCCGGATTGGGCAAAGGGCATGCAGATCATTGCAACCGAGGTTGGAGCATTAGAAGCGCGCATTGTTTTTTCTGCCCTTCCTACCAGCATGGCATTAGAATGGGAAGCCCGTTTTGCCCAAGACGGTTTTTTGGTTTGTTCCAACGCTTCTGCTTATCGAATGGAACCGGATGTGCCCATATTGATTCCGGAAGTGAATGCCGATCATATCGAGCTTGTGGAAACGCAGCGAAAAAACCGCGGTTGGAAAGGGGCAATCATCACCAATCCGAATTGTACTAGCACCGGCTTGACCGTTGCATTGAAGGCGCTTGAAGATGCGTTCGGGGTTAAAGCGGTTATGGCTGTCTCCATGCAAGCCATATCAGGCGCCGGGTATCCTGGGGTGGCATCTTTGGATATTTTGGATAATATCTTGCCCTATATTGCGGAAGAAGAAGAGAAGGTGGAACAAGAACCACGTAAGATGTTAGGCAAATATAGCAACGGGAAAATTGAATTTGCCCCTTTCCCTATTTCGGCGCAGACAAATCGAGTGGCAGTCAGTGAAGGTCATTTAGTGTGTTTTAGTGCGGGGTTGAACAAGGCTGCATCCATAGCAGAAATAAAGGCTGCTCTAGAGGGTTATCGTCCACCCAAAATTTGCCTAAATTTACCTTCTACCCCTCAGCCAATCATCAAAGTATTTGATCAACCTGACCGTCCCCAGCCACGCCTCGACCGCATGTTGGGGAATGGGATGACGACATCGGTCGGGCGCATTCGTCCAGATCCAATTTGGGATGTTAAAATGACCGTGTTATCCCATAACACAATCCGCGGAGCTGCGGGTGGTTCGATTTATAATGCAGAGCTAGCTTATCAGGCGGGATTGATCTGACATGTCAAAGATTCTTATTATTGAAGATGAATCCGAACTGGTTAAAGTATTGCGCTCTTATCTCGAGAAAGCGGGGTTTCAGGTGATAACTGCGCTCAGAGGGGATAGCGGTTTGGAATTATGGAGGCGTGAGAAACCTGATCTGGTCATTTTGGATTTGAATTTACCCGGTCTGGATGGGCTGGATGTTGCCCGTGAAATCCGCAAAAAATCGAACACGCCTATAATTATGCTTACCGCTCGGGTTGAAGAAGCAGATCAGTTAGTTGGCTTGGAGATTGGCGCGGATGACTATATCACGAAGCCATTTTCTCCGCGCCTGGTGGTCGCCCGGGTGCGTGCTTTATTAAGGCGCACACAATCTACCTCTCCAAGCGAAACCATTCGCGTACAAGATATTGAAATTGATTTAGAAGCACATCAGGTAACCCGTCAAGGTAACCCGATTGAATTAACCCCGACAGAGTTCAATATTTTGGTCGCCATGGCTCGAAATCCTGGACGTGTTTTTAGTCGTTTACAATTATTAGAATCAGTGCAGGGAATTGCCTATGAAGGATACGAAAGGACGATTGATACGCATGTCAAGAACCTGCGCGCAAAATTAGAACCCGACCCCAAAAACCCTCGTTATATTGAGACGGTCTTTGGTGTAGGTTATCGTTTTGTAAAAGAGTGAAGGTTGGTATGCGCACGAAACTCATCTTATCTTTCGCCCTGGTAGTGCTCATTTCTGTCATTGGGGTGGTTGTAATCGCACGTTATACCACTGCTGGAGAAGTGCGCGCATTTATGTTTCCTGGCGGAATGATGAGCAGTGATGAGCTTGTGAAAAGCCTGGAAGGGTATTATCAGCAACATCAATCCTGGCAAGGGGTGGAAGATTTACTCATGAGCCGGCGTGGTTATGGTCAGGGACAGGGTTGGGGCGCTGGCGCTCAACAAGGGGGAGGAATGATGCATGGATACGGCGGGATGATGGGGCAGCGTTTACGCTTGGCAGATGCCACTGGAAAAATCGTCTATGATAGTTCGACCGCTTTGCCAATGAGCTTAACTTCAGAAGAAATTGCCAATTCTATTCCCTTATATAGCAACCACACCGTAGTCGGTTACTTGCTATTAGAAGGTGGAATGGGTTTTACGCGAGCGGACGAAAGCCGTCTGGTGACTCGTATTAGCCGGGCTGCTATCCTGGCGGGGGTTTTGGCGGGGATTGTGGCGCTCGTGATCGCTTTAATCCTGGCTTATGAATTAATCAAACCGGTGCGCGAATTGACGCTGGCGGTGCAAAAAATTGCGAATGGTGATTTGAGCCAACGAGTGAAAATATCCGGCAAGGATGAGATTGGTTTGTTGGGGCAGACATTCAATCAGATGGCGGAATCTTTACATAAAGCCGAGGAAATGCGAAAAGCACTCACCGCGGATATCGCTCATGAATTGCGTAACCCGTTAGCGGTTCAACGAGCTAATTTAGAAGCGATGCTGGATGGGGTTTATCCATTGACCATCGAAAATATCCAGCCGATCCTGGAGCAAAATGAACTGCTCACACGGTTGGTGGAAGATTTACGCACTTTAGCATTGGCTGATGCGGGGCAATTAAGTTTAGAAAAAGTGCCGCTCAATCTCAAAGAGTTCTGCGAACACATGACGGAAACATTTCAACCGCAAGCTCAGGCAAAAGGGCTGTGTATCGAATTGGAAGATCAACGTGCAGATAAAAGTAGCTCAGCAATAGTTCTTGGCGACCCGCAAAGGGTAGAACAGATCTTGGGTAATTTGATCTCAAACGCGATCCGTTATTCTCCGCCTGGTGGTGTGGTCAAGATTCGTCTCAACGCTGATGGACAAGATTTCCTTGTACAGGTAAAGGACAGTGGTAGTGGCATTCCCCCAGATGCATTGCCGTTTATCTTTGATCGTTTTTATCGGGCCGATAAGAGCCGCAGCCGTAATGAGGGTGGCAGTGGTTTGGGTTTAGCCATTGCCCGCCAATTAGCTCAGGCGCATGGGGGGAATTTAACCGCCGAGAACGCCTCCGATGGGGGTGCGATTTTCACACTGCGAATGCCAAAAATGAATTAAAATGCGAGTAAAATTAGAACAATGAAAGCCAATAATGTCATTCGATTGCTGGAACAACGGAAAATTTCATTCGAACAGTATAACTTGTCGGCCGAAAAAAGAGGAGCCGTAGAAACGGCAGTGTTGCTGGGTGTCGCCCCTGCGGAAGTTTATAAGACGATTGTGGTTACTCGTCTAGAGCGGGGGAAAAACATTTTGGCTGTAGTTCCAGGGGATCGGGAAGTTGACTTAAAGGCCTTAGCCAGTGCGTTGAACGAAAAGAAATTGCACATCCCGACCGAAAAAGATGCCGAACGGATTACCGGATTGCAAGCGGGAGGGATTTCACCGCTGGCATTATTAAACCGTGGCTTTCAAGTGGTCATCGACTCATCTGCCCAAAACAAAGCGACTTTCATTATTTCTGGGGGGCAGCGAGGTTTAATGATCCGACTTGCGCCCAAAGATTTAGCTGCGATGACCAATGCCCGTTTTGCGGACATTACCCGAAAAGAATATTCCCTTTAGGGATATCCTTGTTATCTGGATAAAACTTCTTATAATATTGATAGTTTCGATTTTCGTTTAAGTGGAGAAACAGATGAGCGAACAAATTAGTGAGGATACTTCTGCCCCGATTATTATTGCCCGCGATGTGCATAAATGGTATGGACGATTTCATGCCTTACAAGGAATCAGTATGGAAATTTACAAGGGGGAAGTGATTGTGATCTTTGGCCGCTCTGGATCTGGAAAATCAACTTTCATCCGCACTTTGAACCGTTTGGAGGACCATCAGCAGGGACAAATCATCATTGATGGGATCGAATTAACCAACGATATGCGCAATGTCGAACGGGTGCGCATGGAAACCGGCATGGTATTTCAGCAGTTCAATTTGTTTCCCCACTTAACAGCGCTCCAAAATGTCACTTTGGCGCCAATCTGGGTACGGAAGTGGAAAAAAGAGAAGGCGGAAGAGATTGGGATGCAATTGTTGAAACGCGTCGGGATTCCGGAACAGGCGCATAAATATCCATCTCAGCTCTCCGGCGGACAACAACAACGGGTGGCGATTGCGCGTGCTTTGGCGATGCAACCCAAGATCATGCTGTTCGATGAACCGACTTCCGCCTTAGATCCAGAGATGATCAAAGAAGTTTTGGATGTGATGATCGAACTTGCCCATAGCGGTATGACCATGATTGTCGTCACCCATGAGATGGGGTTTGCTAAAGCTGTTGCCCATCGGATGTTCTTTTTCGATAACGGGAAAGTGATCGAAAGTGGTACACCAGAGGAAATATTTAGTAACCCAAAAGAGGAACGGACAAAATTATTCCTCTCGCAGATTTTGTCGCATTAATATATCAACGAAACGGCATTAAGGGTAACAGCGACTTTTTGAAGTCTTTGTTTTGCTATAAATAGATAAAGAACCATTTCGGTTTTCGATGACGGATGATTATCCCGCTTTATCCTTTCACCACAATTAAAGGCGTAAGACGGGCAACTTTACGGGCAATACCAGCACCAACTACTGTTTGAACGACATCATCTACATCTTTATATGCTTCTGGTGCTTCCTCTGCTAAACCAGAAAGAGAGCCCGCGCGAATATGAATGCCGCGACTCTGTAATTGATTGCGCAATTCTTCTCCCCAAATTTTTTTCTTTGCTTGACTGCGGCTCATCATCCGTCCTGCCCCATGACAGGTGGATCCAAAGGAGCGTTTCATGCTTTCGGTTGTGCCAAGCAGAACCCATGACGCAGTCCCCATACTGCCAGGTACCAACACCGGTTGTCCAATTGGCTGATATTCTCGGGGAAGCTCGGGATTGCCTGGACCAAAGGCGCGGGTGGCTCCTTTGCGGTGGACGCAAACTCTGATCTTTTCACCATTAATTTCATGTACTTCTATTTTCCCCATATTGTGAGCGATGTCATAAACTTGGGTTAATTCCCAATTGGGCACTTTCCCGGCGAGCACTTCTTCAAATGCCCGCCTGGCATAATAGGTGAGGATTTGCCGATTAGCAAAAGCATAATTTGCCGCACAGCGCATTGCTTTCAGATAGCGTTGCCCCTCTGGTGAGGTTAATGGTGCGCAAACCAACTCCCGATCAGGTAGTTTGATGCCATAGCGTTTTACAGCGCCCTGGAACTCATCGACATAATCGCTGCAGATTTGATGTCCAAAACCGCGCGAGCCGCAATGGATTTGTAAGGCGAGGTTTCCTTCAAAGAGTCCCATGATAGAAGCTGAGGAAGGATCAAAGACTTGTTCGATGAGGTCTACTTCTAGAAAATGGTTTCCCGCACCTAATGTGCCGATTTGATCGCGGCCGCGTTCGCGTGCCCTTTTGCTAACTGCAGATGGATCCGCCCCTTCTATTCGTCCATTTTCTTCGGTGCGTTCCAGGTCTTGTGCTTGGGCATAGCCATTTTTATATGCCCAGCGACTACCCTCCGTACAAACTTGATCCAACTCTTTTTCACTTAATTTAATATGACCCGCCTTGCCCACTCCGCTAGGGCAGTAATGGTCGAGCGCAGTTGCCAGCGCGTCCAGGTATGGTTCCGCTTGTTCTATAGAGATGTTAGAGGCAAGTAAGCGCACCCCGCAATTGATATCATAACCGATACCGCCAGGAGAAATTACTCCCTCAGGATAACGGGTGGCAGCAACACCGCCAATCGGAAAGCCATATCCTTGATGCATATCGGGCATAACCAACACATTGCCAACCAATCCGGGCAAGGTGGCAGAGTTGATGGCTTGCTGGATCGATTCATCATCGAAAACTTTTTCCAGTAAGCGGCGGGTGGCAAAAATATGTACCGGCACCTTCATGTCCGGATGAGCGGTTTTGGGGATTTCCCATTCGTAATCGCTGATTTTCTTGAAGTCGGATAAACTGACCATCTTTCACTCCGCTTCTTAGACGTCAAAAACTATTACGGCTTCATACCCGCGTTCTGTAGTTTGGACTTGTAGTTGATGATACGTGACCGCTTTGATCATTTTTTGGATCGACAAAACAGGATAACCGTAAGCTGTTACTTTCACTTGTGCCTCGTTAATGGAGATTCGGAAGCGTTCAAAGGCGAGGTTATCTCTCTCTAAATAATACAATAATTCACTCAAAAAGTGAACCAGTAAAGACTC
>DAOTVW010000002.1:0-16564 GCA_034436035.1 Anaerolineales bacterium
CAATACGGATGAGGTATTTGTATTATGGCGCGGTCATGGTGCGTTATATATTCTTGAAAATGGCCTCATTCAGGTAGAAGATATGCGACCAGGTGTGATTTACAATGTTCCAGCCGGCGTTTGGCATGGTTGCTTAGGCAGCGTTGATGTCTCGTGGGTTATTATGGAAAATCGCGATACTCATCTCTATGATACCGAGGTGCGGAAGTTAAACTCGATTGAAATCCAAATGATCCATGAGCAAGCCCCGGCCTGGTGCAGGGATGCTCCTGATGAAAGGATAGATACAAACAGGGAGAATACTGGTTAAAATAAGCAATAGATTTTTCGTGAATGGAGGTGAACGGAAGAAATTTGTAAGGAATAGACACCTTGCCAAACTGATACTATTTTAATCATGAAAAGGAGAAGAGAAATGAAACATCGCAAGTTGTTCACTTTAATTGTTTTGCTGGTCATATCCAGCATGTTTGCGGCGTGTGCTCCAAAAGCAACGGAAGCACCTTCGCCAGTAGCTACCGAGGCAGTTGTGGCTACCGAGGCGCCGGCTGCCACTGAAGCAGCAGCTATCACCGAGGCACCCGCTGTTGCCACAGAGGCTCCTGCTGCGGGTAAGTATCCTGAGATTGTGGTTGCTTGCTGGAGTGGGCCTGAGCACGATAATTTAGTTAAAGTCGCTGCAGAATATGAAAAACTCACCGGAAACAAAGTTGTTGTAGAAGAGATCGCCCGTGAATCGTATTTCGATAAATTAACGACTGTCTTTGTTGGCGGTGGTTCGGACTATGATGCGGCGTATGTGAGCTCCGATTGGGTGCCAAGCTGGGTGAAAGCGGGTGCATTAAAAGATTTGACCAGTTTCATCAATGATCCCAAAGTAGTAATGCCAGGGTTTGACCCGGCTGTGTTTGGAAAGACTTTAGATTTCTTTACCTTTGACGGCAAATTGTATGTATTCCCCTCCGAAGGAGATACCGCCTGGCTATGGTATCGCAAAGACCTGTTTGAAGCGAAAGGGTTAAAAGTACCGGAAACTTGGGATGAATATTTACAGGCTGCCCAAGCATTGAATAATCCACCAGAAATCTATGGCACTGTCATTGGCGCCAAACAAGATGAAGCCTGGTGGGACTTTATGTTCTATTTGTACGGGATGGGTGGGGATGTATTGGACGAAAACTATAACCCCATCATCAACAATGAAACTGGCGTTCAAGCGTTGACTTTCTATTCTGATTTATTACAGAAACATAAAGTGGTTAGCCCAGATGTCACTACCTATGGATACAATGAAATCTTGACTTCCTTGCAGGAAGGCAAAGCAGCCATGGGTGTGGAATGGATGGCTGCCACTCAAACCCTAACTGACTGTACTCAAAGCCCGAAAGTCTGTAAGGATGGGCAACCACTCTTGGGTTATACGCTTATTCCGGGTGTGCGCGCAGCCGATGGAACGATCCAACGCAAGACTGGTGGCTCTCAATGGGGTTGGGCTATTCCGAATGGCTCTAAGAATCAGGAAGCAGCCTATAAATTCATCGAATGGCTCACCAGTAAGGAAGGCGCCAAGATGTGGGCGTTGAATGGCGGTATTCCCAGCAACATTGAGGCACTGAGCGACCCCGAAGTGGTAGCGCAAATCCCGCAGTTCAAATTGTTAGCCGAGGTGATGCCGTATCGGACGATCTTCCCCGTTCTCACCGTTTCACCGGATATGGTGCCGGTCATCGACGAGGGCATTGTAGCAGCTGTTACTGGCATCAAAGACCCCAAGACGGCATTGGATAATGTTGCCGCGAAGTTTGTGGATATCTTAAAGGGTGGCGGTTATCTGAAATAATATTTACCGATAGACCTGACAGGTGTCCTGAGCCTGTCAGGTCTCAATCCTTAATGATTAGGGTTAAACTTCATGACCATAGTCGCTTCCGATAAATCGCAATCTTCATTTCGTGTTTGGATTCGGCGAATCGAACCAGCATTTTATATTGCTCCAGCATTTCTTGTTTTGATACTCATTTTAATTTATCCGCTGGGTTATTCATTGTGGTTAAGTTTTCACCAATGGACCTTGCGCACTTTTAAGCAAGGTGTCCCGTGGGTGGGGTTTCAAAATTATAGCCAGCTTTTCACCAGCCCAGAATTCTTTAATTCCCTCAAAATAACTTTCACATTTGTCATTTTAGCTATCGCAATTGAATTTATCTTGGGAATGGGGTTGGCTTTATTGTTGAATCATGATTTACGAGCAAAAGGATTGATCCGTTCTTTTATTTTGCTGCCCATGATGTGCACAAACGTGGTCATCGGCTTAACTTGGCGGCTGTTATATAACTATGAATTTGGAATCATCAATTATTACCTTAATCAACTCGGTTTTCATTCGGTTGAATGGCTCAGTTCACCAAAAATGGCATTGACCTCAGTGATTATTGTAGATGTCTGGAATACCACTTCTTTTGTGGCACTCATGCTTTTAGCCGGTTTACAATCCCTGCCAGAGGAACCATTTGAAGCTGCCCGCATTGATGGGGCAAATGCCATACAAACTTTTTTCTATCTCACCCTGCCGCTATTAAGACAAACGATTTTGGTGGCATTATTGTGGCGGTTTATTGACACTTTCCGCATTTTCGATGTGGTTTATCTACTCACGGCGGGAGGACCAGCGCGAGCAACAGAAACGGTCAGCATTTATGTCTATCGCTATGGTTTTCAATCCTTTAACCTCGGTTTTGCTTCGGCTGCTTCCTATATAATGATTGTGATCATGTTGGTGCTGGCGGGTATCTTAACTCGATTTATTGGAAGGACGGAATAGGAGGAAAAAAATGAGATTTACCCCTTATACCCTATTCCGCAAAATTGCTACCCTGCTGATTTATCTGTTAGTTGTGCTGGCTGTGGTCTTATCTTTAGCACCGATCGTCTATTTACTGATTACTTCCTTTAAGGAGCCACAACTTACCTTTGCCTTACCGCCGGTTTGGGTGTTCAAGCCCACGCTGCAAAACTACCGCGAGGTGTTGGCGGGCGGCGAATTTGAAAGATATTTCCTGAACAGTTTTATTGTTGCGGTCAGCACAACATTTATTGCCTTGCTTGTTGGCGGATTGGCGGCGTATGGTTTCTCACGTTTCCGCTTTCGCGGTGCTTTCTGGCTGCGGATGAGCTCTCTAATCCCGCAAATGCTGCCGCCGATTACGATTATTGTGCCATTATACGTGGTATTCAATGGATTAGGTCTATTAGACACCCGCTGGGCTTTAATTATTAGCTACTTGACATTTACGATACCATTGGCGATCTGGATGATGGTGGGCTTTTTTGAAGATGTCCCGATAGAATTAGAAGAAGCGGCAATGATTGATGGTTGTACCCGCCCGGGAGCTCTGCTGCGGGTGAGTTTACCTTTGGCTGCCCCGGGTCTGGCAGCTACTGCAATTTTGGCTTTTTTATATTGTTGGAATGAATTCCTTTATGCAGTGATCTTGACCGGTAGAAATGCGCGCACGTTACCAGTGACCATCACAAGCTTTATGACCAATAAAGCGATTCTATGGGGGAGGATCGCAGCTTCTGGTTCGATGGTGTTAATTCCGGTTTTGATTTTTGCATTAATTGCTCAGCGCTATTTGGTGCGTGGTCTCTCGCGGGGAGCGATAAAATAAAATGGATACTGTTCATCATCCCCTTATTCCCAATGCTGGATTGATTTTATTACGCGCAGAATGGTTTGATACTGTCGTCGCCTTGCCCGGACTTGCTGATACAGTTAAAGCAGATGAGCAGCGCATTCAAGAAAAATTAAGTGAGTCCATTCGTATTGCTCATAGTTGGGTAATTAACTCTCCTTTAAGCCTAGCCAATGCTGTTCGTGAAATAAAACAATGCGAATTGGATTTGTTAATTCTCCTTTTTCAGGTTTGGGCTGAGGATTATTATTTACAACCAATTGTCGAAGCAATCGGAAAAACACCCCTGGCTCTTTGGTGTTACCAGCCATGGAAAACTCTCCCAGAAAAGCTGTCTTTTGGCGAAGTATTGCGGGGATCTGGCCTGGTCGGAACATTGGAAGGGTTGGGGACGTTGCGGAATTTGGGTCACCCTTATTTTTTCACCTGGGGTTCTCCAGACGATGAACGTCCATTTAAGGAATTAAACCTTTTTGCTAAAGTTGCATCAGTCCGAAACCAATTGAAAAAGGCGCAGTTTGGGTTACTCCCTCAGCGCAATGAGCAAATGCAAAGCACTTTTGTCGATGAATTCCGTTTACGTTCGCAGTTAGGGCCATCCGTTCAGTATCTATCCGTAGGGGATTTATCTGCTGCAGCACACGCTGTTTCCAAGGAGGAATTAGAGGAATATCTTGATTATATAAAAGAACATTATCCGCTTCGTGGTGTCTCAATAGATGCCTTAACAAACGCTGCGCGTGCATCATTGGGTTTAGCCCATCTGGCGCTGGATCGAAACTTGGATATCTTATCCTTTGATGACATAGCGGATGAAACACATCGGGTATTGGGATTGCGCCCTTGTCTTTACCCTCCTTTATTATTCGATAAGCCAGTTGCGATAACATTAGAAGGAGATTTAGGCGCGGCGACCGCAGCCTTTATTTTGCAACGGCTTACGATGTCAGCTGTGTTTTTTGTGGAATTTTGGGTTTGGGACGAACAAGCAAATTATCTGATCGGCGGGCATGCTGGAGCACAAAACCCACAAGTGGCATTACCTGAACAAATTTGGATCTCTCCAGATTACGAGTTCGCTCAATCCGATCGATGGGAAGGTGCCCAACTGCAGTTCATCGCAAAACCAGGTCGCGTCACCTTACTTCAGCTGCGTGGTACACCTACGGGGTGGCAGGCGCTTGCCTTTGGCGGGGAAAGCCTGGGAGGAAACCCGCGTTTGGAGGGCTATCCTCATGCACTGATCCGCCCTGATGCAGCGCTGGGTTCATTAATGGGAGTATTTGCACGCATTGGGACAACACAACACTTTGCAATGGTTTACGGCGATGTTTTAGGGGAAATTGAAGAATTAGGGAAATTATTGAATATCCCTGTGAGCATCATCCAACCCGGGAGCTAAAATCTCTCCGGAGTTGGTGTTCCTACGAAATGGAGCATGGGGCAGCTTGGTTCAAGCGTTGAAGGAAATCTCAGAAATCAAGTGAGGATCAATTCCTCTAAAGCGTCTAATTCTGCTGGGATGCGCTGCGGTGCGGGCATGGATTTAGCGATAATATCAGGGTCTTTTAAGCCATGGCCGGTACAAACGGTGACGATACATTTTCCTTTTGGCTCAAATCTTCCAAGGCGTATCTCTTCTGCCAAGCCTGCCAAACCAGCGGCAGAAGCGGGTTCAACCCATACCCCCTCGCTGGCTAACGCACGCTGCATTTCCAAAATTTGCTCATCGCTCACTGCAATGATTTTTCCCCCTGATTCTTCGGCTGCCTGTAGCGCTTGTTCACCCCTGGCAGGGCGTCCAATACGGATTGCTGTGGCAACCGTTTCAGGGTGCTCCACAGCATGACCTAAGACAAGTGGCGCCGATCCCGCTGCCTGAACACCAAGGATATGGGGTAAGCCGGTCGCCTTGTATTCATGGTATTGCTTGAACCCCATCCAGTAAGAGGTGATATTTCCAGCGTTACCAACCGGCAGACAAAGCCAATCGGGAGCTTTTCCAAGTTCATCGCAAATTTCAAATGCCGCTGTTTTTTGCCCCTCCAGGCGATAGGGATTAAGGGAATTAACTAAGGCAATCGGGTGGCGTTCACTAATTTGGACAACCATGCGCAAAGCATCATCAAAGGAACCGGCAATTTGGATAACTTGCGCGCCATAGGCGACGGCGCCAGCCAGTTTTCCGGCAGCCACTTTTCCCTCCGGAATTAATACAACTGCCTTTTGTCCCGCCCGGCTGGCATAGGCGGCAGCTGAAGCAGCCGTATTGCCCGTCGACGCGCAAATCACGGTTTGGGCGCCCCGACCTACCGCTTCACTGATTGCTGCGGTCATGCCGCGGTCTTTGAAAGAACCGGTCGGGTTGAGACCTTCATATTTTGCGTACAAATGGAATGACCCGCCTAAGTGATTGGCGATATGGGGGAGTGGGATGAGGGGGGTGTAACCTTCATGCAATGTTACCAGGCGGCTATGTACTGGTAGATCGACAAAAATGGAGTAGCGTTGAATGATGGGCAGTCTGTTCATGGCGTTATTTTACCGCAATTGTTTTGGTCACGCATAGATAATCTTATTTTTTATCGGGTGTAGGTGCTAAGAATTTGAAGTAACAAATCCCTGGAGGTTTTCAGCGCATCATTCCTATCCGCAATAGATGCATTCTCATTATTCCGTGGTCTGGATGAATGTGGTATTAACCTTAAGGATATCTTTCAACGCACTTATAAAAGAATTATTGTATAATAATAACGTAATTACTCAGCACAGCTTTTATTGCAATGGAGCGTTCTTTGCGACTGAAGAAATCTCTAATCTGGCAGGGAGATGGCTTCGCTTTGCTCGCCATGACAGGTGCCAGCAAGGAAATGGCTTCCTAAGTTCGCTTTCCAGGAGTCATTGCGAGGGAGCGTTCTTTGCGACCGAAGCAATCTCCAATCCGGCAGGGAGATGGCTTCGCTAACCATGACGGGTGTCGCAGGAGATAGCTTGTTACGACCGTTGTTTTCTATAGCTCTTTTATAATAGAAGCTGAGTAGTTATATAAAAACAGGCTTTTCTTAGGTTTTATAAATTCTATTAATACCGCATGATTTTATCGATTGCGATGTCTTTAGCGGAAAACTGGTCATTAATAATCGTTCAATCTGAGAATTAGGCACGAAACATGAGTACGGTTGCTGAAGTTTTAGATGCTTTAACAGTTGAGGGGGAATTGTATGAAAAGCGCGAGGATGGCTCAGTGCGTTGTCATGCATGCGCCCATCGCTGCTTGATCCGCCCAGGTAAAAGAGGCATTTGCCAAGTTCGTTTCAACCAGGATGGAAAATTGCGCGTGCCTTTTGGGTATGTAGCCGGCTTACAAGTGGATCCAATTGAGAAAAAACCCTATTTCCATTTTCTTCCCGGAAGTGATGCTTTAACCTTTGGTATGTTGGGTTGTGATTTCCATTGTGAATTTTGTCAAAATTATCTCACTTCCCAATTTCTGCGCGATCCAGCATCAAACCTGGCTGCTAATTATGTGCGAAAAATTAGCCCAGAACAAATTGTTAAACTGGCTCTAGATAGCGGCGCGAAAGTTATTGCCTCATCCTATAATGAGCCGTTGATTACCTCAGAATGGTCAGTAGCAATTTTCCGCTTAGCAGTGCAGGCGGGATTGAAATGTGTCTATGTCTCCAATGGCAATGCTACACCAGAGGTTTTGCAGTATTTACGCCCCTACCTGAGTGGCTACAAAATTGATCTGAAAACCATGCAAGACAAACAATACCGCCGGGTTGGTGGCGTTTTACAAAATATTTTAGACACCATTCAGTTAGCCCATCAAATGGGGTTCTGGGTGGAGGTGGTTACGCTCGTTATTCCAGGTTTTAATGACAGCTTTGCGGAATTAATGGATGCCGCTCGTTTTATTGCTTCCGTTTCACCGGATATACCATGGCATGTCACTGCTTATCATCCGGACTATAAAATGAGCGATCCACCATCTACCCCAGTCAGCACCTTGATCCGTGCCGTCGAAATCGGACAGGAAGCAGGATTACATTATGTCTATGCCGGCAATGTTGTTGGACGGGTGAAGGATTATGAAAGCACATTTTGCCCTCATTGTCAGGCGTTATTGATTAAGCGGTATGGCTATACTATTCAAGAGTACCGTATAACCGCAGATGGTAAATGCCCAAAATGTGGCACTGCCATTGCTGGAGTATGGCATAGTGACCCCAAAAGCGTTCGCCTTGGTGGTTGGGGAATGCCGCGCGCGATTTTCTAGTTCTTATCGAATAATTTTAATGCGGTTCACAAACCGGTCTATCGCCCCAAAACGATATTTATAATCCTCGTTGCCACGCATAAAATCAAAAGTTTGCCTTTGATGCTCAATAGCCCATTGGATCAGATAGCTTAACAATACCCAACCTGGTGAATATGCGTTGAAACGGTTGTCGATGCCGGAATTGTAAACCCAAATCTGATTATCGTAATCAAAATTGAGGTACGCGGCTGCTTTTTGTCCGTCAATTTCTAGAAATGCCAGTTGCAACCACCGATTCTGAAAGGCGGCCTGGATAGTCAGTTTCATTTGGTGGCGCATGTTCGGCGTAAGAAAAGCCTTCTTTTCTGGGTCGAAAGCCATCAATTCGAATAAACTCTCCGCTTCAGCTGGCAATTGGCTTTCGTCATCCACGATGTACCATCGGTAGGAGGCTCCTGATTCTTCCAACCGGCGCAACTTCCGCCGGATTTCATGGCGTTGTTTTTTCTCTAAACTGGCTAGATAGGTTTCCCAATTATTGGGTAAAGGGATATAGGGTGAATGCTGTAACGTTTCCTGTTGAACCTTTAAACCCAAGCGTTTTGCTGCAGCTGTGAGAGCGTGGATGGTTGGTGAACTATCCAAAATGTTATAGAGATCCAGCTCTTGCCATTCCAGAGAAGTTGCCTGGAGGAGATATTCTAACAAGGCTGGATAAAACATTTCCATTTTATCGAATGGAACAATAAAATCGAGAAAGTCAGAAATTTCGATACTACCCAAGAACATGAGCACTTTTTCGTTTTGGTGATTTCGGGTGAGAAATAAGGGTGCGATGCCGAAACCTTGCTGTTGCTCATTCTGAGCGAGGATAATGGATAATTTGCCATGTTGCCATTCTCCACCGCCGAGTGTTTTCCACCAATTAAATAAATATTCATGACGTAAAAACGGCACATGACTTGCACTCTTTAATAACAGTTCATTCCACGTTGTGGATAAATTTGCAAAAGCTTCTATGTTTTGAACAATAGACAAATGAACCATATAAAAACCTTTTGGAATAAATTATTGCAGACATGAAAATAAAAATTGGTACACGAATTGCGCCCTATGGTGATGATTTTACCAGTATAATGCTAAAAAACCATTATCCAACATCCATTTCTTTATTTGGGTGGCTATGGCATTAAATTTTGATATTCACATACTATCCCTTTCCAACCAGGTTGCTGTAGAAACAGCAACAACTGGCATCGCGGGATTGTACATTGAAACAAAAGCACGGCATGCTCACCGTCATCGCCAAGAGGACCATCTGCTTTTGCAATTGTCTTTGCTTGGCAATTTGACCTTATCCCCTGAAAAGCAGTCTCAATTATTACAGCGTTTGAGCCAAGTGTATTATAAAACCCCTGGCACCGTGACGGGGGCAATGCGGGTGGTGGCTGAGAGCTTGAATCACTTCTTGTTAGAAAGAAATTCCCGTGCTAGCGGGGAAGAAAACCAAGTAATGGGATTCCTAAACCAGCTTGTTATCCATGCCGATCGAATCACATTTGCTCAGAGCGGACTCACCCACGCATATTGGATCAACGCTGCAGGAGCTACGCATCTTTATGATCCTGAATTAGCTGGCAAGGGATTGGGGATTAATAAAAATGCTGCCATCCGCTTTTTTCAGAATCCGATTCAAGCGGGTGATTGTTTAATCCTCACTGTGCAACCCCCGATGAATTGGAATGAATTATTCTTAGGTTCACTGTACGGTCAAGGTCCAGAGAGTATTCGCCGTAAATTGGCTCAAAATAATCTGGAAGCGGTAGAAGGCGTCGTCATTCAATTCCAAAGCGGGCTAGGAAAGACAATTTATCTCCCTTCCAAACCAACCAGCAGCCGTTCTCAATCAGAAGTGATGGAACAAAACACACCTCAGGTGACCGAGGGGCTTATGCAATCCGTTGAATCCTTCCCGCCACAACCTGTAGCAGTGGACGAACAGGTTGAAAAAGGAGAGGAGCAAATACCAGCCCGCGCAAGCGAGATAGAAACAGAAAAGGGGGTTGAGGTTGAAGGAAAAAGTGAAATTAATGTCCACATGACCGCACCTGAACCAGCTCCTATAGGAGAAGGTATTCCAGCCCCCGTTATAGAAGAGCTAGCGTCCACCAGTGTTCATCCTTCCCAACCGATTCCATCTATTGATGGGACAAAAACGGCTGCAACCCAATCTAAAACGGACATGTTATTGGGAAGGATTGACCAATCGGTGCACAGAGGTATCGAAAAGCTTAAACCCCTTGAAAATATTTTCCAAATCCCCACCTCCATTATGGCGATTATCGCGATCCTTGTGCCGTTGATAGTGGTAACGATAGCCAGTGCAATATACCTGCGTCAAGGACGGGTGAATGAATTCGAGGGATATTACACCTTGGCGCAACAATCTGCAATCTATGCAGGGAGTCAAACCGATCCGTTGACGCAACGCACCGCCTGGATTGCTGTGTTGAAGTATTTGGACCAAGCAGAACAGATTGGGCAGTCGCCAGAAACACAAACCTTGCGGGCAAAGGCGCAAACTGCCCTTGATCAATTAGATTTCATCCAGCGCATCGATTTCATGCCTGCATTGAGTGAGGGGTTAGCATCTGATGCCCAGATAGCCAAAATGATTGCCACAGAAAATGAATTGTTTATGCTGGATGCAACGTCTGGGGTAGTTTGGCGTGCCGAAGCAGCTGCTCGAGGGTATATCTTGCATTCCGAATCATCCTGTGGACCAGGAATAAATGGGCTAGCGGTTGGCAAATTAGTTGGTTTTTCGGTTGAGAAACGGGTGAATGAAGCAAATTCCGTCATTCGCGCTGCCGATGCAAAAGGCAACATTGTCACTTGTCAATCCAATCAAAGCCCGCACGTTGAGAAGTTAACGCCCCCAGATACCGGAATGGGAACCTTGAGCGGATTTTTGATCGAAAGGGGAAATTTCTACGTACTGGATCCCCAGAAGAATGCCGTCTGGATTTATTGGGGTGGAAAATCCAATCAAAAACCGGAATTGTTCTTCTCGCAAGATATTCCCCCGATGAAAAATATCCTCGATTTTGCAGTTTATCAAGATGATTTATATCTGCTGTATCAAGATGGCCATTTAGTGCAATGTGCATATAATGCGGTCACGCCCACCCGTTGTAATGACCCTCAATCATACAAAGATTCTCGACCGGGCCGGGAAAACCAAACATTAAAAACGGAAGCGCCATTTAACCGGGTATTTGCTTCTCAGCCGCCGGATCCAGCATTATATTTCTTAGAGCCAAATACTCCTGCCATATATCAGTTTAGTTTGCGTTCTCTGGCGTTTCATGTTCAATATCGTCAGAATCCCTTATCCACTTATACAACCTTACCGCGTGGACAGTCTGCAAGCGCGTTTACGATCTCCACTGACCATCATTTAGCATTTCTTGCGTATGGCAATCAAATTTTTTATGCCAGCCTACCTTAGGTAATCCTAAACCGAAAACCGACTTTTCCAAAATGAATTAAATCCCCGTCTTCCAGGTTCGTCCCCTCTTGTGAGATGGGGGTGTAATTTACCCACGTGCCGTATAACGACCCGTTATCATATAACCGAAATCGTCCATTTTCCAAACGAATTAAACAAGCATGCAACGCGTCCACAGAGGGATCGTTGATGAGGTATTGAACGGCACCGCTCCGTTTACCGATCACCGTTTCAGAAGCAGTTATGGGATAAGGCGGTGTGGTTTTATCCGAATTTTCTCCTGTTAATGGCGTCAGGTAGGCGTAAACAGGGGATTGGTTTTGATTGGTAATGTTTAGATTGGGGGGCGGTTTTTGTGGAAAACTTCGTGTTGGAAGAGGAGAAATGGATACCGTTTGAGATAAAGGATCGCGAGAAACTTTCCGCGGAGAACTCAAGCGCTGGCTCATCCGTTGTGATACTGGGCTAAGCCGCCCACCCATGATTAAAATTAACAAATAGAGGGCGGCTGAAAACAGGATAACACTGATTACAATCCATAGTAAATTATGATTGAAGAACGTCAGCGAAGGCTGAGGCGGGTGATCAACTTTGATATAAATAGGAGTTTCAATTGTTTTTCCGCTCAATCCCAACTGATCCACCACTTCAACTTGGATAATATGTTGGCTAGATTGGTTATAGGGGGTTAAATCCCAGATTAATTGATCGAAAGGGGGCTGTTTAATTTCGTTGAGTATCGTACCATCAACGATGAAACGCGTGAGGACAATGGGCCGTTGGCGCCCGTCGGGGAAGTCAATGAGCAGCTTTAATTGCACCTGACTCGGTTGTAAATCCCCACTATGGATTGGCTGATTACTCGTATTTGCGGAGGAAGTGGGGATTTGGCGGGTAATTTCTGTGGGAGGGGAAATAAAGGCAGGGTTAGGTGGTTTCAAATCGAGATTGAATTTGATGGCAGGCACTTGAATGTTGAATGTTTTCGTATGGATTTCTGCGGAAATTTGGCGCTCTCCCGCTGTATTAATTTGGGATAAATAACTCAGGAAATAACTATTGCGTAAAGGCGCCAAAACCGATTCTAAATCAGGGATATCTTGCGGTTTCGAAATTGTCACGAGGGAACCCTGGGTTTGTTCAGCGAACTGACTTAATGGAGTGGTGTTGGTATTAGGCATAGAGGGAGAGGAAATTAACCATACATAGAAACGGACCTGGTTTTGGTTTGCCCGTGCTTGTAAGTTCTGCAAGCTGATAATTTGGTCATCATTTAATGGAGCAGTGATGAATAACACCAACCGTTTCATGCCAGGCATGGGTGGAGTATCTGCGGCGATATCTACGGCTTGGAGCGCGCCGTCTAAAGACGGAGTGGGATTAGCGGGAAGCGCATAGGAAGCAAGCGAATAAAATAGTTCGAGGGGGTTATTGAGATGTGAGCGGCTGGGACCATCAGTTACGAGAATGCTTAGGTCATCAATCGTAGATCCGAGTCTCCTTCTTGCCCATTCGACAAGATCGCTGATGAGGAGATCGTAAAATGTATTGCCCTCACGATCGCGCTGCAAGAATGTGTCACCAGGGTTGATGACAAACACTAATTGAACGCCGATGTGTTCTGCGCGGAAATCTTGAATAGCCACGGGTTGACCGTTTTCCAGTAGTTGAATATCCTCCTTTTTTAAGCCATGGACAAACCCGCCATCTGCTTTTTGGATATCGAGAAGGAGTTTAACTAGTGGAAACTGGTCGGTTTGGGGGGTTGAAAGATGGGCGATTGGCTGCGGTGTCTGTGCTTGTGTTTTCAAGGTGCAATAAGCAAAACTAATAAGGAAAAATATTCCCAAGAAAACCCCTTTCATAAGGGAATATCTGGTTGGTAAGATTCGTTTCGTCCGAGGTGCGAGCTTACGCATAGCATAAATTTTAACATAGCTGGATATTATTGGAGGTGGTTCATTATCGTTATTGCCCAGTAATTATCGCGAAAAGCAATAGTTCATTTGATATAAAAGGAATTAACCTCGCTCTTCGTATATTAAGGATAGTTTGCCTTGTCACACTTGGTGCTTCTTGATTGCACACGAATATTTTTAACGGTGGAGGGATATTTACCAGATTGGCACAACCGGCATTATAATTCAAACATTGAACATAAAAGGGAGTTGAAAATGCCTGTTGCATTAATCACCGGAATCACTGGTCAGGATGGCTCTTACCTGGCAGAGTTCCTCCTATCAAAGGGGTACCAAGTGGTTGGTATGGTACGCCGCTCTAGCACAGTTACTTTTGAGCGTATCAAACACATTCAAGACGAAATAATCCTTGTACAGGGGGATTTACATGATCAGAGCTCGCTCGTGGATTTGATGGAAACCTATCATCCTGATGAAGTGTACAACCTCGCTGCACAATCCTTTGTCCCCACATCCTGGAATCAACCGGTTCTAACTGGAGAAGTAACCGCCCTAGGCGTCACGCGCATCTTGGAAGCCATTCGGCTGGCGAACCCCAAAGCACGTTTTTACCAAGCCTCAACGAGTGAAATGTTTGGCAAAGTTCGGGAAGTGCCCCAATGTGAAACAACACCTTTTTATCCGCGTAGCCCCTATGGTGTTGCGAAAGTATATGGCCACATGATCACGGTTAACTATCGTGAATCCCACAATCTGTTTGCGATTTCGGGAATTTTATTTAATCACGAGAGCCCGCGCCGCGGGCTAGAATTTGTGACCCGAAAGATCACCCACGGAGTTGCACGCATTAAATATGGATTAGCAAAAGAAATCCGACTGGGTAACTTGGAAGCACGCCGCGACTGGGGTTTTGCCGGTGATTACGTACGGGCAATGTGGATGATGTTGCAACAGGATGAACCAAGTGATTATGTCATCGGAACCGGCATCACCCATTCGGTTAGAGAATTTTGTGAACTAGCTTTTCGTTATGTTGGGCTGGATTATCGCGATTATGTGGTTCAGGACGAGCGCTATTTTCGCCCGGCTGAGGTAGATTTACTGGTGGCAAATCCAAGCAAGGCACACCAGCAATTGAAATGGCAACCCAACGTAAGCTTTGAAGAACTGATCAGGATGATGGTGGAAGCGGATTTGAAACGCGTTTCCCAAGAGATCTCTTGAGAACTGAGGTTCAAATGGACGAACACTCATTTTCTAAAACTGACATCACCACTGACCTTTGGAAGATTTATTACCTGCGCCTTGGTTGTGCTCTCAGCGCTATTCTGGCACTGCGGGTAGGATGGGTCCTGACCCATGAAGCATTTGAGCGCGGAGTTATCCAGACTTCGCTCCGCTATCAAGTAGCTATTTCCAGCGCCGGTGTATTTTTCCTTTTCTCTTTGATTCTTTTACTTGGTAGTTTTTGGAGGACAAAGGATCGTATTTGTGCGATTTTACAAACCATTGAACAATTTTTTTCTCGTTGGGGAAGAGTCAATGTATGGTTATTATGGCTATTAAGCTTAGTACTAGCCTTTACACTTATTGAATGGAGTGCAGGAATTCTGCAACCTTATTGGTTTCGTCTGAGCAGTTTGTTTTGGATAGCTATTTTAGGAATTCCGTTCGTGCAAGGAGCTTTTCGATTAAAGCATCCTGCTTATGCTTTCTTTATTTCCTTTCTCATCGGGTCGGTCTCTCTCCAGGTACTATCTCTTCTAACCAAAGTTTCAACTTATCCCTTTACCCTTGAATGGTCTGAAGCTAGCCGTTATTACTACGCCTCGCTCTTTCTAGGAGAACGAGTTTATGGTGTAAAAACCGCTTGGACAGTGTTACATCCCAGCCGTTACCTGTTACAAGCTTTTCCGTTTTTAATACCCAATTCGCCGCTATGGTTCCATCGTCTATGGCAGGTAGGATTGTGGATTGGAATCAGTAGTTTAACTGCCTATGCCTTTCTACGCCGTTATGGCAAAGTATTGTCTCCTGGTTTGCGCTGGATCGGGTTGGCTTGGTTGTTTTTATACATGTTGTTTGGTCCGGTTTATTACCATTTGCAATTGGTAATCCTTCCGCTCTTGCTCTGGTTTCAACCAAACGCCAAAACGAGGCTTGCAAAAGGAGTTTCTATTTTAGTCTTGATTCTAACCTCGTGTTGGGCGGGTTTAAGCCGCTTGAATTGGTATCCTGTACCGGCTCTGATTGCCTTCTTGCTTTATATTTTAGATACTCCTTATAGCAGAAATTTCTGGCGTTATTTTTGGCGACCGATTATATGGACAATTGCAGGGGTGGGAGTAGCCTTATGGACGCATTGGGTATATGTTCAACTTTCAGGGAATCCTCCGGCCTGGTTTGGTACAAGCCTGACCTCGCAATTGCTTTGGTATCGGTTATTCCCGAACTCGACTTATCCATTGGGAATTTTGCTGGCATCCTGGATTATGATCTTACCGATGAGTGTGCTCCTTGCCTATAGCTTTGCTAAGCATCGCACTGCTGTTCATCCTTGGCGTTGGCTGAGCTTGATGGGTATCTTAATTGGGCTTTACTTGGGGGGCTTGCTCGTCAGTATAAAAATCGGTGGCGGTAGCAATTTACATAATTTAGATGCATTTTGGACTGCTTTTATATTAGTTTTTGTTGCTCTGGTAACCCAGGACTTGACTCTCGATACGCAACTTTCTGAAATTACCTCACATTCCTGGTGTTTAGAAATGTTCTTGAATGAGCAGTGGACAAGGGCAGCACTGCTTGGAACTCTGATCGTACCAAGCTTATTTCTCTTGTCCTCTTTAGAACCATTCTTCCACCCTGATTGGGCTGCTACCGAAAAAGCAATTCGCCGCTTGCAAGGTTTTATCAAAGATATTCCTGCCGGTCAAGAGGTGCTGTTCATTTCAGAGCGCCAATTGTTAACCTTTGGATACCTGCGAGACGTTCCTTTAGTACCAGATTACGAACGTGTTTTTTTAATGGAAATGGCAATGGCTAACAATCAAGCCTACCTCCAACAATTTTATCAAGATCTGCACGAACATCACTTTGCTCTCATTGTCAACGAACCTCTTTATACAACTACTAAAGGTAGTCCTGTGAGTTTCGGTGAAGAAAATGACGCCTGGGT
>DAOTVW010000003.1:0-1675 GCA_034436035.1 Anaerolineales bacterium
ACTAGGCGGGTTGGGTTACTTATACTGAACCGGGCGTTTTCCAGCAGTTTCATTTGTCCCTCTAACTCAGTTATTGCTACTTGAATTAGGCCAGTGTGTTTCTCTACATGTTTAATTTGTTCTCTTATGGGTGCATTTTGCGGAACTCCCGAAAGTAGGATTTCAAAGTGATTGGGATTAAAAACTTCTTGATATTGCGGTGGTAGCATATTATATGCTCTTTTCAATTTGTAAGTTAAAGTTGAAGAAATGTGCTCGTTGAATTTACGGACTTTGATTAATTCGAGCTTTACTATGTCGGAATCTGGTAAGTGCGGGCCATGATGCTTTTTAGCTTTATTGTTTTCCAACACTGCCTTAGTGGCTTGTGTTATTGCTACAGAGAGTAGAGGGATTATCATGCTTCCGCCGGCAACTGCCGCTCCAACTCCAACAGCTTGCATAACAGCTGGTGGAATTGCTGCTAGGACCGCCCAGCGTTTAGGTCGGGCATTGGCTTTTCGTGAAGGGTCATAGAGGTCAATGGCGGTGTCTGTGGGGAGTGAAAAGAGGTCAGGTGGATACTCACTAGAATCCCTCCCATATCTTGAGGGTTTGCGTGTGTCAGAAGGTAAAATTTTATCTAAATGTTGTAAGTGGGCCATAGAGCGATTAAGTCGCTCGCTAAAAGAGACTGCAATGTCTCTGTATTGTCTTGTCATGTAAACTTGTGAAATGTTGGGAGTTTTATAAAGTTTAATGTAATTTAATTCGGCGTTAATTGCATGTGCCTGGTGAAGTAAAGAAGTAATGTTAAGTGGTAGCATGACATGGATATAAGAAGTTGAAGCAGCCATTTCTCCAACTTGGTCAAAAACGAGGTAGTGAGTATCGTCATGAGAGAGGACTTGGGTAATAGGAGCTTGGTTACCAAAAGGTCTGGAGGAAGGAAGAGAGGTTAAACATAAAATAAAAATTACATAATAAAAATCAAAATTGAAAAATTTAAAATGAGGTTTTCCGTGAAACTTTTTCAAGCTGAGATTGGTTAAAACACACAACACTAAAGTCAATTTTATCAGCTCTATCGTGGGGGCGTTCGTTGGAGCCCCCCCGAAAACATTTTCTTTGCCTTGTCCGTCATCGTTTTCTTGGGTTGCGGGTCCAGGGGCCGTATTGCCACGTCCGGTGACAACAGCCGATAGCCCTGGTTGGGTGGAGGCGGTCCTCGATAAACAGGCCACGCTTTTAGTACCTGTTGTTGTGCTGGAGACGATGAGTGTGAGGGCCCCCTTGGGTCCTGCGGCGATAGAATCGAAGGCCTCATGTAAACGTTTGATGAGGTCGGAGGTGTCCTCGCCGTTAGGGTAGAGCGAGCAGACGGATTCAAATCCGATGGGTCCCGCCAAGAAGCTGGTGGCGGTATTGGTTCTGGGATAGGGTCCACGTCCAACAATGGTTGCAGTTGGTTGACCGCTCTCATGAGGTCCTGGACTGCCGGGTGTAGTTGAAAATCTTGCTGGATTGTTTTCGGCACGGATTGACCACCAGTTACAGGGGTACGAGGCAAGGCCGATCGTTTGGGGATGGCCCCTCTGATTACATACCCGGAGTAGGGGTCCGGGGTCAAGGGTGGCCCACATTTGGCACCACCATACGGTGAAGACGGCGAACCTGGTCCAAACCATTTTGAACA
>DAOTVW010000004.1:0-2105 GCA_034436035.1 Anaerolineales bacterium
CGATAACACAATTTCCAACCAAGGAGATGGTATTCGGCTATACATTGCCAATAACAACATCGTATCAGGAAATACAATTTCAAATTGTTCATGGAATGGCATCCATCTAGACGGTTCTAGCTCTAATACTATTCTGCAAAACAACATTTCTGGTGTTCATAGCGGAAATACAAGCTCTTTAGGTGATTGTGGATGGGGCATTGGTATTGAGAATTACTCTGGCACTTCCACTAACAATACAATCGGTGGTGCAACAGCAGCCAATTCAAATACAATTACTGACTGTGATGTAGGTATTGTTTTCTACGGTGTCGACGCTACCAACAAGGCTAACGGTAACAAGATTTATGGAAATAGCCCTTACAACCTCGGAAACAGCAACACTTCTGTAACTATAGATGCCAGATACAACTGGTGGGGAACTGCAGTGCTTCCAACAATCCAGTCAAAGATTTCAGGCAATGTAAATTTTGAGCCATATTATGTGGATTCCGCCATGACCACTTTAAACACTACACAACCTGCCACTGTTTATGTTGACGATGATTATTCTGACGGCAATGCTAATGGACATATCTTTGGCTACGATGCATTCAATAAGATTCAAGATGGAATTAATGCAGTCTCTACCGGCGGGACGGTCAATGTCGCGGCAGGGACGTATAACGAGCCTCAAATCATTATCGATAAACCTCTGACACTTCAAGGAGCAGGAATTGGCCAATCGATAATTGATGGTGGGGATGCAGCGCTTACTAATGAAGGATTAATAAGGATAGTTGCTCCCGGAAACGTTACTGTGGATGGATTCACTATCCAGAACGCAGGAGGTCCGTCAGTCAATGACCATGGTGATGGAAAACTTAATGTTGGAGTATACGCTCAATCAAATTCAAATGATGTAACCTACACAATCTCAAATGTTAAGATCTTAGGAAGAAACACTCCTGAGGATGAAGAAGATTATGGACTATATTCACACGGAGGGAAAGAGACCCTTATCTTCACGCACAGTATAATAACTCAAACTTCAGGCAATGCGATTTTGATGGAAAGACACATCGGCCCTACTGAAATTTCTTACAATACCCTTGATGCCGGATGCTATGGTGTCGACCCAATATTCTATATGACCTATGGTGATGTGGATATAACAACCCTGCAGAAAATTTCTAACAATACAATTGATGTTAGTACTGGAAATGCTACTGATATGGTAACTGCAATTAGTTTTACGGGAGCTTTCAATGGTAATTTAGGTAATGGTAAATACACAAACATATCAATAGAAGGAAATCAAATCACAGGTCTCAGCCAAAATAGAAGAGGTATTAGCCTTTATAACGATGCCAGTGGTGATGGTACAGGCGGAGAGATTGCAGGGGCTATCATTAGGAATAACACAATTACTGCAACTAGTTCTCCTTCTTCAAACTGCTTTGGCATAAGACTTGCAGGGTATATAACCAATACAAATATCACTCACAATGTAATCTCTGGTACAAATATTGGCGTTCTTGTTACTACCGCAGAAAACAGCGGGTCAGTTGTTCCAGTTGGTACAATTGTTAACTACAACAGCATCTCGAATAATGTAGCTTATGGAATAAAGTGGGATGGAACAACATTGCTGGATGCCACCAAAAACTGGTGGGGAAGTGCAGTGCTTTCAACAATCCAGTCAAAGATTTCAGGCAATGTAAATTTTAAGCCATATTATGTGGATTCCGCCATGACCACTTTAAACACTACACCACCCACTACCGTTTACGTTGACGATGATTATTCTGATGGAAATGCCGATGGACACATCTTTGGCTACGATGCATTCAACAAGATCCAGGACGGCATCAACGCAGTAGCAGAAGGGGGCACAGTCAACGTCTATCCAGGAACCTACCAGGAACAGGTAATAATCAACAAGAGCCTAACTCTTTCTGGTTCTGGCACTCCCACTCCCACGATAATAGCGCCTGGTACTTTACAAAGTTTTAAATTCCCCGAGGATACCAATATTTTTGAACCAGTGGTTTTGGCTTATGGAGGGACTGCCGATAGCAGCGGTAATGTAACCGGCACAGGAACTGTCAACGTCTCCATCACAG
>DAOTVW010000005.1:0-10166 GCA_034436035.1 Anaerolineales bacterium
CGAAAAGTCCTCACTGAGGGGGAGCGAAGCCAACGCGGGTTGAATGCCCCCTTTTTTGCGCGAGAAACAAACGGGCCCTCCAAGTACAGGCCAGCGATCCCTGGTTCCGTCACCTCTGCTACTGCAGACATAGCCTGGCGCATACGATCCATTGGGGCCGGAATAATCGCCGCAAGGAGGGTCGTAGTGCCGTGAGCAGCGTGGAAGGCCGTGATTGTCCTTATCACCTCTGGCTTTGCGTCCATGAAGTCGCCCCCGCCTCCTCCATGGGTGTGGAGATCGATGAACCCGGGAGCTACGTACATCTCTGCCGCGTCAATGATTTCTACACCATCTATATGTAACTCCTTGCTTATTTGGGCGATCCGTCTCTCACGTAAAAGTAAGTCTCCTGTCCTCACCTCACCTACATCTGTTAGAACGAGTTTCCCTTTTTGAATTAAGAGCATATCGCTACAGGGCGTATTCTTCCTCACTCCGTCGATAAGCCTATGCATTTGTACAAAGCTCCTGTACTAATTTTTGCGATTCATTACTCAATACGACGAGAGCTCGATGATCAAATGGGCTGGCCAAAGCTTCGTACCATCCCTTTTCTACCGCCTCCTGGTCCGGAAAATAGCCTAGATAGCCATCTGTCAGTCCCATGACTGCTGAGTAAAATCCTACTGGTGTAAAGTCGCGTACAATTTTTGCGAATATGTT
Source organism: Anaerolineales bacterium (assembly GCA_034436035.1). Taxonomy (GTDB): domain Bacteria; phylum Chloroflexota; class Anaerolineae; order Anaerolineales; family UBA4823; genus UBA4823. Next base: position 706 of record DAOTVW010000005.1, read on the forward strand.
AAACGGTTCGCCAGGAACACCAACTAAAATTCCATTGCCAACACGGATTCCTATAAGATCAGTTTGCACTCCACCAGACGCAAGAATTCCTCTCTGCACTAAGTCTAGGAGGAGTTTTGCTCCCTCTATCCGGGTATGCGCGACGCGCAATTCACCGGGGGTTACACCAGGGCGCCGCATTAGGGCCTCGAGTTCGGCTTGCCGCTCAGCCACAATACGTTGTACTTCTTCTACAGATGGGGTCGGTTTATAAGGTAACCAGCACTGACGACGGCGTATAGCGAAATCTGCTGATGCAGTGGCATTTATTTGCTGAACAAGCCGAACTATAGCATCTGCTAGGATTTTTCCTAAGCGTTCTAGTTCAGCAAAATCCTGGCTTTGGCGGAAAAATCGTGTACTAATATCACCAGCAGCTCCGCAAGTCAGGGCTACCACTGTATTCCTGCCTAGTAAGTGCTCGGCAAGCGCGGCAGCGGCCCCCAGCAAGTCTCCAGACAAAAAGCGATTTTCTGGACCGAGAACGGTGGAATGAACTGGAAAGTTAGCAAGAATACCTTTCAAGGTATTCCCGGACTCCCAAAAGGCTACAACCCATAGAGTTTGATCAACAGCCCGGTGAGGATAGATACGGTGTCCTGCTATTCCATTAACTGTTACTGTACCTATTCCCACTTGAACTGGGCACATATTTTGAATTGCTTTTTTAATTGTGAATTTTATATTAGCAAAAGTTTTTTCCATAACATTCGCCGCTTGTTTCGCTAGAGGGGGAGTGTCAAATCCTGCCGGCCCAGAATGGGTATGAGTACAACTTATTACCACTTTCTCTGGAGGCAGATTTGTCATTGTTGCCACCTGAACTTTAATTTCATTGGCCCAATACTCATGCATGCCTAACAAATCCAAAATTATTAAACAACCCCGTTCTTGGCCGCACTTAAACACGAAACATCTAGCCCACAAGGGGTCATGAACGCCGAGAGAACAACCGGCACGGGCCATGTATCCGGCCATCGGTATTGAACCCGAAGGAGTAATCTCGGACTTCGCGACCCCCACTATTAGTTGTTTAGCCATTTTATTTTTTCTAATTCATTTTTTAAATTATTTAAAAATTCATCGTTTGGTCGAAGATTGAGCATCTTCAGTGCTAAAAAGATAGCACCAACCACTGGTGGAAAACAAGGAGATTTTATCTTAGCTAAAGGGGCGCCCTTGTAAAGGGTTTCGGTGAAAGGCTCAAGGATCCAGTGACCCGCGCGGAAAACGCCGCCAGCCGGGTAAATTGTGAACGTCTGGTCAATTTTCCCAAGTTTTTGAAGCGCAACGATGGCTGTCTCAGCCAAAGTCCTGCCGGCCCAGGCAAGGATCTCTTGAGCTACCTTGTCTCCTTCTTCAGCGGCTTCGGCAACCAGCTTTGAAAGAGCTGCGATCTCTGCTCTTGGCAGTCCATCATCTTGATATATCTTTTCCAACAGCTCGTGTAATGTAGCGCAACCAAAATATAACAAAACTTTCTCGCGGAGTATTGTAGGCATTCCTCGGCCATCTTCGGCGCGAAATACTTGTTTAAGTGCTTGCCGACCAATAGAGTAACCCGCTCCTTCATCGTCGATAATGTATCCCCAACCCCCGACCCGCACCTCATTTCCAGCTTCGTCGATACCATAGGTGTTAGCACCAGTGCCAGCGTAGACCAAAATCCCTGGCTGACCTAGCGAAGCTCCAGCCAAGGCGATTTTCATGTCGTCACAAATGTATAAATGCTTTGGATTAACATATTTTTTAACGATAGTTTCTACAATTTGTTCTCGCAGAATTCCTGCTTTCCCAAAGCACAGGCTTTCTACAGAAGGATAAGTCACGTCAGGAAAAGCCGAGCGGAAAATTTTTTCGCAAGCATTTTGAAGTTGAATAATTTTGTGATTTGAAGGCCCCCCCACTCCATATCCCAATATGTGGCCATTTTCGTTAACAACTAAGCATCGCGTGCTACTAGCCCCCGCATCTACACCTACAATACGCATATTACCCTTCCTTTACCAAGCCAGGCGGTGACGGTATTTCGCCTCTAAAGCTTGATTATGTTCATCTGCACCATCTAGGTTTTGGCTCATTAAAATAGGGGGTACCCCGCCTCGTTTTATAATCTCCTCTATTACTTGAAGGACAAGCATATTGGCAAGTAAAGCCCCCAACACGGTGGAAGCAGGCCCCGCCTTTTGACCTAGCCCCGGCACCTCTATCAAAGCGTCCCCAAAAGGAACACCGGTATCTAGAGTAAGGTCCACCACCTCGAACAAACGTTTCCCTGAGGAGTGGCGGGAAGAAACAAGTCGCGAGTACTCTACTGAAGTGATGGCAATCGTAAACAGCCCGTGTGCCTTGGCTTCCATAGCGATCTCGATTGGAAGGGGATTGCGCCCCGAAGTGGACACCACAATCATTACTTCGCCGGCCTGCAAGCCGTATCGCTTCCCATAATGCTCAAGCAGGACCCTTCCATAGCCTTGAACTCGCTCGGCCATGCCTTCTGTAGGATCGTGAACCAAATTGACAGGGACCAGCCCACCAGCCCGTTGAACAAGTTCCTTGCCAATCATCGCGGAATGACCACTGCCGAATACGTGAAGGATGCCTCCTTTCATTAAAGAGTCAGCAATTTTTGCAGCGGCTTCTTCAATTTTAGCAGATTGGGTTTCAATAATTTTATTTATTAACGATGTTATATTGCGGATATATCCTTCTTTAAGCATTGTTCCCTTTCACCTTAATCACAGCTCCACCTGAATCGGCGGCGATGTGTACAGCTTCAAGTACTCGCGTATTAGCCAATCCGTCTTCTACAGTGGCTTCGGGCTCTCTGTTTTCCAAAAGAGCATCGATGAACTCTTCGAAACTAAACGCTAACTGTCCACGTGGTTTTCTATTGACATCGATGTCTATTGTCCCTAAGTGCTGATATTTCGTTCCCGCCAGGTGTACCATCTGATCGTGCGTGTTGATGTGTATGCATCCCTTTGTACCAATGATTTGGAATTTAAAATCTATAATAAAAGGAAAGGATTCAGGAAGAATCCAGCCGCTTTCCAAAACAGCTATGGCACCATTTTCAAAACGCACTACAGCATAGAGATTGTCGTAGGTGTCGATTTGGTACTCCTGTTTCAAAACTTTTTTTTGACCTATCCCAAAAACCTCAACAGCCTCCGACCCGATAAACCATCGAGCTAGATCAAAGGTGTGAGACATAAGGAACCAACCAGGAGAAGTTTGGCTAGCCCATTTGAGCATCTTAGTAGGCACAAAAATTGTATCGTTCAATCTTGCATAAATCGAGATGACCTCACCAATTTCGCCCTCTTCCACGGCCTTTTTAGCGGCTACGAATGGTGGATTCCACCGATTACAAAATGACACTTTAGCCTTAACACCGCTCTTGCGAACCGCTTGAACAATTTGCTCAGCTTCAGCAGTCGAAGTCGCTAAAGGCTTTTCAATGAGTAGGTTGAAGCCCCTTTCTGCGGCGCGTACAGCGGGTTCAGTGTGAGCAAAGTCTGGAGTGGCAATATATACGAAGTCCATATCGAGATCTAGAAACCCTGAGAGCTCAGTAAATCCTTGCACTTGGTATTGCTGACATACTTGTTTGACTTTTTGCTTATCAATGTCGCAAACCCCCACAATCCTAATTCGGGGATCGTTTGCCATCAGACGCAAGTATTTTTGCCCTAACAGGCCCAGCCCTACTACTCCTGCCCTTAACATAGCCCCTCCTTTATTTTTATTTACTTCTCCACTTCTAGAAGCCCAAAGGTTAATCCTTGAATAATATATCGACGAACCACCAACGTGAGGAGTAATACTGGCAATATTCCCATGGTAGTAGTGGCAGTCAACGGCCCCCACTCCACACCCCGAATGCCCATGAACCGGGACAAAGTTGTAGGCCAAGTTCGCGCCTGGAAAGCCGTGAGAAACATAGCATAAGTAAATTCGCTCCACGCATAAATAAACACAAATACGGTCGTAGCGAATAAACCACCCGCGGCAACAGGTAACGTGATATGCAAGAATGCCCCTAGGCGACTACAACCATCAAGCATTGCAGCTTCTTCGAGACTTTCAGGAATACTTTTGAAGAAACCGCTCATCATAAGGACTGTAAATGTTATTGCTAAAAGATGATAAGCCATAATTAATATCCATACAGTATCAAATAAATGTAATATTTTGCTTATTATGAGTAATGGGAAAATTAAAGAAATGGGTGGTATGTACCGAACCATAATAAACAAGGTGAGCACCGTCATTCGAAAGGGAAAACGAAACCGCGCAATAGCATATGCGGCGAGTGACCCGATAAACAAGGAAGAAACAGTTGTTACTCCCGCTACCACCATGCTTATTCCCATTCTAGATAGTACTCCTGTAGATAGCGCAGCTTTATACCCATCCAAGGAAGGAGTGAATATCCACTTAGAGGGATCATATACGTACACGCGTGGTTTCAGTGAAGTAGCTACTGTGTAATAAACAGGGAAAAGATACCAAACAAAAACCCCTATACACAAGAAGACTAATGCCATGCTGCTGAATAACTTTTGTATCTTCATTTGAACTGCCTCCTCAGCAATCGAATTGGGCCGTAAGAAACAATCAAAGCGAGTATGCTAAGAATTAGTGCATACACAGAGCCTTCACCGAGCATTCCTCTTGCTATGCCAATTCGATATGCAGCCAGACTGAGTAAAGAGGTAGCAGAGCCCGGTCCTCCTGTAGTCATTATGAAGATGTGATCAAAAGCATGTAGTGATGCGACTAGTTGAAGAATACAAGCCATAAGTATTACAGGGAAAAGAAGTGGCAACATTATATGTCGAATTTGTTGTAAGAAGTTCGCCCCGTCAATGGAGGCAGCCTCAAATAATTCCTTCGGTAGCGCCTCCATTGCAGCCAGACAGACAAGCCCCATGAAACCGCTCGATCGCCATATGTCCACAAGTATTACAGCGAAAAGAGCAGGAGAAGCTGCTCCAAGCCAGTTGATTCTAACCTGAAATAAGTTAGCCAAAAAATAATTTAAGACACCAAACTCCGTGTTAAAAATCAACTTCCACATAACCCCTGCTGCTAACATGGGAATAACTTGCGGCACAATTATTGCAGCGACAAAAATTGGTTTTAATCTAGGGCTACGGTTTACCACGATAAGTGCTACGCAAAAGCCGACTAGTAGAGCTCCCACAGTTACGATTATTGGATAGGCAAAACTCAAGAATAGACTTTGAAGAGTTTCAGGGCGTGAAAACACGCGCGTGAAGTTCTGAAACCCAACGAATTGTCTTTCTGACCACGACACCCCGGAGGGCAGAGACAAGAAACACAGGTAAAAAAGTAGGCTAAAACAAGCGATGCTTAATAAAACCACTGCAACCGTAGCGGGCGTGACAGCCCAAATTGCAAACCTAATTTCTTTTTTCACGTTAGCTATACCTACGGAGTGCTTACCACAAAGAACGGGGCAGGTCACCTTTAAGTAACCTGCCCCGTTTCTTTACAGCTTCATTGCCCAAACAAAGCCCGAAGTTCCGCTGCCGCTCGCTTACAGGCCTCTTCAGGCGTGAGCTCACCCATCAAAGCCATGTTACCGTAGTCGCCCATGATGTCCAGCACGCCGAATGAGAGCCATGTTGGAGGAATCCATTTCATTCCCTTTTTGGCTAGATTAGCAGCTGCTTCAAACGTTTTGAGTAAGGCGCTGTACAACTCAGGGTTGCGAGAAGTTACTTCGGGATCCTGTAGCACTGACACCCGGTTTTCTACGCCGCCGCATGCGAGATATTTTTTAGCATTGAATTTGCTCGTCATCCAGACAATGTAGGCCCACGCAGCGCCCTTGTTACGAGAATCGGAAGAGATAGCAAAGTTCCAACCCGCCAAGCCTCCGTACCAACCATTAGGACCAACAGGTGGAGGTAAGAAACCTACTTTATCATAAACTTTGGATTTTGCAGGATCAATAAGCCAACCAGCAATAGCTGTGGCGTCAAACCATAAAGCAGCTTTGCCTGCCATAAATGCTGATGACGCCTCTTCATGGGTATAGGTGGCGATGTCCGGCGGCCCCTGCCTAAGAAGCTCTACCCAGTACTTAAGTGATTCAATGACCGGAGGAGTATCAGCTATTACCTTTCCAGTTTTCTGGTCTATCCAGCCATCCGAAAATTGATAGAGAATGTGGAGCCAACCCGAAGCAAAATAGATACCGCGTGCAGCCCGACTTACGAACCCATATAACCCGGGCTCTCGCCCGTTGAAAAACTTCGCGGCTTCAAGAAGCTCCTCGGTAGTTGTAGGCGGACGGATGCCGTATTTCTCAAACAAATCTTTACGATAGGCAATAAAGCGAGATTCCCCTGCTGTAACTACTCCATATGGTTCTCCCTTGACAGACGAAATTGTGTCGCGATAGGCAGGAAGAATATCTTCCCAATCGAACCAAGCGGGCGTAAGCTCCGGATTCTCGAGATAAGACCTGAGAGGCTCGATCACACCTTTCTGTGCGTATTCCTCAATCCAGAAACCATCGGTCATAAGAACATCAAAGGCTCCGGTGCCAGCAGTATGAGCAGCGAAGTGCTGTTCACGAAGCTCTACCGGACCAACCTCATCGTACTCGACTTTAATGCCGGTTAGAGCCGTGAATTCAGGAGTCATAGCTTTGAATGCTTCAATGGAAGGGTGAGGAGTAGCAGATACTCTAATAGTAACCCCAGCATACTTAGCCCTAACATTGTTTACCCACGCCTGAACATCAGCAGGGAGCTCAGTCTGCGCTATTGTTGCCAGCCCCAAACATCCTATAACCAGTAACGCTAACCAAACCTTTTTCATATTTATCCCTCCTTTTTGTTTGGTAATTTATTAGTTTTGTAATTTATTTTATATCAAAACATCACCTCCTTTTTAATTTTAAAGTGTTGATTCACAGCTTATGAATCAACACTTTCTTTACCCCCCGAGCGGGAAAGCTCAACTGTAAAACGATAGCGATCCCCTCGATATGTTGAGCGGACGTACTCAATAGGCTCTCCGTTTGCAAGATACGTTAAGCGCTCAAGAAGAAGCACAGGCCGGCCCATTTCAAGGTTTAAAAGGTCAGCCTCATACTCGTCAGCAGGTTTGGCTTCCACCGTCTGAAGCGCCCGTCCAAGCCTGAGCCCATACCCTTCTTCTAAGGTTTTGTAAAGGGATTCCCCGAGAAGGCCTCGTTCCACAATCCCTGGGCAAAACCGGTGGCGAATGAATGCGTTTTGAATAGCGATCACCTCTCCTTCTACCAGGCGTAGCCGGCGCAATTGCACCAGCTCTTCATCCTGGGGGATCTCCATCTTCCTAGCCACCTCCTCGTCGTGGACCACGCAGAAAGCCAAGATTTTAGAAGTGGCAGAAAGGCCACGTAGCTGCATGTCCTCCGTAAAACTCGTCAAGCGGCGGAGCTGATCCTGCAGCCGCGGCCGCACCACAAATGATCCTCTCCCTTGCTCACGAACCAAGAAGCCCTCGCTGACAAGCTCCGATAAGGCCCGCCGCACCGTCATCCGGCTTACCTTAAATTGTTTTTGGAGCTCGCTTTCCGAAGGGAATCGCCCTCCTGCTCCAAATTTTCCGGAGATGATCCAGGAGCGGAAGATTTCCTTGAGCTGATAGTACAAAGGAACTGGACTTCGCCGGTCTAGAATTTGTTCAGCTCGGTTGACTGCTTGTTTATACATTCTAACAATTGTATAATACTCAGTCATCACCGGAGTGTCAAGTTCTAGGGCCAGGACGTTTGTCCCGTGGTGACAGTACGGTAACAAAATGATCGTCATGGTAACGGAAAAATACGTTTTAGATACCAAGGAAATTCGGATCGATGAGGCCACAGGGACCATGATCTGGGAAAGGATTCCGACTCCCCGCAGGTCTTTAAGGGGAAGTGGTAGAGTCACAGTTTATTGGTTTATCTTAGGTATTTATAGCTATGCAAATAATAATTACTGAAGAATACCCCAAAATGTCACTGCAAGCTGCACGGTTTATCGCTAAAAAAATACTAGCCAAGCCCAATTTAGTTCTTGCCTTGCCAACAGGGAACACTCCTTTAGGCTTATACCGTGAACTTGTCCGTATGTTTAAAGAAGGCCTGATTGATTTTTCCAAAGTTACAGTGTTCAATTTGGATGAATATTTAGGTCTACCTCCACAGCATCCACAGAGCTTTCGAAGCTATATGCACAAACATTTTTGGGACCATGTGAACCTAAGACCAGAATCCTGTTATATCCCTTTGAGTTCACCAAAAAACCCTGAAGCTGAATGCTCTCGCTATGAACAGCTTATCGGAAGTTACGGCGGGCTTGACCTAGCTGTGTTGGGAATAGGAGAAAATGGCCATATTGCTTTCAATGAACCAGGAACCCCATTTGAAAGCCTCACGCACGTCGCCAGGCTATCCCCGGAAACGCGCGCAAGGGAAGCGAGTACGTTTGGAGGCTTGGATAAAGTGCCTACCCACGCTATTACTATGGGCATCAAGACCATTATGCATGCACGCGAAATCCTTCTTTTAGCAAGCGGCGAAGAAAAAGCTAGCGCTCTCAGTCGCAGTTTAAAAGGGCCGGTTACGCCTGAAACACCTGCTTCAATTCTTCAGTTGCATCCTAACTTAATAGTCATTGCTGATAGCTTGGCGGCTAAACAGCTATAGCTTTGCATTAGGACAAAAGTGGAAGTGTGTGCTTAGCCGATTTCACCGCTTAACAAAAGTGGCCTTTTGTTAAGTCCTTTTCTCTTCCAATCCACATCCCCCTTAACCCGACCTTTTCCCCTCTAACCCTGTCCGTATCGTAATCTCTTGCCTTAAAGGACCTTTTATGGTACCATTAAGAGTACCTATGGAGGCCTCATGAAGCTCCGGGGCGGAGAGGTGGCGGTGGTGCGGGGAAAGGACGGCCGGTTCCGGGTAACCATCCCCAAAGATCTCGCTCTGGCTCTGGGCTTAGAAGGCGGTGAACGGGGGAAATTCCGACTTTTACGGCTTTCCTCAACCCAGGTAGTCCTCGCCCTCGAGATCACCCGGAAGAGAGGGAAGGCGGGAGAGGGTGAGCCGTGAGGGCCGAGGAGAAAGCCCTTCTTTCCCTGTTTGAGGAAGGGGGACGAGGTGAACCTAGGCCCCCTTCCCTGGAAGCCAAAAGAAAGCCGTTAAATCGGGGGCTTACCCTCCTCTCCTTCCAGGGCGACGAAGCCTTGGTCTCCTTCCCCAGACCCCCAAGGCTCGGCGAAGCTCTTCTTCTGCGTGAGGGTCCCCGAAAACTCCTCCTCCAAGTGGTGTGGGCCAAAGCTGAAGAAAGAGGATGGGTCGCCCGGGCCAAGGTCCGCGGCCCCTGGGACGGAATTTTTCCCGGCTGGGA
>DAOTVW010000006.1:0-12381 GCA_034436035.1 Anaerolineales bacterium
TAAGTAATATTCCAAATCCATCCGTCTATCCGCCGATTGGAACGGCAGACTGACTTGCGCCCCTTCACACTCGCCAAACACAAGCATTGTCTGAGATACACTGAGCTTTTCACAAAGCTGATTAACCGTTCCTTCCCAACTCAAAACGGTTTGCGCTAGCGTTGTTTTGGGTGCTAATGCCAGTCGGACGGCGCTCCCGGTTGTATCGGTATGATATTCATATCTTTTTCCATTTGCTTCGAGAATGATGCGGAAACCCGGCGTGATCACCTGCGCACACATTTGCCCCGCGCTGGATACTCCTAAACAAGCGTCGGGCCAGTCCACTTTTTCCGTGCGGATAATTTTCACTTCTTCGGGTAGTAAACCAAGTTGAGCAGCTAATACTTGTTGTGCGGCTAGTGCTGCACCTGGTATAAAACGGACATTGCCAGCACTTAAATCACTGCGGAATTCATATTGTGTTTCTCCGACCAGTAAAGTGCCTTGATATCCAGATGTGATCTCATTCGCACAGTTTTCATTTTCCTGCGGTAAATCGAGACAGCTGTTGGACCATTCGTGTGGTTCGGATGAGAAAACCGTTATTTGATCTACCGGTACACCTAGTTGTTGAGCCAGAGCGCTCCTAACCACATCCATGGCAGATTGTGGTGTGGCTGGAATTGTTGGTTGTGGTTGCGGGATAAGCGTCGCAGTAGCCGTACTCTGCGGGCTGGTAGGAGTAACCGTGGCACAAGCCCCGAGCAATCCCGCCAAAAATCCAACGAGAATGAATTTAACGATTGGGTTTCTTTTCATCCGTATCCTCCGTTTCGATATAAATTAATCATACCCGCATTAAAGAGATTAATCCACCCATTTAATGATGAAAATAATAAATTCCGCGTCCAATGATAAGGACGCGGACGAGCACTGATTTACACGGATAAAAATAAATTATTCCGCGTTCATCTGTGTCACTCCGCGTCCCATCCCCCTCCGCGTCCATCCGCGTTACTCCGCGTCCCATCCCCCGCATGAGATATAATATACCTATGACCTACCACGAATCCAAAATCCGCCTAAACATCATCAAAATCACCAAACAGATTTCCCAATCGGGTTACTCACGCTCCAGTGATGGAAATATCTCCGCCCGTGTTGATGAAGAACACCTGCTCATCACCCCCAGCGGCATATATAAAGCCTCGATGCGCACCAAAGACCTGCTTCTCCTCGACATGGATGGCAATCCCCTCGATCCCTATACAAACAAAAAAGCCTCCTCGGAGCTTTTCATGCACCTCGAAGTGTATCATCAACGACCAGATATCCAGGCGGTGATCCATGCCCATCCGCTCTATGCCACTGCGCTCACACTGGTTGGACGTACATTTCCAATCGATATCGTTCCGGAAGGCCTGATTGCACTCGGCGATGTCCCGACTGTGCCATATGCCACACCTGGCAGCCAACGTTTAGCTGAAAACATCCGCCCTTTTATCCGCACACATGATGTACTATTACTCGATCATCATGGGTGCCTATGTGCCGGGCGGGATTTATACGATGCGCTCATTAAATTAGAACGATTAGAAAGCGTCGCTCAGCTTTATTGGCTTTCCCATAACATGGGCGAAATCATTCCCCTCCCTCCTGAAGAAATAAACCACTTGCGGAAACTTGGCGAAAAGTATCGGCAAACAGTAGAATAATGCCATGAAAGCCCCCATCTTTCCTAATCTTTTCCTCCACGAACAAGGATTAAGCGATGATCCGTGCCCTGTATTTTGATGGCAAGACAACCCAGATTTATCCATCCGACTCAGCCGAGCTGCAGCAAGCCCTCCAGTCTACTGCAGGATTGTTATGGGTAGATTTTGAAGCCTCAACCCCCGAAATAGACGAACCCATCCTGCATAATGTATTTGGATTTCACCCCCTCGCCATTGCGGACGCGCTTCAGGAAACTCACATCCCCAAAATAGACGACTGGGAGAATTATCTCTACATCGTTTTACACGCGATTCATTACCAACGCAATGACGGAAGCCAACTGGAGACAAACGAGCTGGATATATTCCTGGGGCAGAATTATATGGTCACCCACCATGACCAGCCCATCGAAGCCCTGAGCGCAGTCTGGGACGAATGCCAACGCGATGACCGCCACTGGAAAAATGGCAGCGACCATCTCCTTTATCGCCTTATTGAACGGGTAGTCACGAGTTACTTGCCAGTGCTGGAATTAGTCGACGATGAAATCGAAGAGATTGAGGATCTTGTTTTTCGTGACCCACGCCCCGAACTCATCGAACGCATCTTCACATTGAAACGAGCAGTTGCCCACCTTTGGCGTGTCATCAGCCCCCAACGCGAGGTACTCAATAAACTCGCCCGCGATGATTACGCCGTGATTGATAGTCGGGCACGGATATATTTTCGGGATGTCTATGATCATCTAGTTCGTTTACATGAGATCAGCGAAAGCATCCGTGATTTAATCAGCGGGGCATTAGATACTTACCTCTCCGTGATCAACAATCGCATGAACGATATTATGAAAACGCTGACCGTGATCACCACTTTCTTCATGCCAATTTCATTTCTAACCGGTTTCTTCGGGATGAACTTTTTTGCCCCCCATGAAGGGATTCTCGGGGTTTGGACTAACCCATTTTTCTTTACCCTTACCGTGATCATCATGCTCCTAACGCCCACCGCGATGTATTTCTGGATCCGCCGGCGGGGTTGGTTATAATCCAATCAAGGAGGTGGTTGCAATGAATAAACCCCTTAGCCAAAGCGCGCTCAAAGTCCAAAAAGCTCTCAATGATAAAGGTTTCACGATGGAAGTTATCGAGTTGCCTGCATCTACCAGAACAGCTGTGGAGGCTGCGCAGGCAGTGGGCTGTGATGTGGCACAGATTGTTAAATCCTTAATTTTCAAGGCTAAGCGCAGTGAAAAACCGATCCTGGTCATTGCCAGCGGTGCAAATCGCGTCAATGAAAAAGTCATCGAGGATTTAATCGGTGAACCATTAGGAAAAGCGGATGCTGATTTTGTACGCCAACAGACTGGCTTTGTCATCGGTGGGGTTCCCCCGCTTGGCCACAGCCAACCCATTCAGACATTTATCGATCAGGATTTGTTTAAATTCACGGAAATTTGGGCGGCGGCCGGCACACCCAATGCGGTTTTTAAACTCACACCCCAATCTTTACTGAAAATGACAAATGGTCAGGTGATAAAGATCACCTGATGGTCACACAATTTTTCCCCATTGACTTGCTTTGGTACAACAATTCATCCGCCCGCTGTAAAATAGTTTTTAAAGTGTCGCCTGGTTGAACAAGGGTTCCTCCCACCGAAACGGTGACACCTACCTCGCCTTTCTCAGTGGTAAGGGTATTCTTCTCAACTAAACTGCGCAGTTTCTCGGCAATATTTTGAAGTTGTTTCTCATTAATTTGATACAAGATAATAATAAACTCTTCTCCTCCCCATCTTCCTACATAATCGCTCGTCCGGACACTATAACGCATGGTATCAGCGACAACCTTAAGCATCTGATCCCCTACCAAATGCCCATAGTTGTCATTGATTTGTTTGAAATGATCTACATCGATAAACAATAAGCCAAAAATCTCCCCGTTTTGCTGGTAATTCTTAAGCGCGGCAGAGAGGGTGACTTCACTAAACCGACGACTACCGGTTCCGGTTAGCGCATCGCTATCTGCCAGACGTTTTAATTCTTCGATACGGTGGCGAACTGCCACAGCGAAGGTGTTATCACTGAACACTTCAACTGCGCCAATAATTTCACCATGATCATCTTGGATTGGTTTTACACGAATTCGCACCGGCACCCGATAATTTTCTTTATGATGCAAATATACTTCCGCCTCGATGGGTTTGCCTTCATCCATCACCTTCAATAGAGGACAATCGGTATTACAAAGCAGCTGCCCTTCCTCATTGACGTGCATTAAAATTTTATCGCCACACCATTTGCCAAGGACTTCTTGACTTGGAAAACCGCTGATGTGTTCGGCGCCTTTATTCCAATATGTGATTAAGCGTTGTCGATCAACGAAATAAACGCCATCGAACAAGTTATCTAAAAGGTATTTGTAAAAATCAGGTTGACTTTTCATAGAAATATTGTATTCGATTAATCAAGGCGTGCGATTATATATTCTGCGGTAAAGGCTAAATATTTCATAAACTCCACGTAAATAATTGCGGGTTTCTCCAAATCGGATAACCTCAAGGAATAAATCGCTATCCCCATTTGCGAGTTTCAACCAGTTCATGGCGTTGCCTGGACCGCCATTATATGCTGCCAGGGCTGCCATTAAATCACCTTTGAAGTAATCACGCCATTTCGCTAAATAATAAGCTCCAAATTCAATACTCACCGCTGGGCGGTAAAGATCCTCGGTCGTATATTCGGGGGGCCACCCCAATGCTTTGGCAATCTCATCACCCGTTGCAGGGATAATCTGCATTAAACCACGTGCTCCAGCGGATGAGCGCACGAATCCCTCAAAAGCGCTTTCCTGACGAACCACGCTAAACAGGAAAAGTGGATCCAAGTGATATTTTTGAGCAGTTGGTATGATCAAATCACTGTAGTATGGCCCAAAACGGATATGATTAAAGTAAATGGGTGCTGTGAGGGAGCTGACATCGTCTAATCCAGCAAGATTGAGGATCTGTCGGGCAGTGAAGATCGCCGAACGATAGGCGCCTAATTCCAATAAGTGATTCATTAAACGATAACTATTCAGTGCATCTTGTGCTAAGCTATTGCGCAATTCTTCAAATTCTATACGCGCCTCATCATATAATCCCAACTTCCATAATTCCTCCGCGCGTTGAAAACGAGGGTTATTGGCTAAATCAGCAAGGCTGGTTAAATCAACCTCCTCAGGAATTTGGAAAGTCGTCCGCAGCCATTGCTCAGCCTGCTGACGCTCACCGATCAAATCAATCGACAAATCAACCGTCTTTGGAGAAGTGAATGGGGTTTGTCCAAGCAAAAGATCGCGCGCCCGTTCGCTATAATAACCAGTTGGCTCTACATTCACAGCCAATTGCCAAGTAGCTTTGGCAGAGGTCGTATCACCAGCTGCATTCTGACACTTCCCTTGCCAAAAATAAGCTGCGGCGCGCTCCTCCAAATTCGGCGCTTCTCCTAAAGCGCGGGAGAAAATCGCTAACGCACCACTATAATCACCCATTCGATAACGGGTAATGCCGGCTAAGAATAACCCTCGATAAGCCTGTTCACTGCCAGGATATTGATTGGATAACTTCTCCCATATTTCTGCAGCACGTTGTAATTGCTGATCTTGCTCCGCGATCAACCCTGCATCCATCATAAATTCGGCAGCGCGTGGGTGATCAGGCGCTTTGTTGACAAACTCTAGCAAAGTGTCAATGGCGGGGGAATATTCATTCAAATTGTTCCATAGTGTATACGCTTTTTGCTCCCAGGCATCATCCCAAAAGCGATCATTGGGAAAATTGAGTATCAATTTATCCCAGGCTTTTATGGCATCTCGAAATTCACCCCCTGCCCGAAGGGTCAAGCCATAATAATATAAAGCGGTTGCTTTATCTTTTGGATTATTTTGCAAATAGCGATCCAGGGCTGCTAAAGCAACCCCATATTGACCAGCATAATAATCCACAATGCCGCGATTCAATTCATCTACGGGCACATTAGCATCAACCAAAATCAATAACGCTTGATAGGAATCATACGCAGTGGGTAAATTATTCACCGCATCTTGAAAGGCTTCATAGGCTTTATCCGTATCACCAAGCGCTAGATATGCTTTCCCTTTCAAGAAATCCACCTGAGCTTTAGTGGCATCGCTATTGGTACGGGTGTAAATATCATCATAAAGGGCAATCGCCGTCTGATAATCCCCTGCATAGGCATGGGTTTGCGCCAGTTTTAATTGGATGGTTAAAGGGTCTAGCATACTCGGCGCCTGCATTGCTGCACGATAATCGTTGGCAGCATCAACATATCTCCCGGAAGCAAGGAGGGCATCACCCCGTAAATTCAAGACATACGCATCTACCAAGCCGGGGTGCAGGGTGAGATAATTTAAGTACGCATCGGCTGCATCACTATCGCGCTGTAAGGCATGATAGGATTCTCCTAGAAGGAAATAAGCATAAGGGACATGCGGGGTTTTGGGGAAATCACGAATCAGCTGGAGTAACACTTCAATTGCACCACGATAATCGCCAGATTCATAGCGAGCTTTCCCTATTCCGAGTAAGGAAGCCGCATCCATTTCTGGTTCCTGCGCTGATTGAGCTGCGTTTTGGAATTCTTGCAATGCCTGATCCCAATTGCCATTTCGCAAAGCATGCTCACCGGTGGCAATGCTCACCGCCGGCACTGGCGTTGGCGGTAATGTTGCTGTTGGCGTTGATGGCGGGATGTTCTTTTCTTGAGGAATAGCAGGAGTAAAAGTAGGTGATGGAGAAAGCGCATCGCTGGCTTGATTTGTAAATCCGGGCAGGTTACATGCGAGGCTGAGCATTATTAACAATATCAAAATTGCCCCCAAACGAATTGATGAGGTGGCTTTCACAATCATAAAAAACACTATAACCGAGAGGAACAGAGATGTCAAGCACCGAAAGGCAATCTCGATGACAAAGACATTCATTTATATTAATTTGAAGGCAAGCTTATCAACCTAATTTAACGTGCATCAATCCCTAAATTTTTCATCATCAATGGCAACACTTTATCTGCAAAAGTCTCCGCCGATGGGCGATTTTTATCATGGCTCCATTGCTGGGCTAAGCCATAAATTGCCCAACTGGTTGCGGTTGCGGCAATATCCGCGGAAACAGTCGGCTTCTCGTTCTCCAGCCAATTTTTCAACAACAACTGAATTTGATTGCGCACCTGGGTTTCAACAAGGGATTCAAACTGCTCGTTCGGCATTTTACAATGCCCATGCGCTTCGGCAATAAATTCACAAACCGCCACAATTAAAGCGCGTACATTTTGTGGGCTAAAATGGCATGCATTCAAAGTGCGCTTTTCGATTTCCGCCCTGAACCGTTGGCGCACCATATAATTCAATAAATCATATTTATCGGTGAAATGAGCATAAAATGTGGCGCGGTTGATACCAGCTCGCTCGGTTATATCTTGCACTCGCAGCGATTGAAACCCTCTCTCAGTAAGCAGTGCTTCAAATGCCTGCTCGATCAATTGACGGGTGCGTACCACGCGCGGGTCTTCTATTTTTTGTGCAGGGGAAGTTATCAACATTTTTAATCCTTTGTCGTCTAAACAACAGTTAGTCAGTTTTGATGGTTGACTCCTCATCGAGAGTAAGATAAATTAATCATCACTTGTTGCATAAACAACGCGTGTTTAAAATAACACGGAATCGGCGAAGTGTCAATCCTATATGACTCGCCAAAATGATTTGATATCACTAATTTATTTCTTATTTTATGGAGGTAATGCAATGAACATTTTGTTTCTTATCGGCCGAATTATTGTTGGTTTCTTTTGGCTGATGAATGCCTATAATCATTTCGCCCAAGCGAAAATGATGGTGCCTTACGCTCAATCGAAGGGGGTGCCAATGGCGGGGTTAATGGTGCCTGGCTCTGGTCTCCTTTTAGTCGCAGGCGGTCTGAGCATCCTCACCGGTTTGTACCCCACCTTGGGCGTTCTCGCATTGGTATTATTTTTGCTGCCAGTTACTTTTATGATGCATAATTTCTGGGCAGTGCAGGACCCGCAAATGAAAATGGGAGAAATGGTCAACTTCATGAAAAATATGGCTTTATTGGGTTTTAGCCTCATGATACTGGCAATCCCACAGCCCTGGCCGTTTAGCCTATAAACAGAAAACATCTCAAAATTTACAAGGAAGATAAAATGACAGAAAGAACTCTCACCGTCAATCCAAAATATGCCCAACCTGCCAGCGATGAACAAATCGCCCGGACGGCACAAGCTTTAGAAGCACATGGTTTTCAAGTTTTCGTCACGGCGAATGGCAAGGAGGCGCGCCAAAAAGTTTTCGAGCTCATCCCAGCTGGTGCAGAGGTGTTCACCGCCACTTCGCGTACTCTGGACAGCCTTAACATACCAGCAGAAGTCGATCAACGTTACAACTCAGTGCGTGTTCGCTTAGCAGCCATGAATCCGCAAACCCAAATGCGGGAAATGATCAAACTCGGGGCAGTTCCAGACTATATGATCGGCAGTGTACATGCCGTCACGGAAAATGGCAGCGTCATTATCGCCTCCAATACAGGCAGCCAATTAGCCGGTTATGCAGCCAGCGCAGCGCATGTCGTGTGGGTAGTTGGTATCCAAAAAATTGTTCCCGATTTAGAAGAGGCAGTTAAACGGGTTGAGGAATACTGCTTACCACTGGAAGATCAGCGCGCAATGCAGGTATACAACATGCATAGCAATGTGAGCAAATTGCTCATCGTTCACCGCGAGGTAATGCCCGGACGAACCACCATCATTTTTGTAAAAGAAAACTTGGGCTTTTAGAATAATTCAGACCATTTTCCAAATGGCATTGAAAAATAATTGAAAGGGAACAAATCGAGCGAAGCAAGACAATATATATCGGGAAAAAATTGCCTTAGCTTCGCTCTCGATTACAACCCCATTTGATGTTCCCAAATTAAGCCAATAAGGATTATGATGTCTAAGGAAAAATAGGAAGGAATTAATGCTATAAATTTTCGTCCATCATTTCAGGATGATTACGTATCCAAACCCGGAAAGCATTGCTCAATGCCATAACGTCATCCAAGTGAAACGTGCAAACCTCATACAATTCACCTGGGCTCACATCATGGTAAAAATGAACTAAACGATTGCGGTAACCTGCCATTTTATAAAGAAGATCAGCCTCTGAGGCGGAAAGTACCTTTTGAGCTAAAAGGCCAGCAGCCACTTCTTTGTATTCTGTAACCCCCTTTCCAAATCCTTTTGCAAGGATATGGCGTCCCAAATCGAAAAGCGCCTCAAGCGCACGCCGTAAGCAAGATTCAGCTGCCCAAATGTTGCGTGAATCGCTTAAAAATTCCGCTTCTGATTTGATCGGTAAGGCGTTGATCTCCGCTAACATCCGATCAACCCAATCAAGCCGATCTACAATTATCCGTTTAGAGAGCTTGCCTGTTATCACCGTTCATCTACTTTCCAAGATGAGGTCTATTCGCTGTCGCTCAAATTGAGCCAAATCTCCAGCCCGGCGTAATACATACAATTCGAACTCATCAGCTTCATAGTCATCTCGGGCATATAGACGATAACCCCGAACAGCATTAGCAGCCAAAAATGTATCAGCATCGTTGAGTATCACCAAATCAACCCGATTCACTTTAAACAGTTCTTCTAGCGCCTGGGCGAAATCGACTTTCTGACGAACAGAAAAATGTCCATCGATAAGCAATGCTACATCTAAATCGCTTTCTTCATTCTTTGGGAATTCATGGGCAAGCAATGAAAGTATCTCGGCAGAACGGCTGCCAAAAACATAAAGAGCTTGGATCGGATAAGATTCACATAGCGTTTTGATCTTTGCCTTAAGATCGTCCATAACTTTATTATACATCCTCCATCCCATTCAACTATGGTTTTTTAATTTCTTATCAAAAATATAACTTCTACAAATACAGCTTTTGGATTAAAATAAACTCCTATGAATAATAATATATTAAAAGCCCAAATTATCTATTTTTCTCATGGTGGCGGCCCTTTGCCAATCCTTGGTGATTCTGGACATAAAGCCATGGTGGATTTCATGATCCAGCTGCCCAAGCAACTGACAAAGCCAGATAGCATCGTGGTTGTCAGCGCCCATTGGGAAGAAAAATTTGCTACCTTATTGGGTTCTCCACATCCTCCTATGTTTTACGATTACTACGGGTTTCCCCCACAAGCCTATGAAATTAATTACCCTGCCCCAGGAAATCCAGAATTGGCGCAGAGAATTGCTGATTTGCTCAATGCGCAACACATTCCATCCCGCATAGACCCTGAGAGAGGGTTTGACCACGGTGCATTCATCCCTTTAAAGCTAATGTACCCCGCCGCTGATATTCCTGTCATTCAACTTTCCCTATTACGCGGATTGAACCCGAGCGCACATATTGCCCTTGGTAAAGCACTCCGCGCTTTGTTGAACGAAAATATTCTCGTGATTGGGTCTGGCTTTTCATTCCACAACCAGAACGCCTTCTTTGGGCAAAGATTAGGCGCACCCGATCCAGCCAATGACGCATTTCAGAATTGGTTGATTGAAACCTGCACCGCTGACTTGACTGAGGCGGAACGCGAACAGCGTCTCGTCGAATGGGAGAAAGCCCCTTCTGCCCGTTACTGTCACCCACGTGAAGAGCATTTGCTGCCCCTCCATGTGTGTCAGGCAATGGCAAATAATCGTGCGGAGGTAGTTTTTGACGACAAAATTTTGGGCAAACGTGGCGTTGGTTTCTTATGGAGGTCATGGTGAGCATCACAGAACAATTTCAGCATCACAAATATATTAATCTCACCACATTCCGAAAAAACGGAATAGCGGTTCCAACACCAGTATGGTTTGTTGAGATAGATGGAAACCTTTACGTTTTCACCGGGGCACAGACCGGTAAAGCCAAACGGATTCGTGCCAATGGGCGTGCGAGTGTCGCCCCAAGCGACGCGCGTGGTAATCCACTCGCCGAATTCCTTCCTATGAAAGCGAGCATAGTCACCGATCCTGCCACAATCAAAAACGCCGACAAAGTTTATCAACAAAAATACGGTTTACAGCGGAAACTGATGACCTGGCTCAACGCCCTCATGGGGAGAAAAGATAAACCAATTTTAATTCGTCTATCCCCTGCTGAATAAACTTTGATAAGATGAGTTTTTTCGATAAAGAAACAGGAAATTCTCCCGCATAGCCTACCGATTGATATCGTGTTGCAGATGGTTTTCAATCAGACTTTCCAGAACATTTCCATAGTAATTGTCAATGAGAACTTTACACCAGAATGAATTTTGTTGTACCGTCAACGATACAGCAAATTGAAAACAAGACCACTTTTCCAGTGTCAGGGGCTGTTCGGCTATATTTCCGAGACAGCCCCTCTTTGATTTAAGGTTAAACTAAGGCACAGTGAAAGAGATGATCAATTTTAATGAATTAGTGAAGCGTACCATATTCTCTGCGCCATCACCGTTCGTTTCATGTTCATTAAACTGCAATCGGAAGCGAACGCGGTTGTTGCCAAGCGAGCTCTGAATCTTACTGACCAAATCGGGGGCATTAAAGCTTGTATTGGATAATTCTCCGGCATTACACCATCTGACTACAGCGCCTGTACTGCTACCACTGTGATAATCGCTGGCATCCACACTGCCATAATTTTGCGGATACATCCTTAGACAACCCAAGGCAAAGGGATTGCCAAGCGTATCATATCCGCTAAAGTCGACATGCACCCCTAATATAGTGGCTGAGGCTGGAAGGGCAGAAATATCAAAGCTCACAAAACCTTGCTGGCCTAAATTGCTCACTGTGTCACCGACATACACAAAGCTAAATACGGTTCCATTACTGCGGACTGCGCCACTCTCCCCCGGCACCAGAGGTGCAACTATTGCCCCTACAGGGGGTGGTAATGCCGGTAACGTGGCTGTTGGGGTTTGGGTTGGAGCAACCGCTTTGATTTTCACCCAAAACGCACCCGTTGATACCCCAAAGACAACCCCTCCCGCATCCCGTAAGAGGAAAAATCCCTGGTACGTCCCCGGGGAAGCCGGCGCGACGAGATTAACCGATATATCCACTTCCTGTCCAGGGGCAACATTACCTGATAAAGGTTGCGTCGCTGGTGCATTCATCTGATCGCCATGATCAAAGATCAATTGATAACTCGATGTCCAGGTACAGGAACCGATATTTCGTAATCGCCATGTCTTGGTGAAACTTGTTCCAACGGGTATTTTCGTACCGTCTGGAACAGATACATCCTTGATAAATTTTGCTTGATTGCATGGTATGGGCGTATTGGTAGCCGTGGCTGGCGGCGGATTGGTATTGGTTGGTATCGCCGTATCGGTGCTGGTAGGTGTGGAAATTTGCTCACTTGGCATCAAAGTCTGAGTGATGCTTTCTGTTGGAACAGCACTGGGGATCAACTCACTTGGCATTGCATTCGCTGTCAATTGTGCCACAACCGTTTGCACAGCTTGGGTATAGACCGCACCAGAAGTCTGCTGTGTGGGAGCAGTCGGGAATAAACTGCACGCTAAACTGGTTAAAAACAAAAACAGAACCGCTACAATGACAGGTGTTTTTATTCTCATTTCTTCCTCCTTTGGA
>DAOTVW010000007.1:0-4410 GCA_034436035.1 Anaerolineales bacterium
ATTTGCTTTTACTGAATACGGTGCATTGATGCTTGCTAACGTGCTCAATTCCCCACGAGCAGTACAGGTTAGCATCCAGATTGTGCGCACGTTTGTACGGTTGAGAGAAATGCTTGCTTCAAACATATGGACCGGAAGGACATCTCTGCCGGTAGAGTCTGAAATAATTCCTGGTGGACAGCATTGTGTCCAGGGCCATGCTGTTCCCAATGCCATCGGTAATTGATTATTTGCGCGACTCTTCTGTTCGCAGACCGGAGCTTGGCCCACTGGCCTATTAGATCCAAGGCTCTAAGATTTTGGTGAAACCTTCTTCTGTAGAGTAAAGACGAAGGGGGGTCAACCTCTTAGATATAAAGCAGCGCCTTAGTCCTGAGTATCGGGCAAATAAACTGACTTGCCGCTGGCTCGGCTACCCGTGAAAAACCCGGGAACAGGTAAATTTACATTACACACTCGGTGGGGAGCGGTGATTCTCTCTAAGATCAACGATGTAGGGTAGGTCGCAACTAGCGGATCGCCGAATGGTCGCGGCATTCTCGAACATGGGAACTGCACACCCAAAGGATATGGTTCGTAATTCCGATTCTCCATGATGGTTACTTCCATTGTTTGCTTTGTTTTCTATAACAGGAGGCACCCTGCAAATTTCTCACATCTACTTCAATGTCTTTTTCATTGAGATTCTTATTTGATGCATCATATCCATTCCGTATGGATTGTTGTTAAATCATTTCAAGTAAATGTAAAAATCTGCGGTTGGTGATTTTTGATCCAATCGTGATAGACCAATTTGACTTTATGGAACTCGATTGGACCGAGACAGTTTTGATATTTCTTCGCTTTTTTGCAGCCGGTCAAAGGTTTGAAGAGAAGGTGGTTCCTGAGATTCTCGATATAGTTCGATATCGAATCGTCCCAAGGTTTCCACATCTTGGACATCCCATCCTGCGTCTGTTTTTTGGTTTTGTTTTAAAAATGCATTCGTATCCAGTTCGTGAACTGGATAATCTCGGCATCTACAGTCATTCCAACAACTTATGCTGATTCTACCAACCGAGAATTGTTACGCCTACTAGTCCTTGGGCTTGAATGCTTGCTATGGTTGCATTACTATTTAAACGGTTGGTTATGCTGCGAATCGAACTTGCAACGTGGATTTACATTGATATAGTAGTAGGCGCCGCTCTCCTGGTCTCGGTACTTAATCGAAAGCCGAATGATTTAAGAGATGCACACCCTGATACACGGAGCGTCGCTAGACAAGCTGCAAAAAGATACTTCAAATTTTGTATATATTTCGGTCGCTTCATTGCTTTCGCACAATGATCCGATCCTTTGGAACACTTGTATCGTGGGAAAGCAACAGCTCAATAGCGCGAGACCTTAGGCAAAACTTACATTCCGGTTCTTATCTTCTATGAATCTTGGACAGGTAAGCTAATGGAAAAGACGATTCCTTTTCTCATTCCGATTCTGCTTTGTTTCGGCTGTTCCGTTCAGGAAAACTTGCAATATGGACACACTGAGCAACCAAGTTCCGATAACTCCTCATCGCTGGACCGCACCGAGTACGCAGGCATTTCACTCCGCTTCAATGTTGGCATCATGGCATTCGATCAATCTTTACAGTGGGATTCTTTATTGGCCTCGACGACAAGTTCCTTTTTCTCTGAAGCTCTTTCTCCGCGTCGAGATAAGTTGGCACTCGCATATCAGACAACTGACTCCCTAAAGGTGTGTCTAATCACATTCGATCCTATCAAACTGACTGCCATAAACTCAATGGGAAAAAAGGCGTTCTCGGTCGCCTTTGCCTGGAATACAGATGACTCCACCCTTTACTTCAACTACTACGGCCTAAAGCAGATCGGAGAACGATCTTATACTCGGAATCTCGGCTCTTATTACCTGAATGCCAACTCCATGCAACTTCACTATCTTAAGTTTTCAAATGGATCAGTCATTGAGGGGTACCTGCCTCAGGGTTTGCTAGTCACCTCATATGGTGACGCCACGTATCTAATCAACCTGCGAACTGGTAGACCATCTCACGTTTTGAGAAGTCCTAATAGTCCAACCTTCTCTCCAGACGGCAAATGGTTGTTCTATTTTGAGGACCGCACTTTCCTGAACGAATACGGCGAGGAAGTGAAAATACCTGAATTGTACTTGACTGATTTCCGTGGCACACACAGAAAGAGGATCGTGGATTATGCTTACCGACCTCAGCATCCCGTTTGGTCGCCCGATAGCAGAACCATCGCTCTGGATGTCCAATCGCAGAAGTGGTCTAACATTCGCGATCTAGCCTTTTACAATGTCGGCACAGGCCTTCTATCGGTACAAAGCAGTACAAAGCAGGTAAATGTGCCCTCGAGTACCGAGCCACATTACTCACCTGACGGTCGGTTTCTTTTCTACTACGTCACCGTTGGTGATTTGTTTGTTTATCCTTACTGGCAAGAAATCGATGCAGTGGTAGAGGACCTGAGATTTGGTTCAACACAGGTAATCAACCGAGGCTCCCTTCCCGGGAACCCTACTGGCGGGTTCGTCAGGTGGTTCGATGATAACAATGTCGCTCTCTCCGCAACTGGATGGCTCACGGTGTTCAACGTCGCTAGAGGCACCCAAACAACTTTCAAAGATTATCCGCTTTACATCCGACAAACTAACTGAGGTTCAACGAATATGCAAATAACTACTCTACTCTCCAGGTTCTTCACGGCACTGAGCGAGGCAACTGTCGAGGCTCGCGTTTCATTAATAAGTGTCTCCACTGTATTCTGACAGACTTTGCCAACCCTTGAATCAACAATGAACTTGCAGGTGTTCACCTTTTATTTTCCGAATCGCATGAACTACATCATCTGTGCAAATCTTCCTTCCTTTGCCGCAGGCTGATGCAACACTTTCATTATTTGCTGAACAGAGCGCATGATGAACCAGTAAGCGAGGAAGCAATTGGAAATCGATACGTCATCACAATTGGTCTCCCTAATGATTGCAAGCGGCTCGCACCTTTCCTGGAAGAATACCTGATCAGGGTGTTGATGCCTCCCCACAATATAGAAAGCAACTTTTGAGGAATGGCAGCTCCGCCTAATGAAACCCAAACCCTAATTCACACGCGCAAGAAAGACGCTCATCATGAGAAATACGTTGAGTGCACTCCATTCCTTTTGCTTGATCACTCGCTGCTTCGCAACTTTTATAAAAAGTGAAAAGAACGACTTTTGCTGTAAGACTACTTGTCCTTTGTCGTTATACCCCACCAGGTAAGATCGGATTTTAGAATGTCAACTGAACTGACGATATGGACTCAGTTAATTACGTTAATGGTTGGCTGGCTGCTCGGTGAAGCTAGCAGTCGGAGGCGGGAGATTTCTTCTCACAGGCAGGCCATCTCACGCGCAATCGCTGATCTTCTCGAAGTTCGTCACCGCACTTTTGAATTAAAGGCATTTATGGATGAGGCGACAAAGAAATTCAAAATTCCCCCGCAAGGTCAGCCAGTTATCCTTGCAAAGCTGCGAGCTATCTTGCCAGTCGCCGATTCATTAGCGAAAAGATACAATGAGTCAGTTGATGTTGTTGCATCATCGGATCCTCTGCTTGGGTTCCGATTACGCTCAAAAGATGCACTGCCAAAAGTCCTTACAAGTCTTGAACAGCTTGCTTCACAGGACCCGACGGCAACACAAGCCTATCCTCAGATTGAAGCGGGCCTCTTAGATGTCATTAAACCACAACTGGATGACTTGATTATTGAACTAGCTAAAACTCGCGGTTGGTTCACTTGGTGGAAGGTGAAAAAGTATCTTCGCAAACCGTCGTTCGAACAAAAGGATGTTGAGGAATTGCTTTCCAAATTTGAAATCCTTGGTTCCAAAAGCCAGCCAACAGAGGGTTAACAGCGCGCACAGTAGTGTCTAACACTTTATAAAAGGTCAAAGTAAAGAGACTAATAGATCAGATATCGATGCAAAGATAATGATTTCATTTCCTACTTTGCGCTTCAGGCACTTTTGGGTCACTCGAGCTAAAAGACGGCTGAAAATTTACACGCATGTGAGCACGGAACATAAAAGATTATGAGCTCGTTAGATTTGATGCTTGGGCAAGAGACATATAAACGCAATTCGTTAACCAAGCTAAACCCGGATGATTAGCCAACTTGTTAACCAAGTGGTTATCCGCAAGAAAAGTTCGTTTGAAAAGACGTTTTGCGCCACAACACAAAACGCTGGATATCTTAACTCACTCGATAAGACTTCCGTGTAACTATGCGACGGAAGATTTTGTTGATATGCGGTACTCTCTCTTCAGTTCTCTATGTTGTCACTGATCTACTAGCGAGTTGGTCGTATAAGGGCTACAGCATACTAGACCAGAATTACAGCGAGT
>DAOTVW010000008.1:0-17984 GCA_034436035.1 Anaerolineales bacterium
AAGACCTGACAGGTTTCCTAAGGAGTCTTGAATTTAGATCCCCTAATTCACGAGCCGGTTACGACAGAGCCGCACCAAGTTAAAACCTGTCAGGTCTAAGGAGATTAATAAGACCTGACAGGTTTCCTAAAGGATCTTGTGTTTGGATCTACTGGTTCACGAGTCGGTTGTGACAGAGCCCCGTCAAGTTAAAACCTGTCAGGTATGAGGGGATTGAGAAAACCTGACAGGTTTTCGAAGGAGTTTTGCCTTCATAGTCTCAAATCCGCTCATGGATCGCAATTAGCTGGGTTGTGATGAAACCTGTCAGGTTTAATGAGATAGGTGAAACCTGTCAGGTCTGAGGGGATTGAGAAAACCTGACAGGTTTCCAAGATTATCTTGCGTTCGGAATCTCCTATTCACGAGCTGGTTATGACAGAGCCGCGTCACATTAAAACCTGTCAGGTCTGATGAGATAGTTAAAACCTGACAGGTTTCCTAAAGGATCTTGTGTTTGGGATCTCATGTCCACGCACAAGTTGAGACAAAGCCGCGTCAAGTTAAAACCTGTCAGGTTTAATGAGATAGATAAAACCTGTCAGGTCTAAAGAAATATTATCGTTGTGCCAGCTCTGCTGTCCGCTGCGCCAATTGGTGGATAGAAAGGTGTTCTTTGCCGCGCAAATAAGTGTCCAGACGGTCTTCCAGCGGATCGCGCCATTGCGGGGGAACCGCGCAGAGAACGCCGAGGATATTTCCCACCAGCCCGGCGTTGCAGTCCACGTCTAACCCGGCGTACGCCAGCCAACGGAAAGCTAGACCAATCTCTCCCCCGCTCTGCCATAAAGCAAAAAGATCGGCTGCCAGGTTGGGATAGGCGTGAATCCAGTTGTACTCTTGAAAACGGGTATCCAGCAGTTCCCAAGCCCGCTGGGGGTCAGGTTCACGCTGGAGAAGGACTAAAATTTCGCGCGCCAGGTAGACATATTCGCTCTGCTGGGGTAGGTAGCGCAAGCTCTCGGCGACCAGAGACGGAATATCGCGGAGGATGAATGCCAGGGATGTCACAACAGCAGCGAACATTTCCCCGTAAACGCCGTTGGCAGCATGGGAAACCACACCGTCCAGGTACGCCAGACGCGCCGCTTCAAAAGGCCAGCCCGGCGCTAACATCCCGCACACCATACCACGCATCTGCCCGCCAATCCATTCATTGAATGGATTCCGAAACCTACCCGAATCAGGGGGGAAGATACCCATGTTCAAATTGCGCAGTGCAACCCATTCCGCCGACCAGCCAAACGGAATCTGCCTAATCCATTCGAGCGCAATGTCTGCGCTGGTGAGCTGGCGCCCTTTGCGTTCAAATGCATCCAGAAAGGCTAACTCATAGACGACATCATCGTTGACGGTTTCTGGTTGGGTGAGATAGCTGTCAATCACCCCATAGACTTCCTGCAAGCGCAGGGTATGATACCCTTCGATAGGTGTACCAAAGGCGCCGCCCGCTAATTGACCCTGCCAGCCAGACCGGATTTTCTCTTCCAGGTCTTGGGTTGCGCCGGGGTAGGGATGGGTATCAGGGTGATCCATGGCGTTGACAATATCCTCCCACGTGGATGGATGGTTAAATTGCCAGTATGGATGATCACGAATGGCGGGTGAATTGTGCAAAGCAGCGAGAAGCTGGGCGGTGAGGACACGCAGTTCATCCCGCTTGCCCTGCCTCGAAAGTTGGATTCCCTGCGGTAAAAGAGCTTCTGCCTCAGAGACGTCATAGCCACGATTCGCTAAGGATTGCACCATACCTACATAGGCAATCTCCGGTGCGCCTGAGCCGGGCACATGGGATTCCCAAAAAAGCTGCATCAAATCATCCCCGCCAGGGAAGACTGTTTCACTGGAGTACCACTGGCTGGGATGGATACGCCGATCGAGCGGGAGGGCAGCCAGGCGGATGGCTCGTTCGATCTCCCAGGCATGTTGGGGAAGGGGTGAGGGGAGTAGAATCGTCATGGTATCTTTACTCTTTCCATAAAATTCCTTTTTTCATCACTTTTTGACGAAAAGCATCATCGGCTTCGCTCAGATCCGCCACATCTATCTGGCGGAGGATATTGCTCTCCTCCAACTTTTCTTTGAGCTCTGCCAACCTCTCCGCTGGCAGGGTTTCCTCCAGCAAGAGTGCAATATCGATATCCGAATAAAGATCGACAGTTCCTCTGGCTTTTGAACGGAATAAATAGATCCCTACCTGAAAGGATTGTAGATGTTTTAAGATAATTTCACGGGCAGTTGCCAGATCGCTGGTTAAGGTGGGGCTTTGCATTTTGTATCTTGTTCCCATGCAAGATTTAGCTTAAGGATATCAATATTGAGTGCAAAACGTCAGGCAAGATGCAGTTTCGTGTAACTGAATAGCGAGCGGTTTATTTCTACAATTCTGCGGCATCCACAACTTACCCTACGATTATACCTGAAGTTTTTTCCTGTGTTTTGATCCGAACATGTCTGGTATTGCCTGCCCGGCAGAGAAGCACTCCCACCTCCATTCTCTCCCAAAGGGATTGGAAATTAGAGAATTTGTTTTCTCTTTCGTTCCCGAACCGCATAAAAATACAGGGCAATCAATGTCGCTAAGTACGGCACCATCGCGGTAAATTGGGCTGGCACTTGATACCCCTGCAGGAGCAATCCCAGCCCATCCGAAAAGCCAAACAAGAGTGAGATCAGCGCTACACCCAGTGGGTGTCCATTCACCAGGATAATCGCTGCCAGCGAGATCCATCCTCGCCCCGCAGACATGTTCTCGGTGAATAAGTTCACATATCCCAACGAGAGAAATGCTCCCGCCAATCCACAGAAAACACCGCAGATCAGAAGTGACCACACCCGCATGCGCGCTGAGGATACACCGCTAGAATCGAGCCGCGCCGCGTTATATCCCGCCGCTCGTAGTCGTAAGCCAAAGCGGGTGCGGAAGATTAGAAAATAACTTAACCAGGTGATAAAAATCGCCACATAAACCATCAAATTCTGCCCAGAAATGACCTCCCCTAAAACAGGTACGTTCGCTAAGAGAGGGATTTTTATCACCGGAATCGGTATGATGCCTGGATTGGAGAATACACCTTTCACTTTAAATATTTGGCGAAGTAAATAAGTCGTGATCCCCAATGCAAATAAGTTGAGCGCAATGCCGGTTACAAACTCGTCGGTTTTCAGAACAACTGCAAAAAGGATAAAGATCAATGCCAGAGCCAGCGATCCTAAGATAGCTAAACCTACCCCCCATAACCACGAACCAAAGAAGTAAGATCCTAATACCGCAAAAAAAGCTCCTACCAACATCATCCCTTCCATGGCAATATTAAAGACACCCGCATAATAGGTGAAGACGCCCCCTAATGCGGCAAGCAAAATAGGCGTTGCGCCTGAAATCATGCCATTGATTAAACCAATAAGTGCTTTCATGTTTGCCTCATGCGTGCCTGCCGGCGGGCAGCAGCTTTCTCCAGCGTGGTATTCAGGTATTCACGGCTGGCAACAATGACCAGCACCAAAACCGCTTGTAAAACCTGGGCAATTTCGCTAGGGACGTCAGTGATTAATTCCATACCTAACGCACCAGTCTGAATAGCGCTGAAAAATAAGCCATACAAAAAGGTCGCCATCAATCCATTGTTTGCGACTATCGCTATCATCACTCCATCCCAGGCATAGTTTGCGCCTAAACCTTTTATAAAACGGTGGGGCCCAGCCATCACAACCAAACCACCTGCTAAACCGGCTAAAGCACCAGTTAACAGCATCACCCCAAGAAAATTCTTTTGGATATCACAACCGCCTAAACGGGCAAATAACGAATTTTGTCCGCTAATGCGCCACTCGTATCCCGCCTTCCAGCGATTAAAGAAAAACCACATGACCGCCACCGCAACAATCATAAAAAATATCGAACTATTGAAATCGCCGATTACTGGCAGCCAGCCGTTGGAGTTAATCTGCGGTGTCATCGGAGAGTAAGCGGTGGCATCTTTGAATGGATAAGTAATCGCCCACATGGTAAAAAAGTCAGCAATCATATTGAGCATTAAGGTGACAATAAATTCGCTCATCTCGAACCAGCGCCGCAGCATAGCCGCCACCCCTGCCCACAAAACACCCCCCAGCATTGCAAGCGCAGAGAGCACCAGAACCATTAACGCTGGCGGCAGATCTAGATATAAACCACCCACTGTCGCAAACAATGCCCCCATCACGAGTTGTCCCGGCTGACCGAGGTTCACCACACCAGAAGCGAATGCCATCGCCGCCGATAGACCGGTCAAAACCAACGGAACAGCATTTTTCAAAGTGGTGGCAAACGGATACCACCCAAATAAGGAATACTGGAATAGCGCTTGATAGGTCAAGATAGGGTTGTAACCCTGAATTACCATGATGATTGCCCCAATCAACAAGGCAATGAAAACCCCCACAATCCCATTTAAAAGGCGTTGACGATTCATCCTGCTGGTCTTCCTTCCAACATCAAGGTGCCAATTTCCTCAAGGCTGGTTTGCTCTACCGGAATATCAGCAACAAGCTGCCCTCGGTAAAGCACAAGAATGCGGTCTGAGAGCAAGAAAATCTCTTCGAGATCGGCGGAGATCATCAGGATTGCCTTGCCTTCGCTGCGCATATGTAAGATTTGATCGTGGACGTACTCAATGGAACCCACATCTAAGCCACGTGTTGGTTGATCGAGTAAGATAAATGGACTGTTGAGCAGCAGCTCCCGCCCCAGAATAACTTTTTGCTGGTTGCCGCCAGAAAGCGCCCGGAAAGGCGCAGAGCGACCTGGCATCACCACCGCGAACTTATCCGCAAGTACATCCGTAAAATGGCGGGCAAAAGCATAATTGAGCAATAAGCCTTTCCAAAGTGAAAAGCGCTCGTTCAGCCGATGGTGGGTCATAATGGCATTATCCACGATATCCGCACTCAGGCTGGCGCCCATTTTGCCACGATCCTGGGGGACGAAAGCGATCTTCCGCCGCCGTTCGAGGATCGGAGCATGGGTAATATCTGTGTCTTCGACAATTATTCTTCCACTGGTGGGTTGTTGGATACCCATGATTGTATTGACCAGCTCAAACTGACCGTTTCCTTCTACCCCGGCGAGCCCAACGATTTCTCCCGAACGAACTTGAAGATTGATTTCTTTTAACCGAACCCGTTTATCAGGGGTGTTTAAAGTGAGGTTTTCAACACGGAAAACAACAGGGCCAGGCGGTTGCGGGGTGCGTCGGGATAGAAACAAAATCTCCCGCCCAACCATCATGCGTGCCAGTTCCTGACGATTGGTTTGCGAAGCCTCAACCGTGGCGATCTTCTTCCCTTTCCGCATCACGGTAATCCGATCGCTTAGTTCTAACACTTCCTCCAAGCGATGTGAGATAAAAAGAATCGTGTGCCCATTATCACGGAGGCGTGCCAGCTCGCTAAAGAGTTGTGGTATTTCTTGCGGGGTAAGCACCGAGGTCGGTTCATCCAATATGAGGATAGATACGTTACGATAGAGTAAAGTCAGGATTTCGACTTTTTGGCGAGCAGCTACCGAAATATCTTCGACGCGGGCATTAACATCGATATTGAATTGAAATTCATCGATTTTTTGACGGACTAATTCTTGAGCCTTTGCAACATCCAACCGCCCAAATGATTGTAGCGGTTCCACGCCCAGCACGATATTTTCCCAAACCGTGTATTGCGGGATAAGCACAATCTCTTGATGCACCATGCCGATGCCTGCTGCAATGGCTTCCCCCGGATTGTGAAAGGAAACAGCTTTTCCCGATAATCGGATTTCCCCACTATCCGCCGGCGTCAAGCCATATAACACTTTCATCAAGGTGCTTTTCCCTGCTCCGTTCTCCCCTACAATGGAGTGTATCTCTCCCTGTCGAAAATCAACGCTAACATCGTCTAATGCCACCACATTGGGTGGATATACTTTGACAATGTTGCGCATTTCGATTAGGGTGTTCATATTCCATTTGGAAATCATCTGCCCGTCTGGAGTGAATTCACAGACGAGCAGATGGAAGCAACCTTGGTTTCTATCTAGGTCTATTGCCAGACATCGCTGCCATCATAGAGTTGAATGACAAGCGTTCCATCAATAATTTGTTGACGAAGTGCCATCACTTTATCCACGATTGATTGTGGCAAAACTTTCACCTTGGCGTCTAACGCAATATCTACCCCGCCTTTCGCGATCCCATATTTCAAGACCTGACCGGCTTTGTAACTGCCGTCATTGATGGTTTTGTAGACATCCTCGATGGTTTTGCCAACATTTTTCACATCACTGGCGATGACATAGCCAGGTTCCAAATCATTTTGATTG
The DNA here is from genome assembly GCA_034436035.1 of Anaerolineales bacterium. Lineage (GTDB taxonomy): Bacteria > Chloroflexota > Anaerolineae > Anaerolineales > UBA4823 > UBA4823. Next base: position 6,377 of record DAOTVW010000008.1, read on the forward strand.
GTATCTACACCGATCGCATACAGCTCCCGCTCCCGAGCAGCTTGCAACACACCAATGCCCGCCGCTGCAGCCACCTGAAAGACAATATCTGCTTTTTGATCATAGAGTTGTAATGCTGCTTGCTTGCCCTTCGCAGAGTCATCCCATGCCCCGCCTAAGGATTTTTTCAATACCTGAATTTGTGGGTCTACCGAGTGAGCGCCATTTTGATAGGCAAAAACAAATGCGCTTACCACCGGGTCCACATCGCCACCAACCACGCCAATGATTTTATCGGGGTTGATATTTTTAATGGTTGTATCAGTGGTCGCTAACCCAGCAACCACTCCAGCGAGATAGGCGCTTTCCTCCTCAATAAAATCTACCGAGGTGATCGTCTTTTTAGGATTTTCGACAACCGTATCAATATTGACGAAGATTTTATCGGGGTATTTATCGGCGATGGCTTTTAGCTGGTCTTCAAAGCCATACGAGATGACAAAAATGACATCTGCGTAATCTACAGCAGCTTGCAAGGAAGGCTCATATTTGCCAGCGTCAAAATTGCATTCAATTGTGCGGGTTTCGACACCGTATTGTTTGGCAAGGTTATCAATGCCAGCCTTGCCAGAATCGTAGAAGGCATTGTCACCTAGAGCGCCATTGATCAAATAAACGACTCTTTTGGTAGCGGGTTGTGGGGCTTGTTTTGGAGAGCAAGCAGATAAAGCACTACCTAAAATCAAGAAGATTACCAGTATAGCCATAAATTTCTTATTCATTTTCAACTCCATCTTATCGGATTATCCGAGATTATTTTGCAAATTCGATTTTACCTCAACATAAGATAACACTCTACTTAAAATGATTGACAATAATCATGTTTAAGTTAGCCATCCATGAATAAACGCATGGAGATGCTTTGCAATACTGCAAACCATTCAAGAAATCAATTCTTTAGCCCGTTCCGCCATTTGCGATCGCAGCGTGTGAATATCGCCGTCGATAGTAAACAAAGCGCCAATATAAATCAAGAAACACAATAACCATGTGCTGGTACAGATGATCAAAATCGCCGATCCTAATCCCATGCTGACCGCCAATGCCCCCGCCAGAACCGGAGCCAACGCCGCACCGCTATTCTCGATAAAATATTCAACCGCTTGAGCTGTGCTGCGCACTTCAGGGACGGTTATATCGTACACCGTGGCGATGACATTGGCTGATGAGAAGGGCATGAAGATAGCGGTGAAAATCATCAACACGAAGAAGGTTGAGCGTGCTTCTAAAGGAGTTTTAAGTGCCAGAGCCAGAAAGATGGCGCCTAGTAATACTCCCACCGAGGAAATGATAATGCGCCCCTTGTTGGTACGGGAAAACAACCAATCTCCCAACGCGCCACCTACAAAATATCCCGCTGCCAGGACCAGGATAACCGGTGCCATGGTAAATAAGACCGACGAGTTATCATACCCGCGTTCCCGCATCAAATATCCAAAGAAAAAATAGGTAATCACATTCCAAGGAAACACGCCGGCAAACCCTTGCAGAAAGACAAACCACATGGTTTTCTTTTTGAAGATTTCTTTTGCCTCAGCCCAGGAGAAACGGAACTGGCCTATTTCCGCAAGACCTTCAAATTCTGGTTCGGCTTTCCCGCGTGGCATATCTTTCACACCAAAAAAGATCAAGATGGCAATAATAATGCCGGTCGAACCGGTCAAATAAAATATAGAACGCCATCCCCCAATCAAAGGAGCAACCATGAGCGCTAAGATCATGCCTAATAAATAGCCCAACGGTTGCGCGAGTTGTAAAACGCCATAGATCTTGCCACGCAGGGTTGGACCGAAATAATCGGCAATCAGACTATATAAACCCGGATAGGAAGAATCGTCAATACCCGTGGAGCCACGAGTGATCAGAAATTGAGGATAAGTGCGTACGATGGCGCTCAACCAGGTAGTCGTACCCCAAATAAAGGCTGCGAGGGCAAGCAATTTATCCCGTGCGTAACGATCATATAAATAACCCCACACTGGATATAAAATGGTAGCAACAATGAGAGAGCCAGAGTTAATCAAGCCCCATTTGAAATCATCCAAACCAAAAGTTTCACTCACCGGTAATTGGAGAGAGCCAATCATTAATTTATCGGTCTGGTGTAGGAGCATGAAGAGGAAAAAGACAATAACGACAAACCAGCGGTAACGAGATGCCTGTTGTTTCATCATTAACCTCACAAAAGAATGGGATATCTACAGTGTAGCCCAAAAACGGCAAAGTGTCAAAATTTTACTTAAAAGTTACCCCGGATAACATTTCTCGGGTGAGTTGAAACCAAACCGCTGCTGCGCCCATAAACACTTTAGGGGTCTAAATCAGACTATTATTTTTACGATAGATCCTGCGTAAAATGTCATTATTAAATTGGCTAAATTACTACTTGTGTCACATTTAATTATGTGCTATATTATTTTTAACATCAATATTCATTCGCTGCAGCAAGAACCTGACAGGGTCTCCAGGGGTTTTTCGCAGCTTAATGGTTGAAATTTAATGGTACGGTCCAGTGGGGATACCTGCCGAGGCGAATAAATTCATTTCTAATTCAATTTAATAAGGAGGCAACCGGAGATAAATTAAGGCGATAGGTAACGTTTTTAATTAACTCGTTTTTTATTCTCTAAGGAGGTGTAATCCTATGACCCAATTAAAAGGACCGTTCCTCGAAGTTAACCCAGATTTATGTATGGGTTGCCATACCTGCGAACTAGCTTGCGCGGTAGCACACACCCGCTCGGGAACGCTTTTTGGGGCAATTTTAAATAATGAATTCCTCAACCCGCGCAATCAAGTTGTTCAGGTAGCCGAAATCCGTTTTCCCACCCAATGCCGGCAATGTGAAGATGCACCTTGCGTTAAAGTTTGTCCTACCGGAGCAACCTTCCGCACTGAAACATATACCGCGGTCAACCTCAACCGCTGCATCGCCTGTGGCTTATGCACGATGGTTTGCCCATTCGGTGCCATCCATATCACCACCGTTCAAGTTAACGGGCACACCAAACGTTCTGCCACAAAATGCGATTTATGCGTTGACCGGGAAGAAGGACCAGCCTGCGTCTCTGCTTGTCCAACCAAAGCGATCCGCCTGGTTGTTCCTAAGGAAGTGATTGCTTCAGCACGGATGAGCTCGGCACAGCGCTATCTGGAAGCCATCAAAGTTCAACGTGAGCTGCAAAAATGAAATTGATTTGGGATGAAATCATTCTCAATACCAGTAGGATGAATTTATTTGAAAAGGAGTACCTGAGATGAAAGGGAATGGCAAATATTCAGAAAAAATCCTCAGCAAAAGCATTGATCCTTCCGTACATGCCATGCTGGCACGCACCGAAGAACTCGGTATCCCCACAGTTTGGGATCGCTTTGAAGCCATGCAACCACAATGCGGTTTTGGCGAACTTGGATTGTGCTGTCGTAACTGTAATATGGGCCCTTGCCGTATTAGCCCATTCGAAGACGAAGGTCCAAAGCAAGGTGTTTGTGGGGCAACCGCGGACATTATCGTCGCCCGTAACTTAGGCCGCATGATTGCTGCCGGCGCATCAGCCCATTCTGATCATGGTAGAGATATCGCCCACACACTTCTGCTTACCGCTCAAGGAAAAGCATCCGGTTATCAAATCAAAGATGAAGCAAAGTTGATGGTATTGGCAAAAGAGTATGGCATCAAGACCAAAGACCGCACCAAAGAAGATATCGCCAAAGATTTGGCAAGCGCTGTCTATGCGGAATTTGGTAAGCAAGAAGGACCAATACAATTTACCCGTCGAGCACCTGAAAAACGGCTGGCTCTCTGGCAAAGTCTCGGCATTGAACCTCGCGGGGTAGATCGCGAAGTAGTGGAGATGATGCACCGTACCCATATCGGTGTGGATAATGATCCCACCAACCTCATTTTACATGGTCTGCGCACCTCTCTCTCGGATGGATGGGGCGGTTCAATGATTGCTACTGAGCTTTCCGATGTACTGTTTGGCACACCGGTGCCGATCCGCTCAACCGCGAATTTAGGTGTTTTAAAGAAAGATATGGTCAATATCATCGTCCATGGACATGAACCGACCTTATCTGAATTAATTGTAGCTGCGTCCCAAGATCCGGAAATGATTGACTTGGCGAAAAAATTTGGGGCAAAGGGCATCAATGTAGTTGGGATTTGCTGCACAGCGAACGAAGTGTTGATGCGCCACGGTATTCCGGTGGCGGGCAATTTCTTACAGCAAGAGTTGGCGATTTCAACCGGCGCCGTTGAAGCAATGGTTGTCGACGTACAATGTATTATGCCTTCTCTGGGCGCTGTAGCGGGTTGTTTTCACACCAAATTGATTTCCACCTCCCCCAAAGCGAAATTCCCCGGTGATGTACATATCGAATTTCACGAAGAACATGGCTATGAGATTGCCAAGCAAATTGTGCGTACCGCCGTGGAAAATTACCGCTTCCGCAAACCTGGCCAGGTCTACATCCCCGACGAGAAATCAGAATGTATGGTCGGTTTTAGTGTTGAGGCAATCGTCACGGCTTTAGGAGGCACCCTTAACCCGCTTCTCGATGCAATCAAATCGGGCGCTATACGCGGGATTGCCGGTGTGGTTGGCTGCAATAACCCGAAGGTTAAGCATGATTATGGCCACGTTAATATGCTAAAGGAACTGATCAAAAACAATGTCCTCGTGGTCACCACCGGATGCAATGCCATTGCAGCTGCAAAAGCCGGCTTGTTACTTCCTGAAGCAGCAGACCTGGCCGGCGAGGGCTTGAAAGGGGTGTGCAAAGCGCTGGGCATCCCACCCGTACTGCACATGGGTTCTTGTGTAGATATTAGCCGTATTCTCAATGCCTGCGCAGCGATCGCGAACGCCCTGGGGGTGGACATTAGTGATCTGCCAGTAGCCGGAGCAGCGCCAGAATGGATGAGTGAAAAAGCGGTCAGCATTGGCGCCTATGTGGTTTCCAGTGGTATTTTTACCGTGCTTGGGACTGTCCCACCAGTGTTGGGTGGTCCAGAAGTGACGAAGCTCTTGACGGACACGGCTGAAGGTGTGATCGGTGCAAAATTTGCAGTCGAGATGGATCCATTTAAAGCAGCGACATTAATGATCGAACACATTGACAAAAAACGTAGTGCACTCGGTTTACCGGTAACGAGTGAAAGCGTTGCTGCATAGGGAATCTCAATCAGTCGCCGGGCTACCTGTACCCTGTTCCTCGATGAAGGCAGCCCGGCTCAATTCTATAATTTGAGAGGTAGTCTATGCCAAACCTACCTGTAGTTTTATCTTGGGCATTGCTGTTGTTTGGGGTTTTGCTGCAACTGATATTAACCCGCATCCTCTCCAACCGCGCCAAAGGATGGCTGGCTTTTTTCACCAGCCTGAGTGCACTGATCAGTGTGCTCACCTTTTGGCGAACGATTTTATCTCACCAAGATATTGATTTTCACTTGCTCGCCTGGGATGGTCCCGCATCTCTCAGTTATCATGTAGATGGCTTGGGTTTCTTTTTCGCTTTAATCGCTACTGCGGTGGGTACCATCATCCTGCTCTATTCCATTGATTACATGGAACACGACCAAAGTTGTACCCGTTTCTATGCATTGATGTTGATTTTCATCGCTGGTTTAGTCCATTTGGTATTCACTTCGGATTTGTTTTTGATTTACCTCAGTTGGGAAGTTATTGGCTTATGTTCTTTCCTTTTGGTGGGTTTCTGGTATGGACAAACTGAAGCAGCGCGCGGCGCTCGCAAAGTCTTTGTGATGACCCATATTGCTGGATATGGTTTATTAGCAATGGTATTAGCCGTGTATGCTCGCAGTGGAAGTACGCTATGGACAGAGAAAAGCATCGCAACAAGTTTAAATCTTACCTTACTAACTCTGGCATTCATCGCTGCGATGGCAAAATCGGTGCAATTCCCCCTACACACCTGGATTCCCGACGCCATGGCAGCGCCCACCCCAGTCTCTGCGCTTTTACACGCAGCTTGTTATGTCACCGCTGGTGTTTACCTAATGGCACGATTGCGAGGGATCGCTCCATGGCCAGCGCCATTTGAAACTCTTGTCATTTTGGTAGCACTCATAACGATGTTAATTGGAGCTTTGTTTGCAATGCTGCAAACAGATTTAAAACGCCTGCTGGCTTTTTCCACTGTTAGCCAGGTTGGCTATATGATGTTGGGCATCGGTATTGGAACCCCGCTGGGGATTGCTGCGGGCTTATTGCTCTGCTTGAATCATGCACTTTTTAAAGCTGGTTTGTTTCTTTGTGCAGGCAAAATCCAACATGAGACAGGCACCCGTGATTTAGATGTATTGGGCGGACTTTCACAGTGGATGCCGCATACCACCCTGTTCTGGTTACTCTTAGCAGGTAGTATCAGCGGCTTGCCTTTATTAAGCGGTTTTGTTTCGAAATGGTTGTTATACCATGCGGCCTTAGAGGCAAATCAAAGCCTGGCCGTTTTAATCTCTTGGCTTGTGAGCGTGGTTACAGTCTTTTATTTTCTCAAAGCCAGCAATAGCGCCTTTTTTGGAGCAGCAGTAACGCTTCCACACACACAAAAGGAGAAAAATGATTGGATGTTGGTTGGGATTGGCGGTTTAGCGCTCGGGAGTGTCGTTTTAGGTATCGCCCCGCAACTGGCTATTAGCGGCCTGATTAATCCTTTATTGACAAGTTTAGGACAATCTCCTTTGAGCGGGATTAGTTGGCTGGGAATAACAATAGCAGGAGGAAGTTGGTTTTCTAGTCTCGGTTTGGGATTAGCATTCTTAGCCATTTTAATTGGTGGATTAATATATTTGATCCTTTCCCCCTATCATAAGCTAGCCTTTGCTGCCTCAAACAATGGAGGAGAACTAAGCGGTGTTTTTAGTGGGGGAGAGCCGCTGCCCACTGGCAACCGACTTAGCGCTAGCGATTTCGCCAGTTTTCTTCGTCAACAATTAAATGGTTTTTACACAATGAGCGATGCAGATCGGGCTTATCACTATATTTGGCGCTCCCTAAATTGGTTAGGAGAAAAATTAAACGATATCAATTCAATCCTTGAACAGCGGTCTATCGTTTGGTTGAGCCTCTTCGGGCTGTTGACCGGGTTGAGCGTTCTTTTATTCCCAAATTCTAGTTCCAGCACCACAGTAGCCATTCAGCCAAATAACCTCCTGTTAATCGGGGTGGCGATCAGCCTGTTATGTTTAGCAGCGCTCTCTTTTACTTTTTCAATGTCCAATCAATCCCGGTGGTTGCTGATCCTATCTGGCATATTTTTGATAATGGGATTAGCTATAAAGAGCGAAGTAGGGCGAGTGATCCTATTGGAATTTGGAGCATTACTGGCAGTAATCCTGGTCTGGCGAACGAGTTCACAAAAACAAATTAGGACACTCTATTTGTTTGTATTTCTTCTCTCAGCATTGTGTAGTCTGCTGGTGAACCTGCTAGGCGCTTACCTACCACCTGCATTAGTTCGGTTTTTATGGATTATTGGGATAGGAATCAAACTGGCGATTATCCCGCTCTATCTCTGGCTGCCTATGGTGGCTGAAGCCTTACCTGCAATCGTGGTGGGTTTTCTTATCAGTATCGTAGATATGGCTGCCTTCGGGGAAATGATCGCTTTGCGGCAAACAGCAGCCTGGCTATTTACTCCAACAACCCCTTGGCTGGTATTCGCATTATCTTCTTGCCTTTTAGGCGCCATACTGATGCTCGGGCAAAAAGACCTCAAACGCCTTCTCGCTTTTTCCACGATCGAAGATATGGGCTATTTAACTCTGGCGGTGATACTAAGTGAAGCTTTAGGAATACAAGCTGCCATAATAGGTGCAGTAGTCCATTCCTTCGCAAAAGTATTGCTATTTTCCTCATTAACTGGCATTGAAGCAGAGATGGGTTTTATACCCAACAGGGGCGGGATGGCGCACAAGTTTCCGGTAAGCAGTGCAGCTTTCTTGATTGGGATGATCGGCATATTAGGTGTTCCACCGAGTTTGGGATACATTGCCCGTTGGCGCATTTATTATCTTGGCTTGACTGTTAGTCCTTGGCTCCTGGGTTTGTTATTGATTTCCAGTGCCATCGCCTTATTGGCATACGGACGGGTACTGGCAACCTTTTGGTGGGGAGTAGAGAATATTGAGATGAATACTGATTCAAGCATAACAAAATCCGAATCCCTTATATTGAGATTAACCGTTTGGCTGATCGCTTTTCTTTTGCTTGCCGGAGGACTCTTACCATTCATTCTTCAACGGTACAGTTTATATTAATGAGGAATGCCATGAATCAATTCTTACAAAGTTGGATAGAACGATCACGAATAAGATCTCCCTGGATTTTTCATCTGAACACAGGCGGTTGTAATGGTTGCGATATCGAACTATTAGCCTGTGTGACGCCGCGTTATGATGTCGAACAACTGGGCATTCGCCTGGAAGGAAGCCCCCGCCATGCAGATATCCTGGTTGTTTCTGGACCAGTAACGCGTAACACCGAGCGCGCTTTACGCACCATTTATAACCAAATGCCTGACCCTAAAGCAGTTGTAGCGATTGGCTCATGTCCAGCAAGTGGAAATGTTTTTATCGGAAGTCCGGTTATTAATGGTCCATTGGAGACAATCATTCCAGTAGATGTATATGTGCCAGGTTGCCCACCGCGTCCTGATGCGATTATTGAGGGAATCGCTGAGGCAATCAAAACACTCAACCAAAAACAACCAAAAGAGATTAACGAAGAGGCTAGAAAATGAGCCAGCTTAATATAATCCAAGTCTTTATCGCATTTTTGATTTTCCCCGGATTATTATTTGCCTTGCCAATGGGCTGGATGATGATGTGGCTGGAACGGAAAAGCATAGCCCGCATGCAAGGACGCATTGGTCCACCATTCTTTCAGCCATTCTTTGATTTTATAAAATTGATGGCAAAACGCCCAATCGCACGCCTGGAATGGGAGAGCAATATCTACACGGGCTTAGCGCTTCTGGCTGTGGGAGCAAATCTCGGGGCACTCACCCTATTGCCTGTATTCCTTAATTCTTCTGCGGGTGTTGGTGATTTAATCCTGTTTGTCGCCCTGGCAGAAATAGCGCCGATTTGCTGGATTTTAGCTGGCTTTGCCTCCCGTTCTATTTTTGGTCAAGTGGGGGCTGTACGGGAAGCTACCTTGACCATTGCTTCAAACCTACCTTTTATTACCGCCTTACTTGCTCTGGCTTCTGCTGCAAAAAGTCTGCAAATGAGCGATTTAGTCACTCAGCCAGCTTTGCCAGTTCGGCTGTTAGGGCTACTGGCGTTACTGATTTGCCTGCCGGTGAAATTGCGCCTTAATCCATTTTCTCTGCCAAATGCCGAACAAGAAATTTACAGTGGTGCAATAACCGAGTTCGATGGAGCGCGCCTTGCCTTGTGGGAGCTATCTCACGCTCTGGAATGGGTCATGCTCAGCGGATTAGTTATCTGCCTTGCCTGCCCCTGGCGGAGCACACTTTGGTGGGTAAATATCCTTTTATTTGGACTGGGATGTTTACTGATGGCAATTCTACTAACCACCTTTGCTGCTGCAACCGCTCGGTTAAAAATTAGCCAAGCGAGCAACCTCTTTTGGCGTTGGGGTTTCGGAGTTTCTCTGCTGGCTTTGATTGTTGCATTGATTCCTTTGGGAGTGTGAAGCATGGGTATTCTTCATTTGATAGGAGCAAATGTCTTATCTGAACCGGTCACCTTGCGTTATCCGCAGCGTGTTCCAACACCAGAACATTACCGCGGTTTGGTTCAAATTGAGCCTCCTCAGTGTGTGGGCTGTTCCACATGCGCCTATGTTTGTGTCTCCAGTGCAATTACCGTAGACCAGCATCTACGCGATTTCGTTTGGAGATATGATCCCGCAAAATGCACCTTTTGCGGGCGTTGTGTTGAGGTTTGTCCAACTCAAGCATTAACCATGCAGAGTGAACGACCCCCCATATATCATCATCCGCAAGAATTAATCACTACCCACCAAATTGATTTTCCATTGTGTGAAGAATGCGGACAGCCGGTGCGGCTTGCCAATGAGCGTATCTTAATGCGCGCGTTTGATGAGATATCCGAACAAATTCGCCAACGGATACGATTATGCGAACGCTGTCGCCAGCGCCACGAAAAAGAAGCGTTGCTCGAGTTAGCGCGCAAGAAAGAGGTGTGAGATGGATTTCGATCTAATCCGCGAAAAGCTTGGGATAACCAGTCCTTTCATTGAGAGAAAGGATGGATACTGGAACCACGCAAACAATCTGGATGTACGACAAATGGCGTCTTTTTTTACCGAAAATGGCGCTCGCTTAATAACCATCGTGGCACAACCCACTCAAAACGGGGAATTTCGGATGCGCTATCATTGGGACATGAATGGGGTTATTGCTCACATCAGCACAGATACCCAAGCTGGTGAAATAGTGAGTATTGCTGAGATCTGCCCGGCTGCTAATTGGATCGAACGGGAAATTCACGATTATTATGCTATCCATTTCCGCGGACGTGAAGATCTGCCACCGCTAATTTTACGAAGTGGTGACCCACCCGGTTTATTTTATTGGAATGGCAAGAAAACGGAGGGAGAAAAATGAGCTACACGTTGCCCATCGGACCCTATCATCCCGCCTTGGAAGAACCATATAAAATCGAATTGGACTGTGAAGGTGAGATCGTGCGCGACGCTCGCATCCAGATCGGATTTAATTTCCGCGCTATTGAATTGCTTGCAGAACAACGCAATTACACACAAAACATTGCTTTATTCGAAAGAGTTTGCGGCATTTGCTCTAACGTGCACACGCTCACCTATTGCATGGCAATTGAGCATCTTGCCGCAATCGAGGTACCCCGGCGCGCTCAGTTCATCCGTGTGATTGTAGCAGAATTGGAACGCTTGCATTCGCATATACTATGGGCTGGTGCAGCTGCGCATATTATGGGATTTCAAACCCTATTTATGACTTGTTTTTATCTGCGTGAAAAAGTGATGGACATCCTTGAGGCAGTTTCGGGTAATCGCGTCAATTACGCCATGAACTGCGTTGGCGGGGTGAACCGTGACATTGAAGATATTGCGGCTATTCGGGATATGACAAAATCCATCGAAACAGCGGTTAGCGAACAATTAATCCCCATCTTCACTAAAGACAAAACTGTACTAGCGCGCTGCGCCGGCGTCGGCATATTAACCCGCCAAGATGCTATCGCCTGGGGTGCCTTAGGCCCTACCGCGCGTGCGAGCGGAGTCGCCCAAGATATCCGCCGAGACGACCCGTATGCAGCCTATTCGGAGTTGGAATTTGAACCAATCGTGCAGACAGACGGTGATGTACTGGCGCGCATTGTGGTGCGGGCGCTTGAAATTGTCGAATCTTGCCGCATTATCCAACAAGCCTTAGAAAAGATGCCCCCGGGTACCTGGAAAGGCAGCCCCTTTGTTGAAGTCCCATCTGGGGAAGCGGTTGCACGCATCGAAGCGCCCCGCGGAGAAGTGTTTTATTACATCGCTTCCGATGGCAGTGACAAACCTCGGCGGGT
>DAOTVW010000009.1:0-2492 GCA_034436035.1 Anaerolineales bacterium
CCACCCAATTCGGGCATCCCTAGTCGTCCCACAATTTGTTCTACGGTATCGGTAACGGGTCCATTTGGACCAGGCACCGTGATCACTTTTTGGGGATCTTCCATCAATTGTTCCGCTAACCAACGCAATTGATTGGGATCATTCCAATCCATCCAATAACCAAGGCGGATGGATTGTTCGGTTTGCACAGCAGCATAATTCAATACACGGGCTTTGCATTTACGCACAAAGAGCTCCAAACCAAAAGCCTCAATGTCCTTTTTGCTTTTGAAGCCCATCTCCTTCTCGACTTCCACCTCCACCCATAATCCTTGACAATCGAAGCCGTTTTGATAGCGCAGTTCACGCCCGCGCATGGTCCAAAAGCGTTGAAACAAGTCTTTGTAGGTGCGTCCCCAGCCATGATGAACCCCCATGGGATTATTGGCAGTGATTGGACCGTCAATGAACGACAAGTGGGGCTGCCCCTGGTGGAGCTTGCGTTGTTTTTCAAATGCTTGGGATTCTTCCCAAAATTTCAGGATTTCTTTTTCCTGATTTGGAAAATCAACCTTTGAAGGTACTTCTTGAAAACCCATACAACCTCCGCAAAATAATCCAAGATAAAATAATAAAAAAATTCAAACGCCCTCATCCCCTCAGGGACGAGAGCGTACAAATGACCTCTCCCGCGGTACCACCCTGCTTTCTGCTAGAGCAGACAGCTTTTAATGGTCAGAAAAGTCTGAAAGACTAATCGAACCATTCGTCTATGATAACGGCAGACATCGCCGGCGCCCTTACTTTGCCAACGGAAGAATTTGGTGACAGTTCAGGTAACAGCTCCGGAATGATTTTCCATCCCGCGTCCTGCCTGGCTCACACCACCCCAGGCTCGCTGATGCTCCGCGTGGATGTACTCGTTTCCATCAACGCTTTTTTAGATAAGCGAAATTATGCCATAAATTGAATGAACGGTCAACCTGAGGAACGGCTCGGGTTTTAAGTTCTTTCAATTTTCTATATATTTGCGGACAGTGCAATCAGAAAGGATGAAGGGCTTGTTTTCTTGCATAAGATTAATTGGCACGCCAGATGCCAATGACTGCCTGTTCTATCAATAATGCCTTTATCTATCGGAAGGTTATGGATTGATGATTACATAACCCGACATAGAAAAACATCCCGAAGATAGGTTCTATCTTCGGGATGTTCTACCTATAAAAGAAAGTTTATGGATTAGTTTTTTTGCTTGATATCGGCTACTTTGCCTTCAATCATTTTCTGCCCGCTTTTGACTGCGATGCGTTTGGGTTTCGCTTCCTCTGCCTTAGGCAAGGTTAATTTGAGTACACCGGCTTCATAGGTGGCTTCGATTTTGTCCGCTTTCACGTTGCTAGGCAAAGTGATGCTGCGGGCAAAGCTGCCATAGCGTCGTTCGCGGAGATGATAAGTACCCTTCTTTTCCTCTTCCTCGGATTTAATCTCACCCTTAATGGTCAGTGTGTTGCCACTGTAGGTGATTTCGAGGTCATCCGGATTAATGCCTGGCAGAGAAGCTTTGACGATGTATTCCTCATCGTTTTCCACAACGTCTAGCGGCAATTCACCAATAAACGTATCTTCAAAGTCCCAAGTAGAGAATGCGTTGTCAAAAAGCCGATCCATCATGCTGCGAATATTCATTAAATCGCGGAAAGGATCACGACGGATAATTTGGAACATACGCCACCTCCTTTAGACTAGAATTTTTTCTTATCAAATTCTGTTTGGGATGATAACCAGTTATTGTTAGAAAACGATATGAAAGACATAAGCAATTTGTTAAAAATTTGCCCAGAAAATAAAACGAACGTCATTGTCCTCATGACGTTCGTTTTTAACCTTTCCGCTTGTGTAAATGAGTTAATGCAAAAGCTTTTTCCCTTTTTCGGTTATGAAATAGGTTTCATTTTCTTCTTTTAAAAAGCCGCTTGCTACCAGTTCCCGCAAACTCATCCTCACCTGATATAAAGGCAAACCAGCGGATTGGGCTATTTCTTCCACGGTAATGGGGCGATGAGCGGTTTTTAACACTAAAGTAGCGGTGGGGGTTAAGGTTCCATCAGGATTGATACAAGCCATGGTTACTCCAATGTCTTCTTACATAAATACCAATCCACGCATTCATAACCCGCTTTTACACGTTGTTCCGCAGTCTCGGTCGTGTTCGGCGCAGGTACAATTACCTTATCACCCGGTTTCCAGTTAGCCGGTGTTGCCACTTGATATTTATCACTGGTCTGGAGCGAATCGACCAAACGCAGAATCTCCTGCATATTGCGTCCAGCAGTCAGCGGGTAATAGATCATCGCACGGAGAATACCCTTCGGATCGATAACGAAAACCGCCCGCACCGCTTCGGTCTTACTGGCACCCGGTTGTATCATTCCATATAGGGTCGCCACATCTTTATTCAAATCGGCAATGACTGGAAAAGGAATTTTCACACCGGTCTTCTCTTCGATATTTCT
>DAOTVW010000010.1:0-11421 GCA_034436035.1 Anaerolineales bacterium
GTTTATATCCATTTTGGCAGGTTAACACGGAGGGAATTGTGCAACGATTAATTCACAAAGTCTTTCCTGCTCCATTTGAATTTACCTTAGTGGTCGCTTTTTCTTTTGTTGCTGCTTTATCCATTGGAGTCGGCTCCTGGGTGATTTCACGAACAATCGATGATTATCTTTCTACGGCAATGAATGACCGCATTGCACGGGATATGCGCCTCGCGCAAACTTTCTACAACGATTGGCTGAACGGTTTAGCTGACACGAGTAAAAGATTAGCTTTGGATTCAGTGATAGTTCAAGCAGCTGTCCATGGGAAATCGGCGGAACCGGTAAATCGTGACATGATTAACCAAGAGTTTGCGATCCAAACCAACGGATTATTGAATAAAGGGAATCATGCAGCATTTTTACAATCCGTGGATGGAGCGGTACTCGGAGGGATTTTATTAGTACATGGAGAAATACATCCTATTCAACTTGCTGCCCCTAATCGGCTGGAGATCCCAATTATTAAGGATGCAATCGCTTCCCGTCTTATCCAAACCGCGACAGAAGTCGTTTCCATCACTCAACTCGAGTTATTGGGTCTGGGTGAGCAAGCATATATTCCAGTTCTCCCAACCGAAAAAGCATCACCGACATTATTTGATAACCGTGAAGGAGCAGCAGGATTGGTGTTAATTTCGGTTTCACCGCTTATTGTTAATGATCAGGTTATTGGGGCTGTTACGGTTTTTCATTTATTGAATAATGATTACACCCTAGTAGATCATATTAGAAACGTGGCGGGAATTGATACCGCGACCATCTTTTTAGGTGACCAACGGATTTCGACCAATGTCCTCACAAAGGATGGCAAAAGGGCTGTCGGTACTCGGCTTGCCCAAGATGTCGGTGATGTTGTCCTGGATCGAGGAGAGAGTTATATAGGTCCTGCTTTTGTAGTGAGCCAAAATTATATAACGCGCTATGATCCCATCCGTGATCATACGGGTAAGATTGTCGGAATATTATATGTTGGCGCCAGTCAAAATCGTTTCTTCCGCTTGGTGCAAGCATTTAATCAGCATGTTCTTGTAGTAGCCATTCTATCCATTTTCGTCACATTTATTTTAGCTATACCTGTAGCACGGACCGTGACAAGGCCATTAAAGGAGTTGCAGGTGTTAGCAGAAGTTAGCGAACGAGTAGGTAAAGGCGATCTTAGCGCGCGCATGCCATATATTCCACGCGGTGAAGTGGGTTTGGTTGCTAAATCGTTTAATAGTATGCTGGACAAGTTACAAGCTATGCAGGAAAAATTAATCCAAACCGAAAAATTGGCGTCATTAGGACAACTCGCCGCTGGGGTTGCCCATGAATTAAACAATCCATTGGCGACGATCTTATTGTATGCGGATATCCTACAACGGGAGTTAAAGGAAGAAAACAAAAATAAAGAAGATTTGCAAACCATCATCTATGAATCGTTGCGTTGTAAAAATATTGTTGCTGCTTTACTTAATTTTGCCCGTCAGACGCAGGTTAATGCGCAGCCGACGAATTTAAACCAATTGATTCAGGATGTCGTTGAGGTGGAAAAAAACCATCCTCGGTACCAAAAGATCGACATTGAAATAAAATTAGATGCGGATCTACCCCAAATCCAAGCAGACCAAGCTCAGATTAGAGAAGTATTGATTAATTTAACGAATAATGCCGTCGATGCCATGCCTGAGGGGGGTAAGTTAATCATTCGTACCCGTCGAGCTTCTTTGGATTACGTTGCCTTAGAGGTGGAAGACACTGGGAAGGGAATCCCTCCGGAAAACATGAACAAGCTTTTTACACCCTTTTTTACGACCAAACCCATCGGAAAAGGAACTGGTTTAGGTTTAGCCATCATCTATGGGATTGTAAAAATGCATCGTGGACAAATCAATGTCCAAAGCAAGGTGGGGCAAGGGACAATATTTACAATTTTATTACCATTGAAATTACCAAAACAAGATCAATATAATCATAATGAAGATTTAATTGGATGATTTAAATTCGGAAATAGATTGGCAACACTATGTCATCAGAAAAGATTTTAGTCATTGACGATGAAACAGGAATACGGGAAGGTACAAAAAGGGCACTTAACGCTCAAGGGTATGAGGTCGATACCGCGGAAAACGGTGAACAAGGTTTAGAACTGATAAAAAATAATTGCTATGACCTAATCTTGTTAGATGTGATGATGCCGGGTATTACCGGCATCGAGCTTATTGAAAAAATTCATCAGATTGATCCGGAAACAGTGTGTATCATCATTACCGGTTATGCAACAGTGGAAATGGCGGTACGGGCAATTAAAGAAGGCGCTTATGATTTTTTGACCAAACCATTTACGGTGGATGACTTGTTAATTGTGGTTAATCAAGGATTGGAGCGCCGTCGTTTATCTTTGGAAGCAAAACGCTTACAAGACATTGAGCAACAAGCCAAAAAACTTGCAGAAGAAAAAGCGCGCCTGGAAGAACTGGATCGGGCAAAAATGCAATTCATTCGTTTAGTAACCCATGAATTGCAAGCGCCAATCGCTGCGATTTATACATATTTACGTTTGATACTGGAAGATTATGTTCCCGAAGAGAAAAAAAAGGAAATTTTAGAAAAGTGTATGCGCCGCGCCGAGGAACAAATGGCTATGATTTCCGACCTATTAGAACTTGGCCGAATTCAAACTCTAAGCAGTGAAAATACCCGTGAAAAAGTGCAGCTGGATGAGATATTGCGAGAAGTTGTAGATAACTTGCGACCGCAAGCAGAAGCAAAAGGGTTAGAGTTGCGCATACATATTGCAGAAAAAATCCCACCTATCTGCGGAAAATCAGATTGGTTCCGCAGTGTTTGGCAAAATCTTATCAGCAACGCCATAAAATACACGATGAAGGGCTATGTAGAAGTATCTTTACGAGTGGTCGAGCGGGAAGTGATTGGGGAGGTAAAAGATACGGGCATTGGAATTCCACAAGAAGATCAACCCCGTTTGTTTCAGGAATTTTATCGTGCTTCTAATGCAAAATCGCTTGCCATTCCCGGTACAGGTTTAGGGCTCTCCATCGTCAAGCGAATCATTGAGCTGAGCGGCGGAAGGATTTTGGTTCAATCTCAGCCCGAACAAGGGACAACTTTTCGTTTTACATTGCCAATTATAGATAATGTTGCCTCTTCCGAGTAGGAGGCAGAGGCTATACGCTTTGTGTAGTATAGACGAAGTGAAGCCATTTCCTAGCTGGTGTGGAGATGCCTTCTATCAGTAAGAACGTTCCTCGCAAAAAAATACCTGCCTGGTTAGCCAGGCAGGTATTTTTTATTAATACGTAGGGGGATCAGGACAACTTTCGCAAGACCTTATCCATTCGTTCTAAGGCGATTTCGATGTTCTCATAAGAATTGGCGAACACAATTCGTAGATATCCTTCACCATATTTACCGAAGGCAGAGCCAGGTAACACAGCTACTCCGCCATCGAGGAGTAAATTGGCTAATTCATTAGAGGTTTTGCCGGTGGCTTTGATGTTTGGAAAGGTATAAAAAGTGGCTTGAGGTTTCAAACAAGATATCCCCGGCATCTGGTTTAATGCATTGACGAGTAAATCCCGTCGCCGTTGGTACTCTTTTACCATCATGCTGACGTAATCTTGTGGGCCTGTAAGCGCTTCAATACCGGCAACTTGGGTAAAATGTGCCGTACATCCGATGGAATGGGTGAGCAATAAGCTAACCCGGTTCGCTAATCCTTCGGGCATGATGCCGTAACCCAAGCGCCAACCAGTCATTGCGTAGGTCTTGGAAAATCCATCCATTATGATGGTTCGTTCCAGCATGCCAGGAATGGATGCGATACTAGGCGCTTGAGTGCCATCAAATACCAGCTGATTGTAAATTTCGTCCGATAAAACCCAGCAATCATTTTGGATTGCCGCTTTCGCAATATGTTCCAGGTCTGCTTGCGGGATCACTCCACCGGTTGGATTGGACGGAGAGTTGAGGATGATTAATTTTGTTTTTGGGTTGACTAATTGGTCAAACGCATCTAAGTCAAAAGAGAAACCATTTTTTTCAAGGAGGGGTACCGCTACCGGAATACCACCTGCAACACCAATCATCGCTTCATAGGTTGGAAAACCGGGGTCAGGATAAATCACCTCATCACCTGGGTTTACCAGCGCCAAAGTGGGGAAAAAGAGGTTGGGTTTTGCCCCCGGGCTGACGACAACCTGAGAAGGTTTAATGGAGATGCCCCGCAGACGACCAGCGTATTCGGCAATGGCTTCCCGCAAGGGAGTCATACCAGCCGGGGGATTGTAACGGGTTTGCCCATTCGCAATGGCTTTAATACCCGCCAAGCTGACATGGGATGGTGTAACAAAATCTGGTTCGCCTATTTCTAGGTGAATGATGTGTTTTCCTTGAGCTTCCAATTCCTGCGCTCGGGCGAGCACTTGGTATGCCCCTTCAGGGCGCAGGTGATCGGTTCGCTGAGCATAGGTCATGAGTAAAACTCCTTTTTATCTGCTAGGGTAAAATAGCGAAGACTCTTGCCGGAAAGCCCGAGCCGTTTTTCGGTTTCGGGAAAGCGGCTACGACCAAGGCGCCATACTCGGGTACTTGATCTAAATTAGTCAGCAGTTCGATTTGATAATGGTTTGTTCCGAGAATGTAGGTCTCCATGGAATAATCGCCTTTGGAACAATCTAATCCTGGATTGGTATCGGTGGTTTCATGACCAGAAGCGGTGATTTTTCGTTCTTCGAAAAGATATTTAAGTACCTCGTGGCTCCAGCCAGGAAAGTGCTTTATTCCCTTTTCATCTTCATTTTGCATTGCTTTGTCATCCGGCCAACGTTTTGACCAATCGGTTCGCAATGCGACGAAACTACCTTCCGGGATTAATCCGTGTTTCTTTTCCCATGCTTTAACATCTTCCATGGTGATGGTATAGTCTGGATTCTTTTCCACTTTCTCGTGGATATCAAGCACAACTAAGGGGAGTATCATTTCTTTCACATCAATTTGATCGAGTGTGCGCGTACCTTTGACGAAGTGGGCGGGTGGATCGGCGTGTGTGCCCCATTGTCCAACATGGGAATATAGATGAACATAAATTCCAGTACCAAATGTTCCCACCCCTTCATCGTAATAATATAATGATTCACGATGTTCATTGGGGAAACCGGGCCAATGAGGGATCCCAGGGGCAAAGGCATGGGTAAGATCGACCCATTTTTTCGATTTTAAGAATTGATACACATCTAAAAGAGATAAATTTAGTTCTGACATGTTACTCCTCCTATAAAATTATTATCCTATACCATTATAGTATAGAAAATTTACCCCCGACCAATTTTGTTTTGATCGGGGGTAATACATAATCTTAAGGTGCTGGAACCTTTTCTGGTGTTACTTCTGCACCAAGTGTATATTGACCATTGACGATAGCAATGATCGTGACGCTCTTTTGTGGAACGCGGATCCCGGGCTGATATGTAACCGTACCAGTTACGCCTTCGAATCCGCTGGTTGCCGCTAACGCATCGCGTATTGCTTTTGGATCGGTGGAACCAGCGCGTTTGATCGCATCTGCCATGAGATAAATGGCATCGTAACCAAGCGCAGCAAATGCACTTTCTGGATCGTTACCATATTCTGCATTATAGGCTTTGATAAAGGCTTTCATTTTATCGGTACCTTTATCGGCACTGATAAGGGCGTGGGTGGTGAAATAGACATTTTCTGCACCACTACCACCAACCCCTACCAATTCGGGACCATCATACCCATCACCGCCAACCATCGGGAGGGTTATTCCGGCATCTCGTAATTGCTTAGCAATTGCACCAGCATCTGAAGCTTGTAAGGAAGCGACATAGAGGCAATCTGGCATGGGGTTTTGTGCTTTGAGGCGGGTGATTTGGGCAGAGAAATCGGTATCGCCTTGAGTATAGGTATCCTCAAGAACGATTTTGCCACCCAGTTCTTCATAGCGCTCACGCCAGTATTTTGCGAGCAGCGTTGTATATTCTGCACCTTTATCCCAGAACAACCAGGAGGTTTTGCAGCTCAATTTGTTCCACATAAACTCGGCACCAGCGGCTGCTTGAACGTTATCACCAAATGGTGCGAGGAACATGAAATCACCAACCTGATCAGGTAGTTTGGGGGAGGTGGCTCCAGCGGTGAGGTATGGAATGCCTGCTTTTTGAGCGATTGGACCAATTGCCAATGCAGAGTCGGAATCGGTGTTACCCACAATAGCTACGACCTTATCGCTCGTCACGAGTTGGGTAGCTATGTTGCCATTGGTCGCGGAATCAGTCTTGCCATCATAAAGGATGTAATCGATCTGACGACCAAGGACACCACCGGCAGCATTGATTTCTTTCACAGCCAATTTACTTCCTTTGGATGCAGGGACATCTAAGGATGCCATGGCTCCAGTCAAGTTATAAGTACCCCCGATTTTAATCGGTTCAGTTGAAGCTGCGGGTGCCTCTGTAGCTGCAGGAGCTTCCGTTACTGCGGGTGCCTCAGTGGCAGCTGGTGCCTCTGTTGCGGCTGGCGCTTCCGTTGCGGATGGGGCTTGGGTTGGTGCTGCACAACCGGCTAACAAGGCAAATAAGAGTATGAGCGAAAATAGTTTCATCTTCATTTTGATCCTCCAAATTGATAAGTTTCTTTACATGCGGATGAGTAAGTTTTGAGAATGTCGATAAGCAGCCTCCTTATAAATAATATCAGGTTTGGGGTGAATTTGGGAATACCCTCTTCAACCAAGTGAAATCAATTTCCCTATCCCCCATTAATCCTTTCCGCCGAAGAATGACGATAAGGACAAAAGAAATTGAAAGGATAATTTGACTTAATCCGTAAACAGCGGGTATTTTAAGGTTTCCAATTTGCATACCGAGTTCAGCATTGCGCAGTATTTCGGATAAGAAAGTAACCAGGGTGGTGCCGAGAATAGAACCGCTGATGCTTCCTAATCCGCCAACGACAAGCATAATGATATAGTTGAAGGTGGCGGTGAAGTAGAATGTGGCGGGTGAAAATGAAGTAAGGTAATGAGCCATCAAACCTCCACCAATAGCGGTAAGAAAAGCGCTGATGACGAAGGCTAAGAGGCGGGACCTCAGGATGTTGATTCCCATACTTTGGGCTGCAATGCTATCCTCTCGAACTGCGATTAATGCTCGTCCGTAAGGGGAATGAACAATTCGCCAAACCAGGTAAATTGTAAGGACGATCCAGAAATAAACCCACCAAATGTTTGTATATTGTATAACGCCAGAGAAAGTGCGGGCGCCACGAGTAAACTGTGTCCAATTGATGAGTACGATGTGGACAATTACCAGAAATCCTAGGGTGGCAACGGAAACATAATGACCACTTAGCCGCATGAGCGGTATACCAATCAAAAAAGCGATTATTGCAGCGAGAAATCCAGCAATTAACAAAGATGGGATAAATCCTAATTGAACATGTGCTAACCAGGCTGGCAGATCGGGAAGGTTTGTGGCTTTGGTTTCAATTGCCAAAGATAGGATAGATGAGACATAAGCCCCAATTGCCATGAAACCAACATGTCCGAGAGAAAACACCCCGGTATAACCATTCGATAAATTAAGCGCTACCACTAATATGATATTGATGCCCAATACCACAATCACTCGTTCGACATAGGGATTATAAGGTGCATAAAGCTTAATGCCTGTTACAACCAGCAGAGATGAAATGATCAAAAAAAGCGGTGTTATCCAATTTTGAATATTTGTTGGGGATTTCTTTGTCTGTGTCATACTTTTTCTTTCTCCGTTGACCCCAAAATTCCATTTGGTCGGATGAGTAAAACGATGATCAAAATCAGGAAAACAAAAGCATCTCGGTAACTGGAGAGAGCTGGAGGAAGAAAACCAATCAGAAAGATCTCGGCAAAACCAAGGACGTATGCCCCAAGTACTGCTCCAGCTAAATCACCGAACCCGCCAATTACTGCTGCCACAAATGCTTTTAGAAGGGGAATAAAACCCATCAGTGGATCAATTTTACCAAGGCGGGCGGCCCATAAAATGCCAGCTATTCCAGCCAATGAAGAGCCGAGGATAAAAGCGGTCACAATCACTCGGTCGATATTGATGCCAACCAGTTGGGCAGCCATTAAATCTTCTGATGTGGCACGCATGGATATACCCAGTTGAGTCCGTTTGACAAAGAAATAGAGAAAGCCAAACAACACTGCGGTAATACCAATGGTGATGAGGTTTATATTGGAAATATTGACTGGACCCCAATGATTAACGATATCCAGGACTTTCGGAGTTACGCCACGGAAGGTGCGCGGTACGGGGGAAAGAAACATAATGAAAACATTTTCGATAAACATGGAGACAGCTAGTGAAGTAAGCAGCATGATGACATCTGGCGCGCCGCGTACTGGACGGTAGGCAACTCTTTCCATCAAAATTCCTAAAACGGTTGTAGCTAAAATTGCGATGACAAGCACTGGGATAAAACTTAATCCAGTGGTTGTCAGGAAAAAAGCGATGTAACAAGCGACCATCATCAAATCGCCATGGGCAAAATTTATCAGTCGTAAAATACCGAATACCATAGCGAGGCCGATTGCAACCAAAGCATAAATGCTACCTAGGCTAAAGGCATTCATGGTTTGTTGAACGAAGTAATCCAAAGATCCCATTCGCGTTATCCTCCTAGATAGGCTTTTTCAACTTCTGCGTTGGATTTTAATTCAGCAGCGCTACCTTCCAGAATAATCGAACCAGTTTCAATTACATAACCGCGATCGGCAACTTCCAGCGCTTGGCGGGCATTTTGTTCTACTAATAGAATAGTGCCCCCTTCTTCTCGCACTTTTTGGATCGCATAAAAGATTTTTTCAACCATAATCGGAGCTAATCCGAGTGATGGTTCGTCAAGCAGCAGTAGTTTTGGCCGGCTCATTAATGCCCGTCCCATTGCTAACATTTGCTGTTCACCCCCACTGAGGGTTCCGGCAGTTTGATTGGTGCGGTCTTTTAATAGAGGAAATATTGAGTAGATATTTTCCAAATCATTGAAGACTGCTTTTTTGTCTTTGCGTTGGCTGGCGCCCATAAGGAGGTTTTCATACACCGTTAACCCGGGAAAGATATGCCTTCCTTCTGGCGATTGAGAAATACCACGTTTTACGATTTCGTATGGGGATAAGTGGCTGATATCTTCACCTAAATAAGTGATTGTTCCTTTTTGTGGATGGTGCAAACCAGAAATAGTGTGTAAACAGGTGGTTTTTCCTGCACCGTTTGAGCCAATCAGTGTGACGAGTTCCCCCTGTTCGACATGGAACGAGATCCCTTGTAATGCTTTTATATTCCCATAGGAGACATGAAGGTTGTCGACTTTAAGCATGCACACTTCTCCCAAGATAAGCTTCAATTACCTGTGGCATGGAACGGACTTCTTCGGGGAGTCCCACTGCGATGGTTTCTCCTTGATTAAGGACTTGCACTCGCTGACAAAGGTTCATGACAAAACGCATATCATGCGCAATAAGAATAATGGTCAAATGGTATTCTTCATGCAGGCGTAAGATGAGTTGCAATAGATCTTGGCTTTCGCTGGGATTCATTCCGGCGGTTGGTTCATCTAATAAAAGCAATTTGGGTTGTAATGCCAGAGCGCGGGCTATTTCCAGTCGACGTTGGTGGGCATAAGGCAAACTGCCTGCTTCATGGGAACGAAATTTCTCCAGACCAAACGATGTCAGCAAATTTAAAGCCCTGTTTTCAAGTTCTTTTTCTTTTGCTACAAATGTAGGGGAACTAATAAAAACTTCGAAGGGATTTATTAATGAGTGCAACTGCATTGCAACCCGTACATTGTCCAGAACGGTCATTGCATTGAATAGCCGAATATTTTGGAAGGTTCTGCCCACGCCTAACTTGGTGATATAGTCTGGTTCTTGATCGGTTATATCATGGTCGAGAAAATAAATTTTCCCTTCTGTAGGATGGATTAAACCAGTGATTAAGTTAAATAGCGTTGTCTTGCCGGCACCATTTGGCCCAATCACCCCCAAAATCTCTTGTTCTGCTACAAATAAATCCACTTTGGATAGTGCCCGTAAACCGCGGAAGTCCTTGGTTAACCCATTGATTCGTAAGATGGGCATTTGATTTAACTCTGTGGATTGCAACGCCATGTTACTGTTTTGCCTTTCTTTGCTGATAGGGTAAGTCAAAATCAAAAGGATCGGCAAATAATGAGATAATTACTTACTGTAATTAACGTCATAATTTTACCACAAAATATTTTAGGAAAAGGTTGGTTTAAAGCAATTTTGGTAGAAAAAATGCTGATTTTGTTTCTTTAATTGTGTACAATAAGATGACTGTTATTTTTCATTGAAAAAATGTAACTACTCAGCTATTATTTAAAGATTGTTATGGGAAACAATTATCCTGGCGAGTTTGTGAAGCCATCTCTCGACCGACAACTGTCATGGCGAGCGAAGCGAAGCCATCTCCCAACCGGATTGGAGATTGCTTCGGTCGCAAAGAACGCTCCCTCGCAATGACGGCTGTGCTGAGTAATTACGAAAAAAATTTTTAGGAATCATCTTCATCTTGCGTATAAATATGATGGAGTCCTTGATCTTCTCGTTTAGTGATGGATTGTGTCATCTCGTTAGTCATGGTGATGCCAAAGCGATACTGAAAGGGCCACATACTGCGTAAATGGAAAAATGCCACTCGGTCTCCATCCTGTAACATTTGATCCAAATCAGGTTGTATTCCGGGCATTGCACTTAATTTTCCATTGATAAAAGTGATTCCTCTTTCTTCAGTAGGCAATTTAAGGTGAGCGAGTAACGCTTGTATGGTACTTCCCTGAGGGAGGGAGACTTTCGTATTAGCATAACCAGGCTGCTGCTGCTCACCACCATATTGCGCCAATTCTCCATATAACCACACATCCACAGTTATGCGATCTTCTTTTCCCCCTGCTACAGGCGGAAAGATACCTACGCTATCTCCCTCCTGTAGGACATAATCGATAGGTTGTATCTGATTATTGACAAAGGTTATTTTCGTTTCATCCGACGGGATTTGGAGAGTTTTCAATAAATCTTGAATTGTGGAATTTTCGGCGATATCTACGATAAAAGGAGTTCCCGCTGGAGTTTCTGGGCGGTAGCGAGTTAGCATGGCGTATAATTTGACGGTTATTTTCATCGTTAAACCTAAGGACAGCGTACGATATCCTGTGCCCATAGACAGTCTGCGCAAGAGGGATTCCACCCCCAACAACCTTCATTTCTCTCCCGTAGGTCACAGGTTTCGCGTAAATCACAATTGGGACAGGAAGGAAAGCGAAATCCTTTCACTTCACTGCGAAAAC
>DAOTVW010000011.1:0-1921 GCA_034436035.1 Anaerolineales bacterium
AAACCAGGGCCGAATGGGGACAATTCCCGTTTGGGCCTGCCTGTCAGCCGCTTTGGCAGGTTCCAACTCACGACGCTTCAAACGTACCTTCGTCTCCTGCCCATAGCCACCTGCTGGGGGCGTCACCGCCTGCGGCTGGCGGTTTATCCCCTTCTCACCCTCGCACTCCGCCGTGTGTTCACCAGGCACACAACGTAGGGTGATGCGGTCACTCCTCTGCCAGGAGGTCAGGAGTTGGTGAGTATTCTCACCGCACCTGAATGGACATCCAGTTGTCAAAGTTCAGGACTCGCCGGTATCCTTCCCTTCGCTACCCATCCCCCGCTTTCGCGGTTTCGGGTAAACGGGTCGCACCAGCACAGGTTGGGCGGCGTTTTACCGATGCACTATGGCGCGGGTTAGGCGGCTCCAGAATATTTATGGTGAGTAACTTCTCAAGGTGAGTGGTAGATAGATTTTGTAAATGGGCACTGATGTCCCCACAAGATAAATCAGAGCATTTTCATTATTATCATAGTAAGTAATGTGGGGTTGATCGTGATTATCCAAAGAGAATGAAACCTCTTTGTACCTTTCACTTCTTAGGTCTTGGTTTTGAATATCTATTAGCTCTTGTACCCATGATGAACCATTCCAATACACATATTCAAGATAATAACCGGCTGCGCTTCGAATCACAAAATGGGGATAACTACGTGAGTCCATTTGGAGAATGATTTCATCTCCCAAAGCTGGATCACTCCATGTTGGAGGACAGCCTATTGGTAGCGTTTCCGTAATCCAATTCTGGTGATCCATGTATGCATATACAGCTCTCTCGCACGGGCTACCAGGGATAAGATAGCCAACATGCGGTTTGTTATTAGAATCTATAGCAAGAGTTGTGCCAAAGAAATCACCGCTGTAAAGAGTTTGTGTAATCCATTTCATACCGTCCCAGTACGCGTAAGCCAAACAGTTAGTTGAATAGCCATATGGGTCGAGACACGAAGTCTGTCGTGTATAAACTATATGAGGATGGTTCTCGGCGTCTAATCTCATATAAATCCTTGTTATCCCATTAACCCCAACATCAACAGTCTGGCTGATCCAAGCGGTACTGGATTCGCTGGTATAGGCATATTTTAAATAATCGTAGCTACCATATGCAACGTGGACTCGGTCGTTAGAATCCAAAGCCAAAGAAGTAAAACCATTAGACCCTCCATCTATGGTACTGGTGACCCATGAGGTACCTTGCCAGAAGGCGTGCATCACCATATCGTTTTTCGCGTAGCTAATATGCGGATATCCGTTAGAGTTTAGCGCGAGCGAAATATAGCCGTAGCCAACATCAATGTTCTGGATAACCCAATCTGCCCCATCCCATTTGCTATACTTTATTCTTCCGTCGCCCACATAGCCGATATGAGCACGGTTATCCATGTCTAGTGCTACTGAGCTATATCTTCCAACAACACCACCATCATCGATTACCTCAATAACCCATGACGAGCCATCCCAGTGCGCATATTTCATGTCGTAGCCCAACTGATAAGCAATATGAGGCTGCCCGTTTGAGTCCACTGTAATTGATGTATTGGATACCCATGCGTTCCCACTCTCAACTGTCTGAACGCGTAACCCCATATCATTATAGAAAGCGTATTTGAGTTGACCTTGTGCAACGTAACTAATGTGTGGATGCCCGTTCTTATCTACTGCTATAGACGAAAACTGTCCTACGATTTTATCTGATGTTTCACTTTCTATGAATACCCGAACCCACTTTGAACCATCCCAATAATTATATACCTAGCCACCTGACACTTTTAAGCAAAGGATGGTTGACCAGTGGGCTGGCTCCTGTAAAATAGAGTTCATCCGAAGTCTATCTCCCACACGAGGAGGACAGCGATGTTGGCCAACCATCTGTATTCTG
>DAOTVW010000012.1:0-3597 GCA_034436035.1 Anaerolineales bacterium
TGGGGAGCTAAATATATAGAGGATGCAAAGATTGGGGATGAAGAAGTTGAGGAACCATATGATGGTGAAGCAGCTAAGGTAATTCAGCATTATATGGGTAAGAATTTGGGTGAAGATGCTTCACAACAGCGTAAGTCAGAAGAGGCTAACGCTCATGAAGTAAATTCTCAGTATGCCCGTGATGCGGATGATGCACAAGACAAGTGGTATTTCAATTATTTGAAAGAGCACAGTACGAGTGGCTTTGGTCATGATCCTAATCAGATTCCTAACTATATGTCTGTGTTGCCTCCATCTATGGGCATGCTACATTGGGCTCGGCCTTATGCAGAGCCAGTAGCGCATTATCCTGCTGGTGGGCCAAAAGTACGTGAGCAGCCACAATATACTACTCGTCGCTGGCGCAAAACTGGCCCCAATATGAATCCCCAATCGCAGGAGATGTGTGATAATTGCCAAGGTCATGGGTGGCTACGTGGGGTGGGAATGTGCTCAGATTGTGGTGGAAAAGGATATAATAATTCGGAAGGGCCAATGGGGAGCACGGCTGCTCGGGAGAACCCCAACTTCGAGCAGCCCTACGAGGGGCTCATCGGCAAGTACCTCTACCACCACTCCCCGCCCGAGAACCGGGAGTCGATCGCCCAGCACGGCCTGGAGCCCAGAGATCCCCAGGAGGGCTCGGCCCGGGGCATGTCGGAGGAGGACACCGGGAAGACCCCGGTGGGGGTGTACTTCGGGCCTGAGCACCACATCATGCCCCACGCCAATCATGATGATATCTGGGCGGTGGACACCAATCAGGTGTCCCTGCATCCCGATCCTGGCGATCACGACAACTACTGGGGGTTCCACTACTCCACCGACCCCGTGCCGCCCGAGGCCCTGAGGCTCGTCCACAAGGCGCCGCTCCAGACCCGTCCCTCGGACCAGCAAGGATATAATAATTCGGAAGGTACTGATGCTACATTACACGAGGAGCCAGAAGGCGCATTGCCATCCACAGATGGTGGGGTGGCTCCAAGTCAATTATGGGATCGTCAACATTCTACTAATGCGCAAGATCCTATGTCTGCCCAAACTCCAGGCGATGGGGATTATCTAGACCCTCAAGATTATGCTCATGAGCAAATGGGCGATCCTCAGAGTGATCGTGCAATTCTTTCTGAGAATCCATTGCATGAGCCTGGTGTACAAGATGATCCATTTGAAGATTTGGGTGCCACGGTGGCATCGCATAATCCTAGCTTTGCGGATATTGCTGCTAGAGCCAAATTGTTTTTAGCTAAAGAATCTGCCAAGGTATTTACACCGCAAGAGCAGGCGGTATTGATCAATGAGGGTGGCACAGTTACTAGAGCACGAAATTTTAATCGCTTACAGATTTCCGGTACCCATTATGAGAACATAGTGGACGATGAAGAGGATTTAGTATAATATGATACAACGTCATGTAGAATATGATTTTAATGGTAAAATCGCATTTAATGTGACAAAACCATTTGTGCCTCATGTGTTAGACGCCGAGCTAGCTCAACAGCATGGATGGGATAAATGTGCTATAAGTACATATGGAAATCCGGCTTTAGCGAGCGAGGAGAATCCTGTGGTGGTATGGGTTACCGAAGATATCAACCCAAAGTTTTTTAAGAATGTTTTATCTAATCATGAGGTTTTAGATGGCGACACCGACACCGATACTAGCTCGTAATTTTAGCAACAATGCTACCCCTACAACCTTAGCGTCTAACGTAGCGGCTACCGATACCACCGTCAATGGTGTTTCTATCAGTAATTGGCCTACCGCACCATTTACTGCATGTATTGCCCGAAATACGCCTGAGCAAGAATTCTTATTGGTCAATAGCTATGTCGGTAGCGGCGGTACAGCTAGTGCCACATATGCAGGTAATAATTCAGTAAATGTTACTCGTGGTTATAATAACACTACTGCTGTAGCTCACCTGGCTGGTCTGACATTTGAGCACACCACTGGTGCTATTGATTATCAAGAAGCTAATGAGCACCATACAGATACCACCCGTGACGATCATTGCTTTACGGCTGATACAGAAGTATTAACAGAAGATGGTTGGAAATTGGGAATAGATGTAACAGAGGGAGAAAGCGTCTGGACATTTAATATTGATACTGAAGAAATGATTTTAGAGCCAGTCGCTGGTGTGTATCGCTATTCTGCTGAGAAGTTTCCTAACGTCTATTCCATCCAAAATCAAGATATGGGAGAATTAAGGGTAACCGCTAAGCATACTATGATTATAAAAAGAAGAGGGAAGGCATGGAGAAGGGTGGAGGCACAAAACCTTCCTAAGCAATTTCTAATGCCAGCCTCGGGGTATGCGGCTTATGATGGAGTAGCTCTAAGCTCTGATGAAATAGAAATTTTGGCGTGGGCATTTACAGAGGGAAGTTGGATAAGAGATTCTCGGGGCACGCCTATCAGAATGGTTATCTCACAAAATGAGGGACCGTTTGCTGATTGTATTCGTAAAAATTTGAGTAATTTAGGATTCTCCTGGATAGAACAAACCAGCAACACAGTCAGTAACAATACCAACATAGCATTTAAGACTTATGATATTGATTTATTTTCTAAGTATTTATCTTACGATAATACTAAGACACCCGATAGAAGTCTTTTAAAAATGAATCATCGACAGTTCATTCATTTTATGTCTGTAGCTATTATGGGGGATGGGTGCCTATCAGCCCACCACTCATCTCAAAAATTACAAATTCTCAATGAATGGATGGAAGATCAGGGACCGATGCCGTCCATGGTGTTTGCCCAAAAGTGCAAGACGACTATTGATTTTCTTCAAGAGTTGTGTGTTGTGAATGGAATTAAAACATCTATCTTCGAGGATCAGGATCAAAATGGGAATCATATTTGGAAGCTAAATGTAAAGCAGTCCAGATATCATGAGATATTAGAGAGGGGGGATAATCATCAAGTAATGTTGGTTCCGAATGATCAAGACGTTTGGTGTCTTTCTGTCCCCACCAATAAGACTCTGGTTGTTAGAAGACCTACAAGTAAGAGTGTTCCTGTTATTACAGGAAATACTCAATACGTTTTGGTGGATGGTGGACGAGCTATTACCGCTCCTTTAGTAATTGATGATGTCACATATCCTGGTTGGGATCCACGCACTTTTACGTATAGCGTACAAGGTAATGTATCTGTTCCTTCTGGAAATAGTAACTCGCTGCCCCCATTTTTTGCGCCAGTATTGACGAATGTAACCAATGCTCGCTTACGTGGGGCTATGAGTGTGTGTGAATCGGGAAGTCTTACTTTCTCATTGAATCAAAATGGTACAGCTATTGCTGGTATGAGCGGGCTCAATGTGACGTCCACTGAATCGGCGTTGCTTACTCCAACAGGCACCATTACATTTGCGCAGGGGGATTTGATTCAACCCGTGGTTACTGCCGTGTCTAGTCCTCAGCCCATAGGCTGGTCGCTGGTTATTTGGATTGATGTGCAGAGACTTGTCTAATGAATAATGTCGGCTTCACTTATACTGGTTCAACTCAAACGTGGACTGTACCTAATGGCGTAACTGAAATTAT
>DAOTVW010000013.1:0-17475 GCA_034436035.1 Anaerolineales bacterium
GGCGTGAGTAAAACCTGTCAGGTCTGTACTAAGTTGTGTATTACCAAAGTCTTG
The DNA here is from genome assembly GCA_034436035.1 of Anaerolineales bacterium. Classification (GTDB taxonomy): domain Bacteria; phylum Chloroflexota; class Anaerolineae; order Anaerolineales; family UBA4823; genus UBA4823. The sequence continues at coordinate 55 of DAOTVW010000013.1, forward strand.
CGTATCGAATTTTATGTCCATGTAAACAATTCAATCAGCATAAGCGTGGGTGAAACCTGTCAGGTCTGTACTCGGTAGCGAGACTTTCTCATCTATATATAAGAAATTAAAAAGCTCTCTCCATTTGGATGGAGAGAGCTGGGAGGAGAGGGAGAACCAATTCGGCTGAAAAATGTTTCGTATTGCAAAGAACAGGATTAGCTGGCACTGGCGTAGAATTTTTCGACTTGTGTCCAATTTACTACTTGCCAGATTGCTTTAACATAATCGGCGCGCCGATTTTGATAATTTAAATAATAAGCATGTTCCCAAACATCAATTCCAAAGATTGGGAAATGTCCTTGCATGAGGGGGCTATCTTGATTGGGGGTTGAGTAAACCTGAAGTTTTCCGGAACCATCGACAACTAACCATCCCCATCCTGAGCCAAACTGCGAGACAGCGGCAGCGCTTAATTTTTCGACAAACGCATCAAACGATCCAAACGCTAAATTTAGCTCGTTAGCAAGTTTTCCGGAGGGAGATTTGGCACCGCCGGGGGCGAGGATTTGCCAAAAAAGACTATGATTGGCATGACCGCCGCCATTATTTCGTACTGCAGTGCGGATGTTTTCTGGAACCTGGTTTATATTTCGTAATATATCGTGAATATCTCGTTCGAAAAATTCTGGCGCGCTTTCGAGCGCCTTGTTTAGATTGGCAACATAAGCGCCGTGATGTTTATCATGATGGATTTCCATCGTACGGGCATCGATAACTGGCTCGAGGGCATTAAAGGCATAACCTAATTCTGGTACAACAAATTGTTTTGACATAACTTTTTCCTTTCATTTCTCATTTTTCCCCACCAATCACGGTGGAAATATTAGGATAATTAAGATAATAATACTACATAATATCCTAAAATTCAAGAGCAAAAGGATAAATATTTCATTAGAATCAATAAGAGGTGAATAAATACAGGCATGCTTCCCAATCATTTGGGAAGCATGCTATGAGACTTTGGAATTATTAACTTGCAATGGGCAGACTACGTTCGTAGATTTTGTCTTCCACGCGCATATATCCGCGAATTATTTGGCTAGCCACTAGGCGCAGAGGTTCGGGTGGCCAGGGAATAGTGCGCCGATTGATAAACCAGATATCGGTCAAATCGGTTTTCCTTTCGAGGATTAAATCGGCAATTGTCCAGCCATTTAAATGAGTCATGGACACACCGTGACCGACACAGCCTAATGAATATAGCGCACGTTGATCGCCAAGGAAACCCAGCGCCGGTGCCATATCTACCGGGACAGATACCGGGCCTCCCCAGCGATGGGTGAATTGAACATCCTTCAAGGCGGGGAATAATAGACGGACATCTCTTTCAAGCGTTTGAAATGTGATGGGATTGTTGTCTCGCTCCATATCTCGCCCATAGGCGATTGACACATCACTACCACCCATCGCCAGCCGCTTATCGATGGTTAAACGAAAGTAATGCACCAGGTTGCGCGCATCTTCGATGCCTTGCCGGTTTTTCCAGCCGATGGATTGAAAGTGTTCATCCCGCAAAGGCTCGGTGATAACCATATGAGTGAACGCAGGCACTTGTTTGGAACGTAACTCTGGGATTAAATGGGAATAGGCGTTGGTGGCAAAGACAAGTTTATTGGCGGTGACTTTCCCTTGGGGTGTTATGAGAATAAATTGATTGCCGCGCTTTATTTCATTCACGGGGGTGTTTTCATAAATTAGCGCGCCGCGTTCCTGCGCAATTCGTTTTAATTCACGAACTTGTTTAGCAGGATTAAGTAATCCGCAACGCGGTTCCCACCAAGCCCCAAGGAATAGAGGAGAATCGACTTCCGCACGAACCTGATCGGCTTCAATCCATTCAATTCCCTTGATCCCCATCGAAGTGAGCAGTTCCAAATCATGTTGAATACGTTTGATGTAGCCGGGGGTGGTAGCAACACGCAAGAAACCAGGAAACCAATAATCCGATTGAATGTTGTGCTCTTTTATTAGTTGATCTACATAATCAACGGCTCTCTCCATATAACGATGTGCCTCTGCGGTGCGTTGTTTGCCAAAGAGCGCTTTTGTCACCGCTGGCTCTAAGCCAAAAAGGGTCATCGAAAACCCGCCATTTCGTCCACTCGCTCCATAACCGACCACCTCACTTTCAAATACTGCCACTTGCATGGTAGGCTCGAATTTCTTGAGGTGATAAGCAGTGGATAATCCGGTAAATCCACCACCGATAATGGCAGTGTCCACTTTCAATTCGCCTTCGAGTGGGGGATTAGGCGTGTAAGCGCCATAAGTTGCCAGCCAAAAGGATTTGTCGGAATAATCTTTGGAAAGCACAGGTTGAGACATCGGACCTCCTTCCGTTGCTCGATGAATTTGGATCAATCTTATTTTATGAATTAATGGGGGTGAAGGCGCGTTGTTAATTAAAAAGATTATCGCGTATTCAAAGAGAAAATGCAAGGCTCAAATTAATCGACCCGCGTTATTTCTTGCATAAAATAGTAAGCTACGCGTATTCAAAAGAACACGCTTCGTCACACGATATTATTTCACTGGCATTATCTGGTAGTCAAACTGGTAACCGTATTTTTCGGCAATTTCTTTAATTACAGAACGTATTTCTTGATAGTTGAAGGTATAGGTAAAATCTTTGCTGAAAATCTTGGATTGTTCCTCAATGGAACCCTGGCGCTTGCCGCTCAATGTGTTGTATGTCTCAGTTTTTGCGCCAAAACCAGGCGATACATCGTCCATACCACCGCCAGCAGAGAAACCAGAACTGGTTTCGCTGAGCATCTCTGAGAAATGGATTGTTTTCGTCTCCTCATTGATGCGCAATTTTGCCGTATACGATAATTTCTTTTTGGAGAGGAAAGCTTTTCTTTCTGCGATTGTTGCGGAAAAACTCCACAATCCCTTTTTTTCGTTCCATTGGCCATTGTATTTGTTTAGCCTTGTTTTGATATCCTCGATAAGTTGTGGATTGCTCATATTTTTCTCCTCGAATTTATTTGTAGTTTACTATAAGATTTTAAATAATATACCTGATTTAAAACATGTTATTCCTTGACATCTCTTCTTTTCGCATGTATGATGAAAATCAGAATGGGAGGGATGAAAAATCCCAGATAAATAATCATTTTATATCAATTGAAGGAGGTTACCATGTTCTATCGTTTATTGGATTGGATTGATCGAATCATCCCATTTGCGCGTGCACAGGCACATTGTGATATCCCTTGTGGGATTTACGATCCGATTACTGCTCAAATCGCTGCATTGACAGTTGTTCGTATGATGGATTTAATGAAAGACTTGGACAGCAAAGCGGAAATCTCTAAGCTCGATTATCATAACAGCATGAGCCGCTATATCGCTGTCAAAGAAGAGCATGCCGAAAAAGCGAAACATGAGGTGCGCGTCATATGGGGAGATTACTTTAAAGCTCAGCATTTGGAAAAATTTCCTCAAACCAATGAGTTGGTGCATAAAATCATGGAGCTTGGTTCGAAAGTCCGTCAAACAACGGATCGCCAAATTGGCGAACAATTTGTCGAAGCAGTCAATGAATTTGCGCAAATCTTTTGGGAAACCAAAGGGATTGCAACCAAACGGGCTAAAGCTCCTTATGCGCCTGCGTTGGAACTGGTCTATCCGCTATTGTGATATTGAAGATTTGGCGTGTTCAGGGCGATAGCATGTCGCCTGAAATTCGGGAAGGGGATTTTGTAGTGATTTCCAAAATTCCCTTCCTGATTGATTTCTGTGTCGGGGATAGCATCGTTTTTCATCATCCCCAATATGGCACCCTGATCAAACGGATTGAAAAATTGGACGATCAAAGCCAATTATTTTGGGTAGGCGGTATTCACCCCGATAGTTTAGATAGCCATAAGATTGGCCCTGTTAGAGAAAATCAAATTTATGGAAAGGTAATCTGGCACATTCGCCGCAGTTAAGTGGCTTGGTAGAATGACCTCGGTTTTCCCTCATTATCATTATAAGCGTTGGCATATTGCCTATTTCCAATCGTGTGAAACTGGTTCGTACAGCGCATCTTTTTGCCCCATTCATTCTAGGAGCAGAGGATTGTCTGAGTTTAGCAGCCATTCCCTTTTAGCCGATTGTCCTTATAAGAGATGTTTGCCTGTCCTTCCTCTACTGATTTCTTTACTGGGTGGACAATGCTCGCAGATAATTTAGCTTTGTTCGGGGAACTAATTGGCAAGACTATACTAATTTACTTTATCTTTAATGAAATCCCCAGCGGTTGTAAATTGGCTTGGGGTTGGATTGATTCTGATGGGATTGCTCATTTCCTCTTTGCTGTTACAATAAAGAAAAGAACGTAAAGTACAGAGAATCTGCATGAAGAAAAATAATCAGAATGCCAATTTGGACCCAAAGATCTCAGATCCAAAACAAGATCCGCAACTTGCTGTCCTTCGTTTTCTATCCCGTTTTCGTCGCTATGGAAATGACATAAGCGGGGTAGCAATTTTGGCATTAGGGTTGATGACTTTATTTGGCATCATTGCCCCTCAATGGACGCAGGGTATTTTATGGTGGTGGGTGAGTGTTTTGCGATTGTGGTTTGGCTGGGGAGGTTTGTGGATTGCATTGTTCCTATGTGGTTTCGGAATAAACCGCTTACAGCAAAAACCGTTTTCGATCAAGAAAAATTGGCAAAAATGGCTGGCTCTCCTGGCAGCTGCATTGATTTCCTTGGCATTCCTCAGCGTTTTAGGAGGGGCAACGATTGAACGCGCTGAAGCGGGTTTGGACGGTGGCCGCATCGGGTGGGGATTGGCTCATTTGATGGGAGGATGGTTTTTGCCATTAGGATTGGTGGGGAGGATATTATTTGGCTTTTTGTTATTAATTATCGATTTGTTTTTTATCGCCTTTGTACTGGGGTTGGTAAAGAAACTTTGGCTGCAATTACAAGAGGAACCACGAGTATTGATTCCTGAACCGCAGCCAGCGATCAGCATTGCTCCTCTCCAGCCAGAGGATCATACAAGCACAGAACCAACTGCACTGAAAACTCGCTTTAATCCATTGCCACGCGAATTCCGTAAGCGGCTGCAACTTTCTGAACCCAAACCTGGCGGGGCTGTTTCCATCCCTGTGCGCGATGAACGGTTACCTGGTTTAGACGTACTCGTGCAGGAAGCTGCTTTCAAGCCCGATGAAAGGACGATCAATTTGACCGCTGGTTTGATAGAAAAAACCTTAGCCGAATTTGGAATTCCTGCGAAGGTTGTTGGATATCGGGTTGGGCCTACCATCACGCAATATGCTGTCGAACCAGGCTTTTTAGAGAAGAATGGCACTGAAGGAGAAGCAGCTCGCCAAAAGGTGCGCGTCGCACAAATTGCCGCCCTGAATCGTGATTTAGCGTTGGCGTTATCAGCAGAACGCTTGCGTATCGAGGCACCTGTGCCCGGTCGACCATATATTGGGATTGAGGTACCCAATTCGCGCACTTCTGTTGTGCGGCTGCGCCCAATTCTGGAACACGAGGCGTTTTATAAAGTAGCTTCTCCGCTAGCGATTGCTTTGGGGAGAGATGTATCCGGAAACCCGGTGGTGGGTGATTTGGCAAAGATGCCCCACCTGTTGATTGCTGGTACAACCGGATCAGGTAAATCGGTTTGTATCGCTGCATTGACAACTTGTTTAGTGATGAACAACCCACCAGATGAATTGCGTTTAGTGATGATTGATCCAAAGATGGTGGAATTGATCCGGTTTAACGGATTACCCCATTTGTTAGGGAAAGTGGAGACAAAGCTAGATCGAATTTTGGGTGTTTTACAATGGGCAGTTGCGGAAATGGATCAACGATACCGTATTTTAGAAGCCACCCATTCACGCAATCTGGAAACATATAATAAAAAAGCGCATCGCCGAAAGGATATTGCACCACTTCCCCATATTGTCATCATCATCGATGAGTTGGCAGACCTTATGATGTCTGCCCCAGAACAAACTGAGCCGGCATTAATCCGCCTAGCTCAGCTAGCGCGGGCGACGGGAATCCATCTCATTGTTGCTACTCAGCGTCCCAGCACCGATGTGGTTACCGGTTTAATCAAGGCTAATTTCCCTGCCCGCATTGCTTTCGCGGTGGCATCGTCAGTGGATTCGCGAGTCATTTTGGATACGAATGGTGCTGAAGCGCTTTTGGGGCATGGGGATATGTTGTTTTTGCCCCCCGAGGCGAGTGCACCTTTGCGTTGTCAGGGGGTGATGGTGAGTGATCAAGAAATTGAAAGGGTAATCACGTTTTGGCAAAACGCGCATCCGCCATCGGATGGAGTAGTTCCGCCCTGGGAAGAGTTCTTGAAAGAGAATATCCAATTGGAAGATCATGATGCATTAATCGAAGAAGCCATCAAAGTAGTGCAGAAGACTCGCCGTGCTAGCGCCTCTTTATTACAACGAAAGCTGCGTATTGGTTATCCACGTGCTGCTCGGTTAATGGATGAGCTAGAGGAAATGGGGGTAGTTGGACCAATTATAAATGGCAGCCGCGAGAGAGAAGTGTATCTCGAGGAAAGCGAAGACGAAGCGGATAACATGGATTAATGAATAATCGGATAATTATTGTGTGAAATATTGATAGATTTCTTATGCAACTCTAACACCGATGTGGAATACTATAACAGAACAAATGTTATAATCTGATTAAAGAAAATGGCTGTGTATTAATATTATAAATAATTAGCTCTGGAGCAAACTCCAGGTTTTAAAGAATGAAGGAAGGATAAATACTATGATGAGATTTGATCGTTTTACGGAGCGGGCACAGGAAGCTGCGCAACGCGCCGCTGAAATTATTCAGCGCTATGGTCACAATCAAATAGATACAGAGCATATCTTGCTTGCTTTGATTGAACAGCCGCAGGGTGTGATCCCGCAAATTTTAGAGACTTTAAAAATTGACTCGAACCTTCTCATCGAGCGGCTCGATTATATCCTGCGCACCAGTCCGAAAGCGAATATATTTGGTGGTGGGGCAGGGCAAATTTTCATTACCCCACGGGTAAAAAGAATTATTGACCTAGCCAATGAGGAAGCCAACCGTTTACACGATGATTATATTTCCACCGAACATATCTTTCTAGCGATCTTGAGCGAGCGCAGCACCCCTGCCGCCCGCTTGTTAGAAGGAGCAGGAGTTACGCGCGAACGAGTGTACGAGGCAATTCAGCAAATTCGCGGCGGGCAAAGGGTGACAGATCCCCAAGCCGAAACCCGATATCGCACTTTGGAAAAATATTCGCGTGATCTAACCCAGGCAGCCCGTGAAGGGAAACTAGACCCGGTAATCGGGCGGGATGCGGAGATTTTACGGGTGATCCAAATTCTTTCGCGGCGGACGAAGAATAATCCGGTGCTGATTGGAGAAGCCGGAGTGGGTAAAACTGCTATTGTCGAGGGTTTGGCGCAGAAAATCGCCAGCAATGATGTGCCGGAAATCCTGATTGGTAAACGAGTTCTCGCCCTTGACTTGGGCGGCATGATTGCTGGTTCTCGTTTCCGCGGCGAATTTGAAGAACGCTTGAAAGCTGTGATCGAAGAGACGCAACGCGCGCAGGGCGAAATTATTATGTTTATCGATGAACTGCACACAGTGGTTGGTGCAGGTGCTGCGCAGGGTGCGATGGATGCTTCCAATATGTTAAAACCTGCATTAGCTCGCGGAGAATTGCAATGTATTGGGGCGACCACATTAGATGAATATCACAAACACATCGAGAAAGATGCTGCATTGGAACGACGTTTTGCGCCAGTTTATGTGGAAGAACCAAGTGTGGAAGACACTATTCAGATGTTACGGGGATTGCGCGATCGCTACGAAGCCCATCATAAGGTCCATTTCTCCGATGATGCACTTGTGGCAGCAGCCCGCCTTTCTTCTCGTTATGTGACCGACCGTCATTTGCCCGATAAAGCCATTGATCTAATGGATGAGGCAGCTGCAAAATTGCGAGTGGCGTTATACTCTTTGCCTCCCGAATTGAAGGCGCTTAAAAGTGAAATAGACCGCCTGGCAGCAGAAGAAGAGCAGGCGGGGGTTGAGCGCGATTATGAGCGGGCAGCTCAAAAGAAAGCAGAACGGTTGAGATTAGAAACCGACTTCAATCGTCAACGCGACCAATGGGAAGCAGAACACCAGTTGGATGAAGTGGTGGATGTCCATGATATCGCTGAGGTGGTAGCCCAATGGACTGGCATCCCGGTTTCACAGATGATGGAAACCGAAGCTGAAAAGTTACTCAATATGGAAGAACGATTGCATGAGCGCATCAAAGGTCAGGATGAAGCAATTCGGGCAATTTCGGATGCCATCCGCCGGGCGCGCTCTGGTTTGAAAGATCCACATCGTCCCATTGGCTCGTTTATCTTTATCGGTCCTTCCGGGGTTGGCAAAACCGAATTGGCAAAGGCATTAGCCGAATTCTTATTCGACAACGAAGATGCTTTAGTGCGCATAGATATGAGCGAATATCGTGAGCAACATACCGTTTCGCGTTTATTTGGTGCTCCTCCAGGTTATGTCGGATATGAAGAAGGCGGACAATTAACTGAAGCAGTTCGGCGACGTCCGTATCGAGTGATCTTATTTGATGAGATTGAAAAAGCACACCCTGAAGTGTGGAATGCTTTGTTGCAAATATTAGATGATGGACGGTTGACGGATGGACAGGGAAATGTGGTCGATTTCCGTAATACAGTCTTAATTATGACCAGTAATCTGGGCACAGAGTTTGTCCGGAAATCAGGTAGCCTTGGTTTCTTGCAAAAATCGGAGAATTCGGAAGAACGGCAGGAGCACGAGAAAATCGAAAAGGCGCTTAAGAGCACATTCCGTCCAGAGTTCTTGAACCGCATCGATGAAATCATCACCTTCTCACCGCTCTCACTGGAGCAAATGCGCGAGATTGTAGAACTGCAAATGCAAGAGGTACGCGAGCGGTTGGCTGAGCATGGGATTACAGTCGAACTAACGGAAGCAGCCCGCAACTGGCTTGCTGACGTTGGTTATGATCCAACCTTTGGGGCAAGACCATTGAAGAGAGCGCTCCAGAAATATGTAGAGAGCCCCTTATCGGTTAGCTTATTAGCGGGAGAATTCAAAGAAGGTGCCAATATCTTGGTGGATGTGAATGAAAGCGGTGATACATTGACCTTTCATCAACGGGAAGAATTAACTGTTGAGATTAAAGATTCGGATAAAGTTTCCACCTAAGAATCCAAAATAAGCATAAGAGACCATCGGTATTCATCGATGGTCTTTTTTTATGTAATAATCCTCGTCATAAACGATGTTCAATGAATTATGGAAATTTATCGGGCGGAAAGTGACATTTGCCACTTGGAAAGATATGCTGGTATCGGGTAAATTGGTTGTATCTTATTTTATTTGTGTGAGTTGGTATGCCAAAGGATATATTTGACCGTTCCCCATTCTTTGAAGAAATGACGTCGGAGCAACGTGATTTATTGCGTCCGTTATTTTCTGCTTGCGATTGTGTGGAAGGAGAGTTGCTGTTTGAGCAAGGAGACCCAGCAGAATATCTCTACCTGGTTGTGAGCGGAGAGGTGATTGTTCGCTATAAACCCGAAGATGGACCAGAGCTGGTTGTGGCTAGAGTGAAACCAGGTGGAATCGTGGGCTGGTCTGCTGCTTTGGGCAGCCGTCAATATACATCTGGGGCAATATGTGGTTGTGCTTCCCAATTGTTGCGAGTACGCGGTGCAGATTTACGGCAATTGTGTAGTTCTCATCCCGACACCGGTGTTTTGGTGTTAGAACGATTAGCCGATGTGATTGCAGAGAGATTGCACAGCACCCATCAAGAAGTGGTAAACTTATTGAAACAGGGTTTAGTCGCTGCATCTTGCGGCAGGTAGGAGCATGATTCATAATGGTTGAGGTTGATAAAGAACAACAGGTAAAAGATTTATTAGAGCGATTGAGCGCTTATATCGAGCATTACCATGGCGGCAATGTGGAATATCTTTCCTTCGATGGAAAGGTGCTAAAGGTAAAATTAGGAGGCGCGTGTCTAGGTTGCCCATTGCTGCCCAGCACACTGCATGGATGGGTGGAAGGAACTGTGAAACAGTTCTTCCCGGAAATCGAACGGGTGGAATCGGAAACGTATTAGTCCACTACAATCCGCTGACTTTCGGTGACTTCTCCGATAATCCAAACAGGTTGTTGTAATTCTTCCGCTTTTGCTTTAAGAAGGTCTACTTTTTGCGGTGGTACGACTAACAATAATCCACCGCTTGTTTGTGCGTCGAATAGGAGCATTTGATTAGCTTCTGAAATTTCGGGTGAAAAATCTACATGCTCACTGAAATAGAGCCGGTTATCCGCACTACCACCTGGAAAGATAAAATCTTCCGCATACTTGTGGGCACAAGAAATGAACGGGATGGATTGAAAATTAAAATGCAATCCAACCTGCGATAGGCTAGCAATTTCCCAGGCATGCCCAAGTAGACTAAAGCCAGTAATATCTGTAGCGGTTGTTAATTGTAACTGTACAGCGATTTCAGAAGCGGTTTTATTTAATTGCTTCATCCATTGGATAGCCTCCGCAATATCTTCGGCAGCAGCTAAACCGCGTTTCAGTGCAGTGGTAGTTGTACCAAAGCCTAATGGTTTCGTTATAACAAGCTTATCACCTGCTTTAGCCCCTCGTTTTGAAAGAAAATGTTGGGGATCAACAAAACCCATTACGACGAGGCCATATTTTGGCTCTTTATCCTGAACGGTATGTCCACCGGCGATGACTACGCCGGCTTGGCGCGCTACTTCTGCACCTCCGCGTAAGATTTCTGCATTAACTTCGGCTGGCAGATCAGGAGGTAGTGCCGCAACATTCAAAGCCAAAAAGGGTGTTCCACCCATGGCATAAACATCCGATAATGCATTTGCTGCTGCAATGGCACCGTAATCATACGGGTCGTCAACAACAGGAGTGAAGAAATCGGTGGTGACAACCAACGCGCGCTGCTCATCCAATTTCCAAACCGCAGCATCATCGGGATCATCTAAACCAACCAGAAGATCAGGATAATCAGCGGGGTTAAATATCCCTTGAATGGGGCGCAGAACCTGCGCCAGCGCTTCGGCGCTTAATTTAGACGCTCAGCCAGCGCAACTGGATAAGCTGGTTAAACGGATTTGCTTCGCTGAGTTTGGTACATCTTGATCCATCTTTGCTCCTATGGATTGGCAGTTGGGGTTGGTAGTGGTAATGGATTAGTGCTGGATGGTGTCGTTGGCCCAATTCCTTGTAATGGAAGAAGGTATGGCATGTTGTTGGGTACCAGCATAACTTGTATTCCCGGTGCGAGCTTATTGATGTATTGGTAGGTGAGTAGATCGGGATTAGTTTTGAGTACTTCCGCAATCAAATTCAATGCTTCTGCTTCAGCTTTAGCTTGGATTACACGCGCATCTGCATCAGCCTGAGCACGAATTTTGACTGATTCAGCTTGCCCTTTGGCAGTTTCGATGGCTTGTTGGGCTTCTTGCCGTTTTTGTTCGACAACAAATTTGGCTTGTTGAGCTTGTTGTTCGGCGATTTGTTTTTGCTCGATTGATTTTGCGTAATCTTCAGAGAAAGTGATATTGCGTAAGATAAAATCCACCAGCAAGACACCATTATCCGCCAGTTTTTGGCGTAAGGTGTCGCTGATTTCCTGCGTCATTTGAGTACGTTTGGTGCTATATACTTCTTCAACACGATATTTAGCCACAGCGTCACGCATCACACCCCTAGATAAAGGGCGTATTAATTCATCTTTAAACCGATTTTGCCAATTGATGTGCAAACGGACAATTTGAGCGGGGTCTGCTTGGTAAATAACAGAAGCATCTAGAAGTACTTCTTGACCATCGGCTGTACGGGCGGCAACGGAGTCATCACCTTTTACTTCCCCTTCTAATGGGGCGATCGACATAGTGTAGGTTTGACGGGCAATAGAATAAACCACTACATTTTCGAAATAGGGTATTACCCAGCGCAACCCGGGTTGTAAAGCCTCTTCCCGGTATCCTTTCGGTTGCAAGGCAGAAATGACCACACCTCTCTGATCGGGTTGGATGAACACCAATCCGGCGCTGATACTGGTTAATAAAACAGCAGCTACTGCAGTAATCAGGATGGTAGTAGTCAATTTGCCAACCTTGTTCCCCTTTGAGGCGCGTACGACGGCTACCACAATTAAAGCTACCACAGCAGCCCATAAAATCCCAACTATCCCCTGTATGACGATTGCAACATTCATTATTTCTCCATCTATTTCATTGATAAAAAGATTTTTACTCGATGCATTATTGAAAAGTTCAGCCGTTATTCGAACGGTGTTGAAGTCCGATTGCCTTTAGAACCGGCACGACAAAGAAAAAGCCAGTATGTTCCTCATTCAAATCACCAATGACCGCTTGGGCGGTTTCTGCCATTTGGTCTACCAATTCCTCCTTTTCTACCACGGAGAATAAAGTACGGTGATGGATTTCCTGCATTTCCAACAAGTTTTCCAGGGAAGTAATGATCGGTAAATTTTCTAGCAAACCAGCTCTTTTAATTTTGCCATGCCCACTGCTCTCTAAAATGGTGATTCCATAAATCCCTAAGCTTTCCCATTTTTCTAAAACTTGGGCAACCCGATCTGGATCATTGACAATTAATACAACGAGGTAACTCATTTCGTTTCACTTCCTGCTATTTTAACCGATTGTTGGTCAGAGTGTTGAGCGAAAAGATACCTTAATAAAGGTGGAGTTAATAATGTGGTGACAATAACCACTCCGATGATCGAGGAGAAAGCGCCAGCATCAATTAACCCTTGTGCGAGACCGACTGAAGCAACAATTAACCCTACTTCGCCACGCGACATCATCCCGACTCCCAATTGGAGCGCTTCTTTGCTGGTAAAGCCGCTCATGATCCCTCCCAGTCCCACACCAATCACTTTACCAAGGATAGCGAAGACAACAAGGCTGAGGAATAAGAAGATATCTTCCCCTAACACGACACGCGCATTTGCTTTCAAACCCACGTCAATAAAGAAAATCGGCACAAAAATACTATAAGCAATCGTGGAAATGCCGGAAAGGATACGATCTTTTAATGAGGTGCGGCCAAACCATAAACCAGCGAGAAATGCCCCGGTGATTGCTGCCATTTGCCCAAGGAGCTCTGCCAGCCAGCCATACAGCAATATTGTAACAAACACAAAAGCAATTAAACCTTGACTAATTTCTAGCTCATAAACCTTATGGGTTACCAGCGGGAGAAGATAATTGCCAATTAGCGATGCAAGCAGAAGGTAGATTGTCATCCTTACAATGACTAGTAATACTACCATCCAGCCGGATGTAGACTGCGGCATCATCAAGGCGGTAAATGCTGACAACCCTAATACAACTAAAATATCATCAAAGACAGCTGCGCTGAGAAGACCAATACCAACTTTGGTCCGTAGACGGTTGAGCTCGATTAATGTTTGGGCAGAAATGCTCACACTGGTGGCTGCCAAAGTCAACCCCAGGAAAAGTGCGCTGGTTATATTAATTGAGAATAATAAACCCAATCCCACACCTAATAAAATGGGCAGAATTACTCCTAAGGTACCAGCAAGAATAGCGACTTTGGTGCTTTTGGCTAATTCCGAGAGATGCAATTCCAAACCAGCCAGGAACATAAGGAGCATGACACCAAGCTCACCCAGATGGGCGATCACCTGCTCGAGATGTGCATCTGTAAAAATCGGCGTGTGTAAAAAATTGATCACCGATGGGCCAAGGATAATCCCCATTAGCAGTTCGCCTAAAACAGCCGGTTGACCAAAACGGTAACTAAGATAACCACCGGCTTTTGCAAGGAAAATCATCACCGCCAGGGCAAGGGCTAATTGAAGAAAAGGCGACATGATCAATTTCCTTCAGTTTCTAATAGGATCGTTACCGGTCCGTCGTTGATAATTTCTACAATCATGTGTGCACCAAACTGTCCTTTTTGCGTGGGTATTCCCAATTCCTTCAATGCATCAGCGAAAAGGTCAACCAACGGTTGGGCAATTTCTGGCGCTGCGGCTTGTGTGAAAGAAGGGCGTCGTCCTTTACGCGTATCTGCATACAAAGTAAATTGTGAAATAACGAGCGCTTCCCCCGCGATATCTCGAAGGGAGCAATTCATTTTACCATGCTCATCTTCAAAGATGCGCAAGTGAGCAACTTTCTCAGCGAGAACGCGAACGGTTTGTGGGTTATCCTGATGACCCACTCCAACTAAAATGACCAACCCTTTTCCAATTTGAGCCAGGCATTGGTTATTGACGGAGACTGATCCCCGTGAAACTCGCTGTAAAACCAGTTTCATTTTTTATGGTAGACCCACTGCATCGCGCACTTCTGCCATAGTTTGACGGGCGATCACCGATGCGCGTTCTTTTCCGTTTTGTAACACATCGAATACATACTGAGGGTCACGGCTCAGTTCAGCGCGGCGTTGGCGGAATGGCTCGAGGTGACGATTCAAATTTTCTGCGAGTAGTTTTTTGCAATCCACACAACCGATTCCGGCTCTGCGGCATTCTCGATCGATTTCTTCTACCTGTTCAGGGGTAGAAAAAACTTTATGGAAGGAAAAGACATTGCATACTTCCGGGCGGCCCGGGTCACTACGGCGCTGGCGTTGAGGATCGGTTACCATTTGCATCACTCTTTGACGGGTTTCTTCTGGGGTAGCTGCCAGTTCAATATGGTTGTTCAAGCTTTTGCTCATTTTTTGAACACCATCGATCCCAATCACCTTAGGATATTCGGTGCTTTTCATCTCGGGTTCAATGAGGACAGTGGTATTAAAACGGTAATTAAAAGAACGCACCACTTCGCGGGCGAATTCTAAATGAGGCGCTTGATCTACTCCAACGGGCACAACATTGGCTTTATATAACACAATATCAGCGGTCATCAGCACTGGATAACCAACCAGTCCATAATTCACATTATGGGGTTGCTGGCGAACTTTCTCTTTGAAAGTAGGTAGGTCGGTTAATTTGCCTAATGGAGTCACCATTGAGAGGATTGTATGTAGTTCGGTTACTTCGGGTACTTGCGATTGGATGAAAACAATGGTTTCTTCAGGGCGAATGCCAGCCGCCAGCCAATCTAGTGCCATTTCGATGCTGTTTTGGCGCAAGTTCTCGGTTGATTCGAGAGTGGTGAGAGCATGCAAATCTACAATGCAATAGATGCATTCATATTCATCCTGCAATGCGACATAATTTTGAATGGCTCCTAAATAATTACCGAGATGCTGTCGCCCGGTAGGCCGGGCACCTGAAAAGACGCGTCCTTTTACTGTCATTTGTCCTCCAAAATTTTTTAATAATACAAGTATATCATTTGGATATATTAAAAATATCCATAACAAATTCATATTTTAATAAAAAAAACCCGTCGGTGAAACGACGGGATAGTGAGCCAGTCTCACGCACATGGTACACCTGTTGATAGGAATAAAAGCAGGTTATACCATTGCCAAAATAACGGTGGCTTTTCCGGCGCCGGTTACTCCAGCATGAGGATTTGTTTCACCGGGCAGCTCCGAGATCCATTCCACGCAATCGTCTGGACGGAATTTTCACCAGCTACCGCTCTCTGTACCGCGTTATTGCGTTTACTTGTTCTCTTCAAAGCTTTGATAAAAGTATATCATATTCCCAGTAAAATTTGGTTTAAACCTGAGAAATAATAAATATTTGCTTATGGAAATCATCTCAAGGTTTGGTTATTAAAGGGAGCATGACTTTGACAATATCAGAAGGGCAACTAACCAAACCGTTATTTGTGCTAACCGCGCCTCCCGTATCTCTGGCTTTTATCTCATAGGAATAACTATTTCCTAAATTAGGTGAAACACCACTGCCAGGGTAGCCACATGTCACTTTGAATCCTGGTGTCAGCATGTCATAGGGAAGATACATATAATTTTGAAAAAAACCTGCAACATAGGCTTGAATGTGATGATTGATCGCCACTGTAGTTGAGATCATATATTGTGAAGAGGACGCTGAAACATAAATATATTGCCAGAGTATGTAACAAGCTCCGCTACCCGGAACGGGATTATAGCAAGTTGGCGATGGACTATCAATAGAAGAGGTATTGATTTGATTTGGTATGGTGATTGAGTTTATCGATTGGGGTTGAACCGCTAAGGGTGTAGGTGTTAATGGAGTATTACCAACCTTGGTAGATCCAAAACTAACAGAAGTTTGAAAGACCATGATCCAACCCAATATAAAAGCAGAAAGTGTGCTTAAGCCAATCCAGTGATATGCTTTCATGATTTTATCATTTTATTGATTGTTTGTCTCTTATGGAATATAAGCAGGACAATACACCGTGCCATAATTCGCTGAGGACAAATTGCTACTATCTTTTGCCCGGATGGTATAAGCATACGCATTTCCTAGATTGGGTTGTCCACCTGCACCAAGACTGCCACATGCAACTTTGAACCCTTTATCATACATATTATAGGGGACGTACATGGAAGTCTGAAAAAAGCCAGAAGTATAGGACACATTACCAATAGTATTTAGGGTAACGGTCATCGCGATCATATAATTTGGGGAAGCACTTACAGATAAGTAATACCAGTTGATATAACAGATATTTTGGTCCGGATCCGGTTGATAGCAAGTCGCTGATTGCGAATCGATGAATCCAATATCGGGGCTATTAATCGAAAGGGGAGCGGTGGTATTGGGGGCGCTTATCTGACGAATATTTTCATCTTGGGTTTCTTCCTGTAAAACAATAGGTCCGCCGGAATCAGCGATGGCGCGGCTGCTGGCAAACTGAAATATAGCAAAAGTAAGTGCGATGAGGAAAGCGGTAAAGAGGAAAAGGATAATAAAACGGCGCATTCTCCATTCCTTTCTGCGCCGTAACGATTTCGCCGAAGTACAGGCGCATTTACAAGTTTATAGAATAGGTAAGATAATTAATATTACCATATATATCCGAATTGTCAATATTGAATATTGGGAGATTAAAACAAAAGTCTTATGTTCCGAGGTTCATCTCCATGCTGGTGATTCGGTCAACGAATATGAAACCTGACAGGTCTTTGGAAAAGTCTAATGTACCGAGTTTCATATCCTCATTTGCTAATCGGATAAAACAGACGTGGATGAGCCCTGTCAGGTTTGGATGAGTGGCGTATCGCGTATGAAACCTGACAGGTCTTCGTAAAAGTTTTGCGTTCCGAGTTCTATATGTATTCAAATGACTCAATCTGCATAGGTGCGTATGAGACTTGTCAGGTTTGGATGAGGTGGCGTATCGCGTAT
>DAOTVW010000014.1:0-4640 GCA_034436035.1 Anaerolineales bacterium
CCTCGATTGAGTCCTTTAAAAAGTTTACCGAAATTAAACCCAAGGATGCTGAACCTTGGCAAATTTAGCTGATTTAAGTATGATGCTTGGAAGAAAAGAAGATGCAATACAATTTAAGAAGAAAGCATTACAATTAGATCCTGATATCCTTATGAAAATAGGGAAAAGGATAGAGTCGGTGTAAAAAAAATATGTGAAGTGAAAATCCTATGCACGGTACTTGCGTATAACAGGGGGCTTACGAGAGCAAAGCCCCATGAAATGCCCCGTGGGGGCACTTCGTAAGCCCGCATCCCGTTATCTGCCATTGCTGGAGGAAAAAGGTGAGAGTCAAAATTTTCTCAGTTAAATTTGATGGAGAACTTCATGGAGACTGGAAGCCACGTATCATAGACGAGCTAACTAAAAAGTTAGAGGATGAAAAAGGAGGATGAAAATTTTCTGCTGATGAATATCCAGAAATGACAATACAGTCTTTTATTGACGAGCATCCCGAAATCAAGGTTAAACATGCGCAATATGCCACTACCCCAATCTACTTTGGAGAGCCCAGACCTGGATCGAGGTGGGTAATTGAAAAGAGTGCTCTTATTTTTTATTATGAACAAGATTAGCAATTAATTAATGAAGGAGGTGTTTATATGAGGCAGGTTAAGATTATCGTAGAAAAGCATCCAGATGGCTATGTCGCCTATCCCCTGGGGCTTAAGGGGATCGTGGTTGGACAAGGAGATACTTACGAAGAGGCTCTTTTGGATGTGAAATCAGCAATTCGTTTTCACATCGAGACTTTTGGTAGGGAGGTTCTCGAGGTTGAACCACCGATTCTTGAAGCGTTCGTTGCTGAGGCCAGAGTTGAGGTTTGATGAAAAAGTTCCCTGTTGATGCTCCAAAGCGAAAAGTAATCAAGGCATTGGAAACACTCGGTTTCCGAATTGTGCGTGAAAAAGAGCATATTTCCATGGTGCGTGAGAATCCAGATGGAAGTAAAACTCCTCTGACCATGCCTAACCATCTGAAAATTAAAGCTTCCACTCTGAGAACGATTTGCACTCAGGCGGGTATCTCAAGGGATGAATTCTTAGAAGCCTATAACAAAGCATAGATATGGCAACGGCACAAGGGCAGATAACACGGTGTTTGTGGCTCACTCCTTTCGCCGAAATTGGCTGACACCAACTTCACAAACACCAAGAACGTTATAGGCAATTGCCCGCTTCTAATTCAAGAAAGGATGACAGATGAACGTGTGTTCTGCTACTAATGGGATTGGACTTTTTTCAAATTAAATTAAGAGAAAAAGATATCGTATAAATAGTGAAGGGAGAAATTGACGATGTAATGCACAGTGTTCTGCTTCTAAAGGAACTAGACTTTTTTCGAGTTAAATTTAGAAAAAGGAGGCAGGCGAAGGATGAGATCAGGACTGGGAGTCGTAGATAAGCTGTTTCAGTACCTTCGAAATAATAAAGGCAATTAGCTGGACACGTAGACCAATCAAATGTGATTGATTCGGCGGTTTATATCATCTTACACCAGAAGATTTTCCAAATGGCAGAATCGATGAAAGGCTTAAGATACGTGACGAGAAGTTGTACCAAGCAAGACTTAATCGTACTGAGGCTAAAAATGCAGCCTGATTATTCACCTTATTCAATTAACCAAAAAGTCCAATTTCCGTTGAACCAGGACACCCATAAACCCTTCAGTATCATAACATAATAATGTGATAATGTTAATAACAATCCTCTAGTAATACTGAGTTATTTTCATAAGTTGTGGAAATTCTGACGTGAGTCTTGAAAATAAAAGCAACGTATTTTAAGCTTACGAAAAGAGTTAAAAGGCATAAAAACCGAGGCTTGCGCAAGTGGCGAAGTACAGTTGTGGCTCGACAATTATCGGGATTTACCAACAATAAAAAGGGGTACAAAAATGAAAATTATTTTACAAAGGGAAGGACGACTTAATTTATTGGTGTCTTTATTCATGCTGAGCATGACTAATCCACTACACGCGCAATGGGTCCAAACTGACGGACCCTACGGCGGGGATGTACGGTGCTTTGCTGCTTCAGGCACGAACATCTTTGCCGGGACTGGTGGTGGCGGTGTGTTTCTATCTACGAACAATGGTACAAGCTGGACTCAAACTGGCTTGACGGGTACTGTTGTCTGGTCTCTAGCTGTTTCAGGCACGAACATCTTTGCCGGGACTGGTGGTGGCGGTGTGTTTCTATCCACGAACAACGGTACAAGCTGGACTCAAGTTGATAGTGGCTTGACGACTACTACTGTCTGGTCTCTAGCTGTTTCAGGCACGAACATCTTTGCCGGGACTGATTGCGGTGTGTTTCTGTCCACGAACAACGGTACAAGCTGGACTCAAGTCAATAATTGGTTGACGAATCCTTTTGTCGTTGCTCTAGCCATTTCAGGCACGAACATCTTTGCCGGGACTTGGGGCGGAGGTGTGTTTCTATCCACGAACAACGGTGCAACTTGGACTCAAGTCAATAATGGCTTCTTGACGAGTGGTTTTGTCCATGCTCTAGCTGTTTCAGGCACGAACATCTTTGCCGCGACTTCTAGCGGTGTGTTTTTATCCACGAACAACGGTACAACTTGGACTCAAACAGGCTTGACGAACAACTGGATCAAGTGCTTAGCCATTTCAGATACGAACATTTTTGCCGGGACATGGGATGGCGGTGTTTTTTTATTCACGATCAACGGTTCAAGCTGGACTCAAGTCAATAATGGCTTGACGAATACTAGTGTCTGGTCTCTAGCTGTTTCAGGCGCAAATCTTTTGGCCGGGACTTATGGCGGTGTGTTTCTATCCACAAACAACGGTACAAGCTGGACTCAAACTGGTTTAACGAATACTAGCATCCAGTGTCTCGCGGTTTCAGGCACTAACCTCTTTGCCGGGACTTTGGGTGGCGGTGTGTTTCTATTCACGAACAACGGTACAAGCTGGACTCAAGTCAATAATGGCTTGACCTGTATTAACGTATCTGCCCTAGCCGTTTCAGGCACGAACATCTTTGCCGGGACTTATGGTGACGGTGTGTTTCTATCAACGAACAATGGTAAAAGCTGGACTCAAGTCAATAATGGCTTGACGAATACTGATGTCAGTTCTCTAGCCGTTTCAGGCACGAATCTGTTTGCCGGGACTTGGGGCGGCGGTGTTTTTCTATCGACGAACAACGGTACAAGCTGGACTCAAGTCAGTAATGGCTTGACGAATACCTACGTCCAGTCTCTAGCTGTTTCAGGCACAAATCTCTTTGCCGGGACCTGGCTTGGTGGTGTTTTTCTATCGACGAACAACGGTACAAGCTGGACTCAAGTCAATAATGGCTTGATAAATACTGATGTAAGGTCTCTGGCTGTTTCAGGCACGAATCTCTTTGCCGGGACGTCTTGCGGTGTTTTTCTATCTACAAGCAACGGTACAAGCTGGACTATAGTCGATAATGGCTTGACGAATGCTGATGTTTGGTCTCTAGCTGTTTCAGGCACGAATCTCTTTGCCGGGACCGGGACTGGTGGTGGTGTCTTCCTGTCTACAGACAACGGTGCAAGCTGGACTCAAGTCGGTAATGCATTGACGAATACCGTTGTCAGGTCTCTAGCTGTTTCAGGCACGAACCTGTTTGCTGGGACCGGTGGCGGTTTGTGGAGACGGCCGTTGTCAGAGATGCTCCCTCCGCCCCATATCACAGTAGACCAGTCAGCGGTCTCATTGGGGGCGGTTCAGGTCAACTCGAGGAGGTGGTTTACCCTGGAAATCACCAACAGTTCCACTAGTCCGCTTGTGATTGACTCGGTGTACACAGGCACAAGGGAGTTTGCCGTAGCCTCTTACCAAGACACTGTTGTCAATGGTGTCACGGATACTCTGAGGGGGTTCTTTGTGCCAGACTCCTTTGGGGTGTTCTCTGACACCCTTACCATCATCTCCAATGGCGGTAATGCGAGGATACCTCTATCGGGAAGTTCACCCACTCCACAAGTTTCCGTTGTCAATCTCACTTCGGGATTCAGAGCCAAAGTAGGGCAGTCTCAGACTCAATCTGTTAAGGTGACTAACAGCTCCATCAACCCACTGGTTATTGATTCGGCCAGGACCCTAACAAAGTATTTCAAACTGTCAGGAGTCATGTTCCCGGATACGGTGAAACAATCAGATACGGCTTTGATACCAATAGTGTTTAGACCGGATTCTGTGAGAAGCTATGAAGATACACTTTACGTTTATACAAACGCATCCGCATCACCAACAGAGGTAGCCTTAAGCGGTACAGGAGACACTCCAACAGGTATAACTAGGGAAGGAGATAATATCCCGACTGTGTACGAGCTATATCAAAATTTCCCCAACCCATTCAATCCTTCCACAACAATCAAGTTCGCATTGCCAACAGAATCTCAGGTATCCGTCACAATATATGATATTCTTGGCAGGCAGGTGAAAGAACTCGTCAACGACAAGCTTCAAGCTGGTTATTATCACTTCACATGGGACGCATCGAGATTTGCTAGCGGAGTGTATTTCTACAGGATAGCGGCACAGTCGTTAAGTGGAGACCATAAGAACTTCGTGCAGGTGAAGAAGCTGTTCTTGCTTAA
>DAOTVW010000015.1:0-12455 GCA_034436035.1 Anaerolineales bacterium
GTTTCCATACCTGACAATCTGAATTGCACAATAAAATAAAAATCGGGATAAAAGCCAATATCCACGTTTTTGACTCTAAATTCAGTAAAAAGCGACCATTCACTCCGAAACATACCGAGCGAGCCATCCGATTGATATTGTCCAGTAAAGTTGATGTAGACTACCGACGATTGAGTTGTATCGGAATGGTGGAATTCCACCAATAATAATCAAAAGAAGAATACATAGAATTTTGAGATGTTATTTATTAAGATGATGGCGCATTTTTTCCCAATTAATTCGTGTTAGCATATATCCGCAGGATGACATACATTAGCTTCATAGTAATCTATAAAGAAATGGGCGGTGAAAGTCTTTTTGCTGTAACGCCAATTCGGGGTTATCTTGACCACACTCCGATTAAGAATTAAAATAATTTTAGCGATGAAGCTCGCAATTTAAACTGCTGCTGCAGATGATAGCTTCTACCAATGTGATGTGGTAGAGGCTTTTTATTTTAGAGCAAATATTCGGTGTAAAAAGTGTGAAAGGATGAAAATTATGAAGAAAAACTACTCAGAGAATTCTCCATCACAAACAGGTAATGGCAATGATAAACTCGTCGAACGTAATGTCGTAGCTTTAGGTTGGGTCGCTTTTTTTGGTGGACTAGCTCAAGATATGATCCAACCAGTTCTCCCCACTTTTTACAGCTCGGTTTTAGGACTCAACAAAGAATTTATTGGGTTAATTGAAGGCGCCATGATGACCATTGTCAGTTTAATGAAAATTGGTGCTGGTTATTTGTCAGACTATCTTGGGTTAAGAAAGTTAATCGTTTTTATAGGTTATGCCTTTTCTGCGATAGCCAGGTTTAGCCTGGGTTTCGTGAACAGCGGTGTCGCTGTTTTGGGGTTACGATGGACGGATGGGGTTGGCAAAGGTTTGAAAGATGCTCCTCGGGATGCCCTTGTGGCGGGATCCGCAGGTCATCGAAAATTAGGTTTTGCTTTTGGAATACAACGTACTTTGGATACATTGGGGTCAGTTGCAGGACCAATCATCACGTATGGATTATTACGGATATGGGTTGGAAATAGCTATTTATATCGGAGAATTTTCTTTATCGCTGGAATTATTGCCTTTGTACCATTGGTTATCATTGGATTATTGGTGAAAGAAAGAAAATCGCCCATCAATAAGCAAATCATTTCCCTTGCGCCACTTAGAGGGACTTTTGCTGCATTTTTAGGTATTATGTTGTTATTTACTTTAGGGAATTCATCAGACGCTTTTCTAATTCTCAGGGCTGAAGATGTCGGAATTACGAGCACTACTATTCCGTTAGTTGTAGCTTTATTTAATCTTACTTCTGCTTTGACTGCAATCCCAGCAGGAAAGATATCCGATAAAATTGGGCGACGGAAAGCTATCACGATTGGTTGGGGTGTGTATGCTTTGACTTATTTAGGATTTGCAGTCGCCAGAAGTGCTTGGATGATTTGGATATTCTATGCTTTTTATGGTCTCTATTATGCTTTTACTGAAGGCTCATCGAAAGCAATGGTAGCAGAACTGGTACCTGAAGCTAATCGTGGAGCTGCCTATGGATTATTCAATGCATCCATTGGGGTAATGGCTTTACCCGCCAGTGTTATCGCTGGATACTTATGGAATATCTCCGCTGCAGCGCCATTTACTTTTGGCGCAATTATGGCATTTGTCGCATTTGTGGCACTTTGGTTTCTGCCAAAAATCAAAGCAAAATAACATAATTTGTACTACTACAAGAAGTCCATTGTTGTATTCTTATCAGAATCAAATGTGTGCATACAACAAGCATAGCAAGAAGGGCAGAGAATAACCTCAAGCCAGTGGCAGGACTGCCATGCAGCGGCGGATAGTTTCAAAACAACGATGGAAGGCGATTTCTGCCGAATAAGGAAATTTGATTTTAATCAAGGGGGTTTTTTCGGTTTCATCCACGTGTAATCCAATGTAAGAATGCATGACAGAGCCCACATATTCAAGGGTGGTGATATTGACCAATGGTACACTCCAAAGCAACGGTTTTGGATGGTTGGGATCCGCTACGAGCATGATCCTGGAATTTGTTATCACTACTGTATGCGCAATATTGTTATTTTCAAACCAGGCTGGAATCAGCGCCCAGGTATAAATTTTTTCGTTTTGGGATAATAGAGAAGGTATAAAATTTGCAAAGCGCTGATGAATAAAATGTTCGGATTGCGGGTCATTACTCGCAGGGTCACGCAATAATGGCAATTCTTCTGGGGCTGGAAAACTGGAACATTGTAATGCATTTGGTTTGATTTTCGCGGGTGTAAATTTCTCCAAATAACTCAGCATATCCAGGACTTTGGAACGGGTAAATAAAGGGGTTTCCCATTCTAATAAACCTTTTCCCATTTTCGATCGCCATTCAGTTCTGATAATCACTGATTCATCCTTTATTTCCTCAACAGAAAAATCTACTAATCGCTCCACAACGCCAATCTGGGCATTAAAACCGTAACGCACGCCACTATCACTTAATGGAACCAGCTCAACTAATTGGATCAAACGCTGTGTAGTTAGGATAAGCACTCCTTCTTGAAGTTTTTCACGTCCCAGCCAGGAATGATAAAGGTTACTGCGCATAGCTGGGCGCTGTATGGCGTATAAAATACGTTCATCCTCATCCAGATATTCGCTAACATAATGTTGAATATGGTAAGGAAGCTGGAAAAATGTATACTCTGCAGCAGTGTAATGCTCGATTTCTGTATAATCGGTAACTCTTCGCTGTGAATCTGCAGGTTTCCAGGCTGGTTTTGTCCGTATTTCTTGACTGTTTTGGATGGATACCAATCTATAATTCTTGCGAGCTTGTTTGATGATTGCGTCGATTTCCGTTTGGTTGAGCCAGTGGAATCCGTTTTTGGAGAACATTTTCAGGCGATTGATTATTTCATCCCGCTGCAGATCATTTAAGTCGTTTATGGATGAAACATTTTGATATTTCTTGTCGGATTTGGCGACCGCTAACAAAGTCGAAATTGTTCCATTGTTTCGAATACCCCCAAGGAGACGGACTTCAACCCGGCTGTGAGGTGGGTGAGAAGTTTCTCCGATTAATAGAACTGGAAGCAATTCCCCCTGATCGGAGAGTGTTTCTGGGATATAACCGATATCAAATGGGAGATGTTCTTCTGGATAAATTATTTGCTTCAAAATCAAATACCCGTTTGAACTCTGTTGATATTCACCGATTGGACGTCCAGGTTGGTGTATTTCGATGATTACCTCACTCATAGCTATGCTCCAATAAGTGTGCTTGTGGGGATAAGTTAAGAAGATAAAGTCAAATGACTAGAAAAATGATCCCAGTCAAATCCTTTTATAAATAATGAAATTATTAAAACCATCATTTCGATCCATTTCTCTAATATCGCTTAATAAATAAAAAAACCTCTATTGAAGTATTCTTCAATAGAGGCTATCAGTCCAGAGGACAATTGACGCGAGCCTCATCGCTTGCCGAAAATTATATCATGATTCAACAATTTTGGAATCGCGGTACGAAACCCTTGAGGTGATTCCTCGTTGGTTAGAAGCAATAAATCGTCGGTGGCAGATCGCGGTAATGAGCAGAGGCTATGACTTATGGTAGTGAGGTAGATTCGTTCTCAATGGATTAGAAAGGTACAGGTTAGTACTGCGAAATTTATTTCACAAAAGCCCACAAAATAAATTTTGTGATACAGGGGCGAAAGGGCTGTCGAACCAATGATAAACGGTTTCAATATGCCTCTATCAGGGGGTTTATTCCTTAGCGGGCAATTTTTTCAACGTAAGGGATGGCAGATTTACAAGGCTCGGTCAAATTTTGGATAATGTTATCCCAAGTTAAAGGAGAACCAGCGTTCCAAGTTGTAAACACAGCATAAGATAAGCATCCTGGACCAACATGGTAATTAGCAACCGTCATCCGCCACAAATCTTCATAACTGGCAACCGCACCAGGCATTTGTTTGGTAGCGTTATAAACTATCTGGGCTACTTGATCGCAATTCGCCTTGATGGTATTGGCAAAGAGAGGGATGCTGAATGAGGCATCGGTTAAATCTATTCCCGCTGGACAATCGGCACAATCTGCTTGGGCCTGGACTGCCAAAGCACCACGCAGCATCGCCTGATTTTCTGGGCTGAGATGGAGATAGCCCTGATCGCAGGTGTCTTGCGCTAAAATGAGGGGGCAAAATTGGTTGTAGAAACTATCATTCCATAATAATAACGCATCCGCTCCCCGATCGGTTATTTGACCAAGGCCGTATTCATAGGGGATTCGAAAGATCCCTGGCCAAAATTGACTTTCTTGGGCAAAGATGTTCTTCATCAATTGAGCTGGTACGCCGCTCTCATTGGACACTTGCAAGATCTTTGCGTCGAATTGATTTTGCCAGCTTTGGATATAGGGTCGTGCTTGTTCCAGTCCACAAGCGTCTGCATAACCATTGGGTAATAACCCTTTGGTAGGGCAGCTAGAGGCATCCACGACACCTTGGCTGATTAACCGCCCGGCGAGATAATAATACGGTTGGTCAGAAGCCATTAAATCTGTCGTTGATGGTGAGCTTAACCAGAGCGGGGGACCGCCAACCGGTTGAAATGCTTGCCATGTTTCTGCGCAAGATGCCAATGGATTACCGCGCCATTGGGAGCTTAAAACATCAATGAACCAACCACTACCGCTCGGATTCTGAGTGACGCCACTATCGACAACCCGCACCTGAGCTTTGTAATGCGCGCTTGTGTCGCCGAAGCTTGAGACAGCCCAAAATTCTACTTCGACACCGTTCATCGGAGTAGGGCGGAGGGGAATGGAACAAACTGCTCCGTTACAGGTGAACGGTTCGCGGTCATATAATCCTTCAATTGCGGTGATTTGTTCATTCGGAAGCGGTTCAATTCCGGTGATGAGTAAATTTGGGATGGTCGGACAACGGTTCTCCGGGATAGTAGGTTGACATCCGTCCAGGCTGATTGTGGCACTTGCAACCGGCAAGTCAATCACCAATTCTTTTTGAGAGGGTTTACTGGCAATAAAATGCAGATATAACCCCTTGCAGCCAAAAGTATCGAAACTGCCCATTTGAGCAGGAGCGCAAGGTGGTGTAGATGCCCAGGTTTGGTATACATCCAAGCCACATTGTTGGTAGACCTCATCCTGATTGGGCAAGCCCTCATGGTCAATATGAATTCGACAAACAATGGAACTATCCTTCCATGTGAGCAACCACCACTCATAATCTGTATAGGAAACCTGGATTGTTGTTTGACGTGGTGGAGGAGAATCTTCTCCGGCGGCGGGTTTAATTCGTTGTGAAATAACTCCCCAAATGGAGAGAATCAAAAATATAAAACCAACGACGCCCGTCGCACGTTTCATCCTATTGGATAAGATAACATGTAAGGAACAGCTTGTCAACTTAATTCTTCGTAAATAGTATAAATCGGTGAATTTATCTATGCTTCGGTAATGAGTGTTTTTGTGGCAAAAGTTTTGAGGAGATGATAGATATAGGGGTTTGTTTATCAAACTGTGCTGTTTTGAAAATGATTTTGAAATAAACTCATTTATAATTGAATAAAGTAGATGAATTGAATAAGGAATAAACCCCATGCCTCCGACTCTTTATTTAATTGATGGTCATGCACTTGCTTACCGAACCTATTTTGCCTTAATGCGTGGCAGTCCTGAGGGATTTCATACACACACTGGTGAACCTACTGCGGGTGTTTTTGGATTTGTTAGTGTGGTTTTACGTATCCTTGAAAATGAAAAACCACAATATTTAGCCATTGCTTTTGATACCGGCCGTACTTTTCGGGATGATATTTATCCAGCTTATAAAGCAACGCGCGCAAAAATGCCCGATGACCTACAACCACAAATCGAAAGAATTCGCGAAATTGTGGATGCGATGCATTTCCCGCGCCTCGAATTGGAAGGCTTTGAAGCGGATGATGTTTTGGGAAGCATTGCCAAGCAAGTAGTTAAAGATGGTTATGGGGTCAAAATCATCACCGGAGATAGAGATTTATTGCAGTTAGTGGAACCACGCATTATCGTGAATTTACCAGGAAAAAGTCTATCGGATGCAATGGATTATTATCCCGAGGATGTACAGAAATATTTAGGCGTAACTCCTCAACAAGTTGTGGATTATAAAGCGCTAGTGGGTGACAAATCGGATAACATTCCAGGAGTGGCTGGGATTGGTGAGAAAACAGCCATTAGTTTGCTGATGAAATATCAAACTTTGGATGGGATTTATGCTCATTTAGATGAAATCAGCGAATCGGTGCGCAAGAAACTCATTGCAGATAAAGACAATGCTTATCTATCCCGCAAACTAGCAACCATCCGCACGGATTTAAACATACCCTTTCAACCTGAAACTGCAAAAGTCGGACAATTTGACCTGGAGCGGATTGAAGAACTATTCCGCGCTCTTGAATTTCGCACATTGATGAATCGTTTTCGTGTCGTAGCAGAACAGTATGGGGTACTCACCAATCAAAGAAAAACCACGCAACAACTATCACTCTTCCCTAACAGCGCTATATCAAATATAGTGGAGATTAGCGGCATGGGAGATTTACAAACGGAGATCATCAACACTCCAGAGAAGATGGATAGTCTTCTGGCACAATTGAGTAACGCTAAGGAAGTTTCTTTCGACACGGAAACCACCTCCACCGATCAAATGCGAGCGGATTTAGTTGGAATATCGCTCGCTTTTGCAGAAGACAAAGGTTACTATATTCCTGTTGGACACCATCAGGATGCGTTCCCGCAATTAGAATTACCGTATGTTCTTTCAAGATTAGCGCCAGTTCTTACTGATTTGAATGTACCTAAATTAGGTCATAATGTTAAATACGATTATGTAGTGTTAGCAAGAAATGGATTACGACCCGAACCGTTAAGCTTTGATTCGATGATCGCTGAATGGGTATGCGATCCCGGATCGCATAATTTAGGCTTGAAGAATCTGGCTTGGGTGCGTTTGAATATTAATATGACCACGATTGAGGAGTTAATCGGAAAAGGGAAAAAACAAATTAGCATGGCAGATGTACCGATTGAACAGGCAGCCCCGTATGCAGCTGCGGATGCTGCCATGGTTATTCGATTGAAACCGATCTTGCTCGATGAATTATCCCAGAAACAAGGCTTGAAATTGTTTTCGGAATTGGAAATGCCATTAGTCAAAGTATTGGCTGAGATGGAAATGACCGGCATTAGCCTGGATGTAGCATTATTGAAAGGGATGTCTCAAGAATTGGCACAACGCTTGCATGATATCGAGAATCGGATATATGAAGCAGTGGATATGAAATTCAACATTAATTCTCCATCTCAGTTATCGGATGTCTTGTTTAAACGATTGAAAATCATTCCACCCAACCGGAATCAGAAAACCGCCAGTGGTTTTTATTCCACCGCAGCGGGTATTTTGGAAGAGTTACGCGGCCAAAATGAGGTGGTTGACTGGATTTTAGATTATCGGGAACTCTCCAAATTGAAATCCACCTATGTAGATGCGTTACCGCGTGAGGTTAATCCAAAAACCGGACGGGTGCACACATCTTATAATCAGACCGGTTCGGTTACGGGTAGATTAGCATCTTCTGAACCGAATTTGCAGAATATTCCAGCCAGGTCAGATATAGGCAGACAAGTCCGACAAGCGTTCATCGCCAGCCCGAACCATATCTTAATCTCAGCGGATTACTCTCAAGTTGAGTTGAGAATCGTGGCTCATATATCAAAAGACCAGGCAATGCTAGAAGCATTTCAGGCAGATCAGGATATTCACGCTGCAACCGCTGCGGCGATCTACAACATCCCGATTGAGGCTGTCACAAAAGAACAACGCCGACATGCAAAAGCGATTAACTTTGGTTTGATCTATGGGATGACGCCGTATGGATTAACCCGCGGGACTGACTTGACTTTGGCAGAAGCAGAAGAGTTTGTCAAAGCTTATTTTAAGAAATTCCCTGGGGTAAAAGCGTATCTCGATCGAGCAAGGATAGAAGCAGCCGAACGCGGTTATGTGGAAACCTTGCTAGGAAGACGACGGTATTTTCCAGGGTTGAAAAATGAACGAAATCCCAATATCCGCAACCGAGAAGAACGCGAAGCTATCAATGCACCCATCCAAGGCACAGCAGCGGACATCATTAAACTGGCGATGTTACGAATTCCCGATGCATTGAGTGAAGCTGGCTTAAATGGGAAAATGTTGCTCCAGGTTCATGATGAATTAGTTGTGGAATGTCCAGAGAATGAACTTAAAGAAACCGTAACGCTCGTCAAACGGGTGATGGAATCCGCATATCCATTGAGTATTCCCTTGAAAACGGATGCGCGTTATGGGAAAAATTGGAGTGATATGGTGTTGTTTGATGAATAAATCAAGGTTAATAAACCCTTCCAGATGTTGGAGTAATTATGGATGAAACGGAAGAACGCTTTGAGGAATTGATTGAGAAAGGCCATGAAGCTGCTTGGGATCAAGATTGGGAGCTCGCCATTGATTGTTATCAAAAAGCTTTGGAAATCAATCGGAACAAAGCAGCGGTTTGGATTGGTTTAGGTTATGCATACTCCGCTTTAAACCGTTTAGAAGAGGCGTTCGATGCTTATTCATCGGCAAGCAAGATTGATGCAAATGACCCAATTCCAGCAGAACGACTGGCGCAAATTGCTCACCAATTAGGATATTCTATACAAGCAGCTGGATTTGCTATGCGTGCAGGGGAGCTGTATCTTAAAAATCGCGATCTACCTAAAACGATTGAGAATTGGGCGTTTGCAGCAAAATGTAATCCTCAGGATTTGCAGATCCATACGTTACTAGCAAAAATATACGAGAAAAGCAACCAACCAGAGCAAGCGGTACATGAGTTAATGGTCATAGCTGCAATCCACCAAAGGCAAGGTAGGATGGATAAGGCAAAAGAATTGTTGTTGCAAGCGCAGCAGCTTCTGCCGGAAAGTCAGGAAGCGATTGAAGCATTAAAGATTATCGAAAGCGGGAAGCAACTTCCCCTGGTGGAGTTAGAAAAACAAATCCCATCACCAGCAAAAAAAGTTCCATCTTACTCATCGAAAACTGTTGCTGATCGAGAGGTTGATCTATTGGGCAAAGCGCATCAGCTCGCCCTTAGCCAACTCGCAGAAGGGTTTTTTGAAGGGAATAATATTACAGATGAAGATGTAAATGAGAAAAGAGGATTGAGCTCCTGGGTGAGTGGAGCAAAGGGAATATTTAACCGCCAACCAGATATTCTGAAAATAAAGAAATACCTTGGGGATTACCTTGCGAAAGTCAAAGAAAATGAGATGCCAGAAGCACTTGCAGATTTAGAAAATGCGATCCAAGCCGGCTTAAACCATCCGGCAGCGTATTTCGAACTTGGTTATGGTTATCACCGCCAGCGAAAATATGATCAGGTTGAAAAAGCCCTGAGTCCAGCTTTAAAAGAATCGGCTTACCAAGTAGCGAGTTATTTATTGATCGGCGATTCGTATTACCAGCGCGGAAAATTATTGGAAGCAACCCGTGCTTATTATCAAGCGTTGATGAAAATTGATCTTGAATCTGTGCCAGAATCCCAAAGGGGAGAATTAGAAAAGGCATACGCTCCTTATCTTGAAACAATTGCGCAACAAAAAGATGAGGAAAACCTGAAGCAGATCTGCAAGGAAATCAGCAGCATTTTATTTAGTCGCGATTGGCAAAAGAGAATCAGGCAGATACGTGAGCAATTGAACGCCAGGCAGCTCGAAGGGGAAATTATCCCCATTGGTAGTCTTTTTTCCGAGGCGGGTGGTTTGAATGCTATGAACATTATTTCCTCAATTCAATCGCTGGCACGCAGCGGGAACTTTCGAACTGCAATCGAAGAGTTGTATTACACTCTCCAGTTTATGCCGACCTATCTTCCTTTACATATTTTATTGGGTGATTTATTGTTGGAACATGGATTTACGGAAGATGCTTTCACGAAGCTATTTATCGTGGCAAAGACATACGATGTAAGAGGTGAAAAAGAAAAAGCGCTGGAGTTGTATCGGAGATTAACCGATATCTCACCGATGAATACCTTGGTTCGCCAGAAATTAATCGATTTGTTGTCAGAAAAAGGGGAGGTAAATGAATGTCTGCAGGAGTATCTAAATTTAGCGGAGGCATTTTACACTTTGGCGGATTTGCGGCAAGCCCGGGAAACGTATGAGAAAGCTTATCAGTATGTCCTTCAAAATAATTTAGGGAAAAATATGCAGGTGATGGTCTTGCACCTCATTGGCGATCTGGATATTCAGAACTTGGATTGGAAATCGGCTCTGGAAATATACCAGCAAATTCGAGAACTAGAACCCAACGATGAAAAAGCACGGATATTGACGATGGAATTAAACTATCGTTTGCATAACCTCGCTCAGGCACTGAAAGATTTAGACGCCTATTTGGATTTCCTCGAACAAAATAATAAATTAGTGCAAGCCCATAACTTTTTGAAACAATTGGAATTAGATTATCCTGATTGGAAAGATTTGCCATCGAGGACAACTCGGATCGCTAATAAGCTTAATAAGGGGAAATAAAAGTTTCCGCTAACGATAATAATATTATTGACACTTTACCCCTATTATTATCAAACATTCACACCAGTAACCCGTCAGAAATAAGGAGTACCATTTGGGGGCGCGGCATTTCTAATGCTGAATTGGGGAATGCTTCGACAATGGCAAGCATAATGAAAGCCGGAGAAGTTATTGATTTGGATCAATTATTAACGGCAATAAAGATGACCCAATCCAAAAAGATTGATGTGCTTCTTGTGCACTATTCCAATGTGTATGTCAAATGGATTCTTAGGGTTTGAACGTATTACCTATTTCCAAATCCGAAATGAAGTCACGGATTTCGCAGAATAAATATCGTACCGTGCTTCAATTTTTATTATTGCCAATCCAATTTCGGAAGATTGAAAATTAAAGTTAAATTTTGCCAGGCCGTTATTATCAGTGGGGAGAGGAAAAGGAGCTGGTATTTGTTGTCCATCGGGTAAGTTAATAATGGCACCAACCAATGCGTTCGTCACGGGCAGATTATTTTGATCCTGCACAATGACATAAACCGTTTGCGTAGCGGTTTGAGCGGTAACTGCTAATTCGGTGAAGCCATGAATTTGAAGACGACGGATTATCTGTGGTGCATTGTTGCCAGGCATCAATGGAGCTAATAAGCGCTTATCTTCACCAGACAATTCGAAAAAGCGTCGACCAAGATCAGAGATTTGAACTTTGTTGCTGGGGCTACCATTACCGTGCCATTCAAAACGACTTAATTGAAAATATTGGACAATGAGACCATCCTGCGTTTCAAGGTTGGAGATGGGATATCCGAAGACCCGCACACCCCCTAATTGATTGAACGTATCGAGGAAACTATAGCAGACCGAATAGCCAGTTTCAACAAAATTTTTACATCCAGAGAGGGGTGCGTTGATAGCCAGTGGCTTTCCGGGCTGATACGCGTGCATTAATTCACCGAGTGGGGTAACTTTAATGCGCAGTTCGGGAGGGTTTTCAGGGTAGAGTTCGAAACGAGCTTTTTCGAAGTATTGCGTCAGACGTTTTGAGGAGGGAGAATAGAATGCTTCTGTAATGGGAGAGCCATAGATTAATTCGGCATTGGGCGTCTCATTGTATTTGGTGAGAAAATCGCCGCCGAGGAAATGCCCGGTTTCCGGGAAATAGCGTGGAATATCCGCTGCTAATGCTGAAGGAATGTAGGAAAAGATACTGAAAAGACTGAACAACAAGCAAATCAGAATAGTGCGGAAAAAGAAATGGGAATAAAATCTTTTTTCCATATTCTTATTATATACAAATAATTATGAAAATGCAATAGTTTTGGCTAAAATCTTGCAACGAATTGGTATTTTATGCGGGTTAAAACGGAAAAAGAAAGCCAGTCAAGATGGTTATGGCGGTAAAATGTGTGCCAACATATTAATGTCATTCAGAATTAAATCTGCTCCCGCAGCAGCTAATTCAGCCGCTTCTCCAAATCCGCTCAGAACCCCCACTGTTTGAGCCCCAGCCCGTTTTCCAGTGAGAATATCCACGGTTGTATCGCCAACAAAAAGGATATTTTTAGGGGCAATCCCTAATTGTCTACCAATCCAGAGTAGTGGATCCGGATAAGGCTTGGTATGAGGGCAGGTTTCAGCGCTCGCATAAATGCGAATGAATTCGGATATACCCATTTGTTGGATGAATGCGCGGGTGGATTGCTCATCACGGGCGCTGAGAATGGCAAGGGAATATTTGTTGGAAAGTCTCTTGAGCGTCTCGTCTGCTCCCGGAATCCAATCCGAATAGGGTA
>DAOTVW010000016.1:0-3282 GCA_034436035.1 Anaerolineales bacterium
TTTATCTGTTTGGCCCCTCGTTAGCGGCCATCCGGTCTTCAATGAACCAAATACAGGAATTTCATTACGCAATTTCAATTATTTTTGGCCGACGAACGATCAAGGTGATCTGCTCAAATTAACCGGAAGTGGCGATGCAACCTTATTGGCAGGCAACATTGCAACGTCAAAGTCCGATCATGGCGTGTTAGCCACTTGTATGGGCGGACGTGTGATCATCCAAACGTTTTCTTCGCATACCTATTTGCGGGAACAAGTCACCAGATTAATAGAGAATTATGTGCATTACACCTTAAAAAATCACTTTTTGACTCAGCCATAAGTTTCAGGCAGGGACTTCAATGGAATGGACGCGGTAACAATTCGACTTGATCATCAATTCAAAGATCATTAATGCCGCGTCCATGACATTCAATAAGAGATAAGATTTTTCTCGTTCTCTCTTTGTATGGCGGAATTCATCGCAGCGGTTAGTTATTCGATGCCGGAATAGTTTTGTGGGCTTTCTCAATAATTTTTTGTGTTGTAGAAAAAGCCAATGGCGGTAAAGAATCAAAAGGGAAAAAAGCTACTTTATCTACATCATCAGCAGCATTCATCTCACCGGAGCGGATTTCTCCCCGATAGACAATTAAAATATGAGCACCGCGCACATGCTCTTGCCCATAAAGAACATCGAATAAGTCTGTAATCTCAACATCCAAGCCGGTCTCTTCTTTACATTCCCGTTGAGCTGCCCAGCGTGGATCTTCACCAGCATCCACAAAACCAGCCGGTAATGTCCATTGCCCTTGTCCGGGAACATTAACCCTCCGTGCCAGTAAAACTTTCCCATCTTTGATAATCAGTACCGCAACAGCCACCTTCGGATCAGCAAAGTAAATCCATCCACACTTTGGACATGACGGTCTTAACTTCCCAAAGATTTCTTTTTCGCTCAGTTTGCTACCGCAGCGAATACAGTAATTCACCTCATCATCAACAAGACTCATAAAATTATCCGTTTTGTTTATAAAAATAAAAGGTCAATCCACCAAACAATACTGTCAGGATTGCCAAACCAATTTGAAGGTATAACCAGCGCGGATTGGTCTGGGTTTGGAGCTCCCCTGTTTCTTCCTGTGGAGAAACCATCGAGCGCTGGTTTTGGTCAAAAGATGGCGCAGGATATGCCTGTAATGCAGCAGCGCCTTCCTCTTGTGGTGTAGAAGACATCGCTAAGTTTTGAGCAGAAACCTCCGGAGTTTCGCTAACTTGGGGCAACAATTTCATTGACGGCGCTTCCGTGATGGTTTGAGTGGTTGTAATCTCACCCCCTCCCAGTCCTGTTGCACCGACAATACCTGGGTAAGGAGTTGCTTCACCTGTGGGGAGTATTGGTGCGACTTTCATCATCGGTTCACTCGTGCCTTCACTGGCAGGGCTGCCGGAAATAGATGGCTCCAGCGCAGTAATTTCTGGATATGGCGTTAGCGGAGCCGCTTCATAAACTTCCGCAGGCGCTGCAGCCATCGGTAAACTTTTTTGTTGATTAATGGACAGAATGTTCCAGCAAAACCAAATCCCAAAAACCAAGCTAAGCATGGCTGATGCGGTTTGAAGCAACTTATTCCGATTGATAAATACTTCCCATATCGATTTTCGATGTTCAGCTAGTTGCGGTTTTAGGGTGTAATTACGGGGGGCACGCAGGACGGGTTGAGCGCGTAGAAGATTGCGGGTTCGGTTTAGTTTATTGAATAATTCTTGTAACTCTTGGTCGTCTTTGAGCCGCGATTCAATTAGCCGTCTTTCTTCGGAGGTTACTTCTCCATCCAAGTAGGCATTAATTTCTTCGAGATCGCTTTGGCGAGGTAGATTGTTACTCATATTTTGCCCTCATTCAATAAACGAAATCGAGCAGGTAGGAGTTCCCAAAAACCTTGCAGACAATCTTGCATCCGGTACCGTGCGCGTGCGAGACGACTTTTTATCGTACCAATCGGCTTATTTAGGACATGGGCAGCCTCTGCATAATCACATCCATCCAAATCAATGATCACGACCACACTCCGAAATTCTTCTGGAAGATCATCCAAGCATTTCTGAATCGCCTCTTGGAGTGCTTTTTGAGCCAATATTTCTTCCGGTGAATCACCAGGGTCAACCATCCACTGGGCTGTTTCAATTTCCTCCTCTTCGGAATTGAGAGGTTCCAAAGGAACTGTGGGACGACGTTTTTGACGACGTAACTCATCGAGACATTGATTGGTGACAATCCTTAGCAACCAGGCTTTGAAAGACCCGCCACGGAAGGATTTCAGTGCATGATAGGCTGAGATAAAACACTCTTGGGTAGCATCGTCAGCCATTTCTCGATTTCCTAACATGCGGTACGCATGGGTATAAATCAAATCCTGATATTGCAATACCAAGCGATTGAATGAATCGATATCCCCCTTTTGTGCAAATTGAATCAACGCCTGTTCATCCATCGGTAGTGATTAAAACCAGGTTTATTTAGGAAAACCCAAAGGGTTTTATACGGACTGGTTTGTTTCCTTTCCAAACTAATTATACATGCGAAATTATCCCAAACACACAAGTATCTTTATGAAACCTGAAAATTGAATAATTAGGAACGGGAACAAAGCCAGTTTTCCAACACCAGAATGTATTAAA
Organism: Anaerolineales bacterium; assembly: GCA_034436035.1. Lineage (GTDB taxonomy): Bacteria > Chloroflexota > Anaerolineae > Anaerolineales > UBA4823 > UBA4823. Next base: position 2,662 of record DAOTVW010000016.1, read on the forward strand.
ACGACACCATTTTAAATTACTTCTTCTTAAATACTAAATCATGGACATACGTATCCCAATACTCTTGATCTCCCGCGATAGTTCCTATTCATATTCTATATAGATTCGGTTAAAATAACAATATCTCATCATTGCCTGACGTGGAAATCAACTGATGCAAATCAAGCACTTCCTTTCCCGTTCAGCATGACAATATATGAAATATTGTAAACCATAAAAAATGCCATTAAATCCTTCCCTAACCCAATTAATTTGCTTTGATATCGATGGTACATTGGCAGACACGGATAATGTCATCGTCGATCAAATTGCCAAACGGCTGCTTTTAATAAACAAAATCTTCCCATCCGTGGATATTCCCCGCCTTGCCAGAAAAATTGTCATGGCGGTGGAATCACCGGGCAACTCATTGCTCTATCAACTTGACCGATTGGGCATCGATGAATGGATCCATAAAATACGTAAACGTCTTTCTCCTTCTGGTATGTCAAATGTACCCTATTCGGATTGGATTCCGGGAGCAGACGAGACGCTCAAGAGACTTTCCAACAAATATTCCCTTGCCATTCTCAGCGCCCGTGATGAGCAATCCACCCGCGCATTCATCCAACAAATGGGTAT
>DAOTVW010000017.1:0-3723 GCA_034436035.1 Anaerolineales bacterium
GGTTATAACCGATGGAATCTAATGTTACATCTGCTTCAGATAACCCGCCGGCATTGAGCAAGGCGCGTAAGCCAATATAGCTTGCCCCGAACAAACCAGGCAGACCGATCTTTTTCCCTTTTAGATCGGCCGGTGTTTTGATGTTCTGATCGGGAAAGGAAACAATTCCAACCGGATAATTTTGCCACCATGCTAATACATAGGTCACCGGTAGCCCTTGTGCACGGGCTAATAGCACTTGTTCCCCAGAAACTAAAGAAAATTGTAATGTGTTCGCCCCTACCAGCGCGACGCCATCCGTCTCATAGCTATAATCAAATTCAACTGCAATGTTCTCATCACGGAAATAACCCAAATCTACCGCTGCATATAAGGGCGCAAATTGGACATTGGGGATATAGCCCATCGGTAAGCGAATTTTAGTGACAGGAGCGGGACTTTGTTTAGGGGCATTCGTGCTCCCTTTCTTTTTGGACGAGCAAGACATCAAACCAAAAAATAAACTAATAGAAAGGATCATCAAGAGCATTTGTTTTACAGATTTCATCATGTTAAACCTCTTTGATAGTTATTCGTCTCTTCTGGCCGCTGCGACCAGGATAACAAGCGTGATTCCGCAAAAAGTACCAACCCATATAAACTCATTGCAAGCGCAATTAACACAAATACCGCCACGAAAACCAGGGCAGTATCATACCGCCCGCGGGCAGCATTGATTAAAAACCCCAAGCCACGATCCGAACCAACAAATTCTCCCACCACAGCGCCAATCACCGAGAGAGTAGCGCCGATTCTTAGCCCTCCCAAAAACACCGGTAAAGCAGCCGGTATCTCTAAATAGCGGATCATCTGCCACCGATTGGCTCGCAATGAACGCATCAAATCCCTTAAGTCCTCCGAAACGGAGCGTAAACCCACGATAGTGTTGACCAAAACAGGAAAGAACACGATGAGAGCACAAATGAGTATTTTGGAAAATATACCAGGACCAAACCAGATGACAAGCAATGGGGCAATCGCAACAATCGGGACGGATTGGCTCGCAACAATATATGGCGCTAAGATGCGTTCAAACCATTTTGACTTAGCGAGAAAATATCCCATCACTGTGGCAACGCTCACCCCAATGAACAAACCACTGATAACCTCATAAAGCGTGACAACCGTATTGCGTTGCAAACTACCTTCTTGTACTGCTTCGATAAAACGCTGCCAAACGAGTAATGGAGAAGGCAAAATAAACGTCGGGAAATGCCACCATTCCGTAGCCATTTGCCAGAGCAAAATTGCTCCTGCCAAGGTAACCAAAACGGAAACCAAGCGCGGAAATACTGGCAACTTATGCTTATTTGGGATCGGTTTATGAATTTGCACCAAATCCATATCTTGTCCTCTTCAACAAATGCCCCGAATCGAATCGATTCGGGGCACACTTATTGTTTCTTGTAGGTTAATCGTTTGAATAAAAAACCCGAAAACCACATGGTTTTCGGGGCATTCGCGCGTTAACGCATCAAGATAATTTACCTGGATTACTGATATTAAATCAGCATACCAGATGTTATTCCTTCTTTCATCCGGACTATACCGTCGGCTTCGGAATTCCACCGAATCCTGCATTCATGGAATGCTCGCGGGCTTTACCGCCGATCGGGAATTGGTATTTCTACCGCACCCTGCCCCGAAGGTGGGCATGCCAATTTTGGCTCTGCCCAATTATTCTCTTGTAATTTTATTATACTTTCTTCTTGTCACTCGGTCAATGTGAAATATGTCACCAATTAATTAAACGGGGTTACTTAAGTCTATGTTCGGCGATATGTAACCCCAATGTTTTCCTAGGCTTTTTCTACCGGATGGGTGCGAAAATATTTAATGTATTTCGCTGCATAGGAATCGCGCCCCATCAATAGGTCACATCCTTTAATGAAGGCAGTATATTTCGTTGGGTCGGTGATTGCGCAACTCGCGCCGGCATGAATCGCGAGACCTAAAAAGGCGGTATTGAGCGTATCTCGATCAGGCAAACCAAAAGACACATTACTGGCTCCGAGATTAATATTGACACCGAAGTTTTTCCGTACCAGTTCAATTGTCTTGAGCGTCACTGCTGCTGCATTACTATCCGCGCCTACCGTTAGCACTAATACATCAATCACCACATCTTCTGCCGGGATGCCTAATCGGGCAGCCCTTTCAAGGATTTTCTCAGCAATGGCACAGCGCACTTCCGGATCATTCGGGATGCCGTTTTCATCCATCACTAACCCAATCACAGCGGCGTTGTACTCTTTCACCAATGGCAAAACGCTGCTCAAGGATGACTCTTCTCCATTGACAGAATTCACTAACACACGTCCTGGCGCTACTTTTAATGCTGCTTCTAACGCTTTTGGATTAGGGGTATCGATGCAGAGCGGCACATCGAACTCATCCCCTACCATTTTTACGACTTGGGGTAAAACCGCCACATCATCCAACCCTGGCACACCAACGTTGATGTCTAGCATATCCGCACCGCCAGCGATCTGTTTCGCAGCCAGCTCACGGACATAATCGAAATTGCCTTCCTGTAAGGCAGCGGCTAATTTTTTGCGGCCTGTTGGATTGATTTTTTCGCCAATTATCGTAAAGGCTCCATTGGGATCAATTTTCACGGTCTTTGTTTTACTGCGTAATATCGTCTGCATGATCATTACTCCATTGTAGAATGTATTAGTAAGCACCTCTCCAAAACCGATTTAACCACAAAATAACCTGCTCTACCAGTGATAAAACGCACATCTGGATAATAAAAATTACCCAATTGCAAAACTAATCTGCCCATAGATCAAATCTCGCCGGCGTGGAATAGGCTCCAAGTTACTTGCCATGTGCGGTAGAGCGCGTTCAAAACGGAAACCAGCTGCAGCCAGGACCTGCTCAGCATGTTTATTCGCTGCTGGTGCAATGACATTTACTTCTCCTTCAAACGGTAAAGCGAAAGCCGATTCCATTAATTCGCTGGCGTCATCAGGAGTAAGGGCAGCCCAGGCTCCCAAGCGATTGGGCTGGGCAATCAAATACCCTCTGATATGTCCATTAGAATCGAGTTTGATTAAGCAACGATCTTGATAATCTTTCCAGTAAGCCTGAAATACTCTTTCCCGGTTTGAGCCAAAGAGCGGTGCGTCAAATTCTGCTAATTTGGCAATGTCAGCAATCGTAGCCGCATGAACGTAGGGGGATGGATGAGATGGATGAGATGGGTTTTGACAAATATACTGGCGGGCTTGGTCCACTTCTTGAAATCCATAGTGACGGTACAATGCGGCACCTGCTTCTGTGGCATCTAACAAAGCAAGGCGACAATTGTAGCGAGCAATCCATTCCAGAATAGTCTCAAAAATTCGCCGTCCAATGCCCTGCCGTTGTAAATGCGGTAAAACCACCATCATCCCAATATATGCAAAATGATCGTAAATGACAGCGCCCCCCATACCACTTGGTTGTCCATCCCGCAAAGCAATGAACCAACCATCTGGTTGAATTTCCATGAGTCGCTTCAATTCGGGAATTCGACCTGGAGAACCGCCATAACCAGCCAGTAAAAGCTGCTCTGCGTCCAGAAAATCATCTTCTTTCATATTGCGAATTTCAATCGTTGATAACGGTGATGGAGACATAGATCCCTCCCGAAGAGATATAACGCTGATTTATTTTACACCAATCATTTTTCATTGA
>DAOTVW010000018.1:0-5288 GCA_034436035.1 Anaerolineales bacterium
CCTTACGGCATTATGGCAAAGGCAAATTCCGGATTGCCCTATGCCCTCTTGCCATACCAGAATCGTTTCCAGTCTCCGCCGCTCGTTTGCAAGGCTAGGAAGGTGTAAAGCGCCCCTGCCCAAAATCCCAGAACCATCATCAAGATCACCCAAATCAGGGAAGGCAAAAACGCCTTTTCGCGAAAGACAATCCACATCGAAAACAATATGAAACCGACGTACAAATCAACTAGTGAGACGATCCCCCAGGGCATGGTGATCAATTTTGCACCCTCGCCGGCAAAATCCCCAACGGTGAAACCATAGAATAAGACAACGGTCATCGCCGCTAATCCAAGCAATGCAATCCATTTCGCAATCTTCATTTTATATTCTCCTATCTTTGATCCTTACTCCGCGGAAACCATGGGAAAAATTCGCTCGTGGTTTCCACATATTCTTTATAGCCCGGCTTGGTTTCCTTTAATGTTTTTTCGAGCAGGGTCACACCCGATACACGCATCAAAAGAGCCGTCATTATGACCGGGCTGAAAATAGTCCACCATCCTCCAGCGGCTAGTGCTATGAGATAATAAGCCCACCATTGGGCAGAATCACCAAAATAATTAGGATGGCGGGTATAACGCCACACCCCGTTTTTCAATACTTTTCCTTTATTGGCAGGGTTGGCTTTAAAGCGGGCCAGCTGCCAATCACCCACTGCCTCGAAAAAGAAACCAATCAACCAGAGGAGAATGGCAGCATAGTCTAGCCAAATCAAATGACCGTTCCTGAAGGAGCTGTGGGTGAAAATGAGCGGGGTAGAAATAATCCATAATAACAAACCTTGTAAGAGAAAAACCTTAAAGAAACTGCGCCACCACCAGGCATACCCTGCTTCCTTGCGCCATGTTTGATAACGAAAATCTTCTGGTTTTCCCCAGTTTCGCCAAAGGATGTAGAGCGATAAGCGCAGACCCCAGATTGTAACGAAAATATTGAGAATTAATTGGCGCGGCAGGTCCTGCTGATTGGACAAAAAATATGCCACCCAGGCAGCAATGACAAATCCACTCCCCCAAAAGATGTCTACAATACTCGAGTTTTTTAATGCCAAACTGATCAGCCATAAGATCAGCATTAAGATCAGTATGAGCCCTCCGATCGTTATATAAAGATTGATAAAGCTCACCGGTTGTCTCCTTAAAAAATATTTCTTTCGGTTGTTCCCACTACTGCGAAACCATAAGCGCCGGGACCGATATGTGTGCCAATGACCGGGGTGATGTCTTGTGCCATTAATTCCAGGTTAGGGAATAGCTCTGCCATATATTGCCGTAGTTCTGCCACCCTCTCATACGCATGGGTATGGACGATGGCTATTCTTTCAAAAGCTCCAATTGCGTCCAGCATTTCAAAGATACGTTGAGTCGCCCGCTTGCGGGTGCGCACTCGTTCGGTGCCTGGTTTTCCATCATACATGGTGAGGATTGGTTTTAATTGGATTAAGGTACCAAAATTACTCAGGAAGCGATTCATCCTACCGCTGCGTCGTAAAAATTCTAAAGTGTCTAATGCAGCAAAAACGTAACTCCGTTTAATTTGTTGGTTGAGAAGCGTTAAGATGTCTGATAACGTATTGCCTGCAGCAGCCAATTTTGCGGCGGTTTCCACCAAAAACCCGGTTCCAAGGCTGAGTTGACGGGAATCCAAAACGGTAACCGGCACGGTTGTGGTTTCCCGTGCTGCAGAGCGAGCCACTTCTGCCACGGCACTTAAGGAGGTGGAGATATGGATGGACAAAATTTCTTTTGCGCCTTCGTCAGCGAGAGCATCGTAGACAGCGCGGAATTTTTGTGGTGAGGGCACCGCAGTGGTGGGGTGATCGGAAAAGAGGGGGAGCTTTTGGTAAAACTCTTCCCGGGTCATATCTATTCCGTCTAAATAACCTTGATTCCCAACATTAATGTACAACGGCACCACCGAGATACGATATTTTTGTATCATTTCAGGTGGTAAGTCACAGGTACTATCTGTCACAACTCGAATAGTCATCGAATACCTTCTTTCTAACAATAAAACTAAAGAAACCGATCTATTTGTGTGAAATACATTTATATCTACCCATAATGTTATTTACTACGATGATATTCCAGGTGTTTAAAGGACTAATATCACACCCAAGATAATTTCGATTATCAGGCTGATCATATTCGATTGAGCGTAAGATTTATCGAATACAATGGAGAAAGCGCGTGCCAAGGCAATGGCTATATAGCCAACGCCCAGCATCCGAAACGCGTTATCACCCAAGAAGAATGGTGCGACCCCTAACCCGATAAACAAGCCACCAAAGATGGCGCGAATTTCTGAAATGCCGCGCACTCCGCTTGGCTCTAAACCGATAAACCCAAACGTTGCGGATGGTTTAATCAAAGCGAGGATGCCGGTAGCGAGGGTGGCGATTGCAGCTAAAAATTTTAAAATCATGAGGATATTCATCATAAAATCTCCTATTTTTCTAATTGATCCAATAACGAGAGTATTTCTGAGTTAGACGGGATATCCGTCATATTGTGTCCATAATGGACAAACCGAGCAAAGCCATTTTTATCCACAATAATTTGGGCAGGCATACGACCGAGTTTGAATAAATTAATCTCCTGTCCATACAATTTCAATACACTGCCTTTTGGATCAGGCAGCCCGATAAACGGTAATTTATTGGAAAGAAAATAATTGGTAAACGATTTTGCATCCTCAGGTCCAAGTACGATAATCTTTGTGTTTCTACTCTCGAATTCAGGAAAATCTTGACGCAACTGCGCCATATGCTTTTGGCAAAATGGTCAAGAAAATCCGCGGTTGAATACTAATAAGACATTAGATTTTCCGCGAAAGTCGCTCAACCTAACGGGGTTACCTTGGTAATCCGTCAAGCTGAAATCCGGTGCTGGGGTGTTCATTTCTACTTTAGGCATCTTTTTCCCTTCCTAACATAAAAAAATTACATAACGCTTTCTTTACCATTCTTTTGCCCAATTGGCAATAAATAAGCGAGAGCGAGGGTAATTAAAACTCCTCCAAAAACCAGCCAGGTGGACGTTACTATGATCGTTTCATTAGCTTGTTTGACGGTTATCCCTGCGAGCGCCCACAATATAACAAGCGAGAAGGCGATATCGCGTCGGGTAAAGAGGACCAAAGCTGTTATCACCAATGTAGCAACTAGCATGATGATCATCCAGGTCAGTGGAGATAACCCAAATCCATCCCATTTATAGTAATAAAGGACATCGGATATGTTCGCAATGGTTGCCACAGTAATCCATCCGAGATAAATGCTGAAGGGTAAGCGGAGCGCTATTTTCTCACCCAAGCTAACTTCATCTTTGGTATGGGTTTGGATATAAACGATGATCAGCGTTACTAAAAGCGTTAGCATAACGGGTACAGTAAAGAGGAATTTTTCATAATGCCACAGAAAAATCCAGGCCATATTGGCAAAGCCGCTTAAAACAATCCACCATCCGCTATTGCGCAGGCGTGGGTTTTGCCTTTGAGAGGGGAGTGCTTGATAGACTGCAAAGGCAATCAACCCGATATAAATGATCCCCCAGATTGAAAAGACATAGCCAGCTGGCACAAAATAGACCTGAAAACGGTCGGAAATTTGTCCCGTGTTTAAACCATTGAACGGAAGAGCATTGGCTAAGATATTGATAAGAATGGTTGCGAATACAGAAGCGATAACAGAGATTTGTCTAAAACGGTCTTTCATCATTTATCCTTTCACTCATTAATAATAGTATAACTGGAAAATGAGCATTGATATACACTTTCAACCATTCATCATTGGATTTGGCAAGATTTGTTTTGGGGTACGGTTAGGGAGGATAATATGGCGATAAGCGAAGGTAATTGTCCATAGCAATAGTATTGCGCTAAAGATGCCCGGTGCCCAGCTGCCCAGACTTTGTAATAAAATCCCTCCCACTGATGGGGCAATCACGCGGCTTAAGGCTTCCAGTGATGAGGCTATGCCCAAAGTTCCGCCAACCTCTTCTGGGCTGACCGATTTGCTGATGGCGCTATTGATAACCGTGTTGAGAACGCCGCCAGACATAGCGAGAGGAATTAACACCACCAGTAATAAAATCAGATTGGTCGAAAATGCCCAAAAAAGGAGTGCAGCCATCATGATCCAAAGCCCGCTAATCAATAAAACATTTTCTCGAAAGCGGCGGGTAAGGGGACCAATTAACCCAATCTGAACAATGACCGATAAAACGCCCACATAGGCAAGGATGAACCCCGTGGTTCTGGCGTTCAACCCAATTTGTTGGGCAAATAGGGAAAATACACTTTGGAATGTTGAAAAAGCCAGAGCGTAGAACAACCGGACATGCAAAAGTGGACCTACTTTTGGGCGCTTTAAAGCTTGTAAAAGAGCTTGCACGTTGATCGGGGGGCGTTGATGCTCAGCGGCATATTGGCGTCTGGCTTGAGTTAATGATTCCGGCAAAAACAGATAGATGGCAATCCAATTAATCAATGCGACACCAGCAGCGATAAAGGCCGGCAGGCTATAACTGGTTTGACTCAAAGCGCCGCCAATGGCCGGACCGAGAATAAATCCCAGTCCAAAAGCCGCGCCGATTAAACCCAAACCTTTTGCCCGATCTTGATCATCCGTGACATCGGTGATATAAGCTTGGGCAACCGTGATGTTCCCACCAGTCAGCCCATCCAGAATACGGCTTATGAATAGCACGCCAATGATAAATAAGTTGGTGAATTTAGGCGAAAAGATATCTCCAAACCACTGACCGATTGGCTGGGCAAATCCTAATAGGATAAAACTGAGAACGGTGCCAGCCACCGATAATAATAGAATGGGTCTTCTCCCATAGCGATCAGAGAAGCGCCCCAGGAGAGGTGCACCAAGGAGCTGGGCAGCAGCATAGGATGCGACTAAAAGCCCGATGATAAATTGTGTCGCGCCAAACGATTCAGCATAGTAGGGCAGTAAAGGGAGGATTAAACTAAAACCGAGTAAATCCACGAAAACAATCACAAAGATTGTCAGCAAGCGAGTATTTTTCATATTTTTCCTTTTTTATCCAGATTAATGATGTATTGATAATGTCAATGTATTGTATAGTTTATTATATCATAAAAGAGCTAAAAAATGTCAGAATATTATTAAAGATTTTCGAGATATTCTGAAATTGGAAAACACAAAACAGGAGGAGGTTGGTCGCAAAGAACGCTCTCTTGGAATGACGGTTCGGTAGTTGTCACAGCGA
>DAOTVW010000019.1:0-1903 GCA_034436035.1 Anaerolineales bacterium
CAGATTATGCAATCACTAGGCGTTTATTAATCTAATAGGGGTGGTTAAGAAAGATAAAACCACCCCAATCTTTTGTTCTCATTTATTCAACACAGTAGCCAACCCCTTTTCAACCAATTAAGGGGTGGGGCATATTGTGACGATGCTTGTCTGATAGATCAAGTTAATAACTCTTCCAATGCTCGCAAAATATCGCGATCGGTAATAATCCCGACCAATTTCCCCTGATCGAGGACTGGCAACGCGCTGATCTGATTTTCCAGCATGATTTTTACGGCATTTTGTAAAGTGTCCGTGGGGGAAATGGTGAATAATTGTTTGGTCATGATTTGAGCAAGGGTGATCTTTGACAAACGGTCGGTAATTCTCACTAAGTCTAAATTTAATCCCATCGGCGGTTCGGCTCTGCGTAAATCTTCCAAAGTCACGAAACCGACTAATTTACCTTTGTCGACCACCGGAACACGGCTAATTTTGTGATCTATCATCAACCAGTAAGCCTCTGGTATTGTCTTCTCGCTTGATATGGTAATAACATTGGTGGTCATATAATCTTTGACTAATTTGGTTTCCATGATATTCACTCCATTCTCACATTGGCGTAGATTTCATTTGAATGTTTCTTGAACGAACCATATTATTTGCTAAACCTGAGTAAAAGCTCATTCAAAGAATACAAGTGATTAGTTAATTGAAAAAGCAACTTTTTCTGGAATGAGCCATAAATGGTCATCAAAAGAAAAACCATACAGCATTCTTTGTGCATAATTACAGGCTTCCTCCAATAAACTGGATCGAAGTCGAAATGGTAGCATTTCAAGATCACATAAAAAATACCCTTGCATGAACAAATAATCGGTGACAAGCAACCGCTCCAGTGGGTTGCAGGAAGGGAATCGGTTAAAGCCAAGCCAGTTGTATGCCATCACTGCCTCCTTTGGACAAATACCGCGCGCGATTAATTCCTATTTATTAGATGCAGATGTACTAAATATGTGACAAGCACAGCATAAATAAGTTTTTATAGGATGGGGTCTAATAAATCATGTTTGTAAAAAAGTGACTATTTCAGATAAGGAAGAACATGAAAAAATATTTATATTGGAATATAATAATAAACGTGGATGGATGCAGATGGAAACAGCAAAAAAGATCCTTGTGATACTTTTATTTTCCCTCCTGATCTTTTGTAACTCTATTCCCCGTACTGCTATTGCACAATCTTTATCTTCTTTTAACATTCAAGAAATGAACCTTGGATTGCCCAATGGGACCACGTTCCTCAACTGGTATGACGCTCAATCGGGACATCATGGGAGCAAAGATTATTTCGGCGCTTACATGACATTGCCAATTACGGATACTTTATATCTCGCATTAGGTTCGGATTTGCCCGCCAACGATAGCGGAGATGGCTCCTATTTTGCCAAATTTGATGGGAATAGCTTGATTGGTATCGCCAAGCCGGACGAACAAGGCTTGCATGAGATGATTTACGATGGCAGTCTGATACACATTGCCGGCACAGACCCGCAGCCCGATACCCATGCTGCCGGTAATCATTACACTTACAATCCCGCCACGAACGTTTTCACCAAATACCGAGATGAGGTTAATGGTTTGGTAAATGTCTATCACACCTGGGGCTTGTGGAAATCGGTTGGGAAATTATTTGCAGCGGTGAGTGCTCATGATGGCAGCGATCCCGCTACCTGTAATTATGGTGTCAGTTGTTTTGGGGAGATATTTTCCAGCGATAACAATGGTCAAACCTGGACAAAATTAAGTCCATTAGGCGGTTACCGCGCCTACGACATCATCGGTTTTAACAACGCTCTCTATGCTATTTACAATGATAGCGCTGAGGGCGCATTAACCATGACCAAAAGCACAGACGGGGGTG
>DAOTVW010000020.1:0-3214 GCA_034436035.1 Anaerolineales bacterium
TATTTTGAAAAATAACTCAATAACGTTTTTCATTAAAAGATAACTATTTAATTCAAAGGCTACATAATCATTATGTATAAAATTTCTTTGGACTTCTCCCCAAAAATCATCAATAGAATATTTATGCTCTAAGTTCCATTCGCAATGTCTTAGAAAGATATTTATTTTTCGGATATTTTTTTACCCCTGTTTTTACAAAACCGCTATTTTCGTATGCTACGATAGCTCTTGTATTAGCAGGTCTGACTTCCAGATAGATTTTTGAAATACCTAACTTTTTTGCTTTTTTAAGCAGTAATTTAATTGCTTTTGTTCCGTATCCTCTTCCCCAGTATTGTTTTTCGCCAATTACAATTTGGGCCTCATACCAATCGTTTTTTCTTTTAGCAAGCACGATATGGCCAATAACTTTTTCATCAAGCAAAATCATAAAATGATAATCTGTAGGGTTACCTATCATTGCCGAAAAATATTTTTCTACTTCTTTATCAGAAATTAATTTTAAAATACCGCTTGTTAATTTAAGCAGTTCTTTATCTCTCCACCACCGCGCAAAATATTTTTTGTCAGATGGCTTAATTTTTCTTAGTGCTATTTTAAGCATATCTTATACTGCTATTGTAGCATTTAATTCTAAAATAGAAAAGGAGGTTTAAATTTCTTAAACCTCCTTGCAAATGAAAATTGAGTTTTCGCCGAAGCGGCGAGCTACCCAAGAATCCTCCAGCCATCCCAAGAGTTTAGGGAAGGATTCGCTCCATCGAGCCATGCCTCGCGCGCTTTCATTCACGATCGCAAGTCCCGATGTTCGGATGAGTTTTCGCCACTGAAGTGGGGAAATTGAGCGTTCATCGCCATAATCCCCGATTTTCCCCCGCCCGTTGGGGACGTCAATCACCACGAGTTGCGCGACCCTCTTTTGTTCGAGGAGAGCGCGAGCGATGTCATCATCGCAGTAGTGCTCAAGCACACCTTGACTGAACGCGATGTCGAAAACCTTGTCCCTGAACCCCATTCTGAACATATCAGCTTGTACGCTGATGAGGTTTGGGAAAGCAACCTCGAATCGTTTAACCCTCTCCACTAGTTGAGTGTTCGCATCCACTGCTGTTACCCGGTATCCCATGCTTGCCAGAAGTACGCTTGTCAAACCGCTTCCGCATCCTGCTTCAATCACCGTAGCTGGTGGGCTCGCAACGCGGCGAATCTGCGTTATCAGCTCTCTTAAAATAAGAGAGCGATCAAACAAATTGAAGAATTGACCATCAAGAAACTCTGTCCATTCGTTTATGTCGTGCATTTCTTACCTCCGGAGTTCTAGTGTTGAGAAAAATGGGCCGAAAAACTTTCGTTTTCCGGCCCGGATTTTGCCACGTTTAGTGACAGTTACTAGGCTTCTGGCAGGTGCAGAGTACCTTCAGCTTTGGCAGTGCCTTAACTCTGAGAATCGGTCGCGGCTGCTTCTGCTGCGCCTTCCGCATGGCATTCACCTCCTTTCTGTTGGGAGTTGGAAAAGTTCTGAATCTGGCACCATTGCTTCTCGCAGTTGTTCTCGGAGAATTTCTTGAGTCATGCGGCGGTAGAAGTCGCACATCCGTTCGATTTTTGCGGTTTTTGTCGCCCGAGCGAACTCTTGCGTAATATTGCAACCGCCGCCACACTGTCCTTCGATCATACAACCCTTACATATCTCCATCGCTCCGGTGAGATGATCTCTCACGAAACGATGGTAGGCGGTGCCGGGCGCATGGAACGATTGGATTTCCGAGAGACTTCCGAGTTGGGTTGTGCTGTAGCCGCATCCATAGATGTTTCCGGATGGGTCTACGCACATACTATTGCCGCGGACCGCGCCGCAGAATGCCACACGGCTTTCGAGTGTTGATGTGTTAAGGTTCTCGGCTGGTCGTGACCAAAATCCGGGAACATCAACGCCTCGTGCCGCCGCGTAGCGCCTAATCCGCATCAGCTTTGCGACGACATCCTCAATCGGAACTTCCACTATATCGACAACGTCGATATCAATCCTGACGTTCTTCATGCCTCGGGCTACTGCCCAATTGACAATTGACTCGTCAAGTTCGTGAAAATTCTTTTCAGTGACTGTCACCGCGATGCCATTGAGCGGATACCCCGCTTGCGCCAATGCATCGAATCCGCGCATGATCTGAGAGAATGTGCCGCTTCCCGATTTCGTCAATCGGACACGATCATTCCCCTCGCGCAAGCCGTCGAGACTGGAAGCGATCTCGACGCGATGTTCTTTGAGAATCGAGGCGATCTCTGGCGTAATGAGTGACGCGTTCGTATTAATCGAGAAGTGGAACTGAAATTCTGAGCTGTAGGTAGCACGACAGTACTCAAGCACTTGCTTAATAACCGGCCATGCCAACAGCGGTTCACCTCCACCAAAGTTAATCTCGGCGACATGCTTTCCGTGGCTACGAAGAATCTCGAGATACCGATCCACTGTCTCCTTGGCTATATCAAACCGCATAAACTTTTTTGGATTGTTGATGCGATCGGAAATCTCCAAGTTGTTGAAATGAATACAGTAGGTGCAACGGAAATTGCACGCTTCACTCATAATAAGTTCGAGATAGTCAATCAGCGAACCGTTGATGATTTCCACTTCATGCGCTCGCATTTTTTCTTCGAGGAACGCCCGGTCGTCAAAACCTTCTGGAACTAGGAAATAACACCGAAGCAGTTCCTCAATTGCCTCCCTATCTTCACTAGTCAGTTCATCGCCAAATTGCGAACGCATCGTTCTCGGTGCCGAGAAAGATTCGAGAAACTCGAGTGTCTCGATGGGAACGATTTTGGGGTAGCCGAATAGCGAATGCCAGATCACCGCAGAGTTGCCGTCTTGGACGACCTGTGTGAACGGCGATTTCATGTAAGAGACGTCAAGATTCAGCATTATTACACCCTCATTTTCTATTGTCAATATACCGTATTGGGTCATCTAAAATGTAAGTGAAATAATATTGGTTAGGACATTTAAAAGGTAAGCGAAATAAATTAGGTAAAATGAGATAAAAGGTCGGGAATTAAGGTAATTTATCTCATTTTACCACTATTATGGATATGCAATCTAAAAACCAATATTTAAAAGCATTAATAGAAAAAAGAGGTTATCTTTTAAAGTCAAAGAAGGAAAAATCAAAACTTTTAGATGAATATTGTCAAACTACTGGAATGAATAGAGATT
>DAOTVW010000021.1:0-9140 GCA_034436035.1 Anaerolineales bacterium
GCAATATCGGATAAACCTCAGGGAAAAATCCCATTGGTTGTGGGTGAGGTAGAAATATTCATAGACTTATCTACAGCAGTGGATCATCGTCAGGAATTAGAGCGTCTCAACCGCGAATTAGGAGAAATAACTCAGCAAATCGAACGATTAAATAACCTTCTCGCCAGCGAATTTTCTCGAAAAGCACCACCCGCGATAGTGGAAAAAGAACGACAAAAATTAGCGGATTTTATGATGGCTGCTGATAAAATTAAAAAGCAAATCAACGAGCTAGAGAAAGGATGATATGCCTAAAATCGCACTTCCTGATTTTACAATGGCGTTTGACGATGTCGGCTCTGGCAAAGCGATCCTGTTTATCCATGGATATCCATTAACTCGTAAAATGTGGCAACCTCAAATAGATGGATTGTCATCTTTTTTGCGGGTAATCGCACCTGATTTACGCGGTCATGGCGAGTCAACCCCAACCAAGGGAATATATAGCATGGACCTCTTGGCAAGGGATTGTATTGATCTCCTGGACTATCTCAACATCGAAAAGGTATATCTTTGTGGATTATCCATGGGAGGATATATTAGTCTTGCTTTTACCCGAAAATATCCCGAACGCTTAGCCGGATTGATCCTTACCGCCACGCGCGCTAGCGCTGACACGGAAGAAGGGAAAATAAATCGAGAACGAGCCATAGAAAACGCCCAAAAAAATGGGATCATACCCATTATCGAATCTATGATACCCCGCCTCCTTTCTCCGTATACCTTTGACCATCAACCACAGCTTGTGGAAGAAGTACGTCAGATCATGCAAAATGTGACATTGGAAGCAGTGATCGGAGATTTGAGTGGAATGAAAGAGCGACCAGATTCGCGTGCGTATCTGCACAAAATAAATGTACCCACTTTAATCATTCACGGCAAGGAAGATCAACTCATCCCTATTGCCGAAGTGGAAGAAATGAACGCAGCCATTCCTCACTCACAGCTTGTATTATTCGATAAATGTGGACATTTGCCTAATCTGGAAGCGAAAGAACTATTTAATCAAACAGTATTGAATTTTGTTAACGAAAACCAATGAAAAATCCTTTATCCTTAATTGCTGAACAGGCTGATCAATTAGAAATGCGGGTTTCGGGGCTGCGTGAGGAGCTCCGAAACCGCCCTATTCCATATCTTGCAGAGGCAACAGATTGCGTGTTCAATGAAGATTTAAGTCGATTTGAATTTCCGTACTGGCATCAACCGATTTTTATAACCACGCCCCAATTCGAGTGCATCCAGTCCACTGACCAATCGCCTCTTCGCGTTATCCATCAAGCATTGATCCTTTATTATTTTTATACTGCAGATGGGGCACCCTTGACAAATAAATGGGTTTCTTTTAGTGAATTACCTAACGGACGATTTTACAATCAAGCGTACCAAGGTTACACTGGGAAAATAATCATACAGCATTTTCAAGATGACATCGAAAAATTAAGCCGCGCCGTACAACGCGCTCATGGGGAGCCCGTTCCGTTCGCAGATTATTCGTTTCGCTTCCAGGTTTTACCGCGCTTACCATTATTGTTGGTCTATTGGCAAGGAGATGAAGACTTTCCTCCTAATTATCAAATCCTATTTGATGCCAATGTCATCCATTACTTGCCAATCGATGGCTGTGCTATTGCCGGAAAATTATTAACCAGCCAGTTAATCGCCTCGGCTAAATAAGCAATCCCGTTTCTTCTCATAATTACCGTATTAATCAGGTGGGCGGTGATGTTGATGTCAACGTTGGTGTGGGTGTGGGAGTAGGTGTGGGTGTTAACGTCGGAGTTTTTGTTGAGGCTGGTGCAGAAGTTTTCGTAGGCGCTGTGGTATTTGCAGGTTTTGAAGTGGGTGTGGCTGATTTCGAGACCGAAGTGCCCACATTCTTTACTCTTATTTCCACCCATAAGTAATCGGTGGCATTTTTACCAACTCCAAATACGTGACCAGCATTATCATTTATCATCCAGCCACCTTTATATTTTCCATCGGTTTTCGGAGCAACAAGTTCAATTTGTAAATCTACAGTTTCCCCAGGTTGCACTGCACCCGGAATCGGTACTTGATTTTTTGCCCCTAACATATCACCGCTTACCCACATTAAAGTGAAATTGCGATTCCAAGTACAACTGCCAACATTCTGAACCCGCCAAATTTTCGTGAATTTCGTTCCGCCTGCAAAAACCGTCCCTGGAGGGACATTGATATCCTGAATAAATTTCGCCCGCAAACAAGGCAGTGGCGTGGGAGTAAGAGGAGTCACGGTGGGTGGAATGGGTGTAGCAGTAAAAGTCTCCGTGGGAGTTGGTGAAGGACCAACAGGGGTAGAGGTTGCCGCTATGGTAGGATTTATTCCCTGCTCGGAACTTCCACCACCTCCTCCGCTGACAATGGGCAAATATATCTGAGTTTTTTCGCCGCTAAGTCCAATAACCGCAGTGGTTGTCAAGGTGGTGCTCACTGCAATTTGCGTAGTCTGTGGAGTGATAACACCATTTGCAATAAGGGTAAGCTGGACTGCTGTTTCGATTAAATCTTGGGCGGGAGGGGGTAATTGCGGCACCGTTTGGCCAGGCATCACACATCCAAATAAAATCCACCCAATCAGGAAAGTTACAACGATTGCCAAGAATTCAGCTCTTGCTCGCCCCATTTTTTTCGTTATGTGGGAAAAATCTTGCCGGTGCAGAGAATTCTTTTTCATGGCTCATCCTTCAAATATTTACTTCGCCACTCATATAACTTATTTAATGCTTCAATCGGGGTCATTGAATTCAAGTCAATAGACCTTAATTCCGCCACGAGAGGGTTAGTCTCTGGGAACAAAGCTAATTGCTTTGGTAATTCCGGGTTCATTGCAACTGCTTTCCCCGCTGATTTTTCCAGTTCTGTCAGGATTTCATTTGCCCGTTGAATGACCGGTTTTGGTAAACCAGCCAATTGAGCAACATGGATACCATAAGAACGATCTGCCCCCCCATTAATGATCTTATGCAAAAAGATCACTTTTCCATCTACCTCACTTACCGCCACATTCCGATTTCCGACCATAGGCAACAAATCCGCAAGTTGGGTCAACTCATGATAATGGGTTGCGAACAAGGTCTTCGAGCGCAAATTGGGATGATTGTGAATATATTCAACAATTGCCCAAGCAATCGAGACTCCGTCATAAGTGCTCGTACCGCGTCCAATTTCATCTAGGATCAATAAGCTCCTTTTGGTAGCATGGTGCAAGATATTTGCCGTTTCGATCATTTCCACCATAAATGTAGACTGCCCTGCATGGATTTCATCCTGCGCGCCAATACGAGTGAAAATTCTATCTACCAGCCCGATTTTTGCATAAGCGGCAGGCACAAAACTTCCCATTTGAGCCATTAATACAATCAGAGCGACTTGCCTCAAATATGTAGATTTCCCACTCATGTTTGGACCAGTGATAATTTGGATCCGTTCATTCTCCACAAATTCTGTATCATTTGGGACAAAACGTTCGCTACGCAATGCTTGTTCGACAACAGGATGGCGGCCATCACGGATTTCAAGGACATCCTCTTCAACCACTTCCGGACAATGATATTGATTCTGCACCGCAACTTCAGCTAACGCGCAAATTACATCTAGTTCTGCCAGGAAATGTGCCGTTTCCAATATTTTTTCCCGAGTTTGAGTTAGCCGATTACAAAGTTCTAGAAATAACTTCCCTTCAATTTCTTTGATGCGATCTTCCGCAGTTAACACAAAAGATTCATACTCTTTTAAATCACTGGTAATATAACGTTCCCCATTCACCAAAGTTTGCTTGCGTATGTAATCCTCGGGTACATTAGGGCTGTTTGCCCGGGTCACTTCGATATAATAACCAAAGACCTTGTTGTATCCCACTTTCAAAGTTTTTATGCCCGTACGCTCCCGTTCTCTGCTCTCCAGATTCGCAATCCAATCACGGGCATGCTGAGATTTTTGTATCACATCATCTAATTCAGCGGAATAACCGGAGCGAAATATCCCCGTGCTTTGCAGGGTTTGCGGAGGATTATCCACAAGCGCTCTTTCAAGCAATTCCGTTTCTTCTGCACATAAATCGAAACGATATTCCATATGCTCGAACAGAGACGGCGCACGATTCAATAATGGAAATAAAACCCTTAATTGCTGTAAGCTCGCCCGCATAGCATTGAGATCACGAGGCTGAGCAATCCCACTAACCACTCGATTGATCAACCTTTCCAGATCCGTGAATGGTTTCATTGCTTCTCGTAACTCGGCTCTTAATACCCCATCCTTAACGAACAAGCCTATTCTAGCTTGCCGGGAATGTATTCTCGCCAGGTCTAATAATGGTTTATTGATCCATTGTCGCAATAAGCGCGCCCCCATGGGGGTAACGGTTTTGTCGATGATGGAAATCAGTGTGCCTTTCCCGCCAGTATTACGGATAGTTTCGACTAATTCCAAATTTCGGCGAGTCGCAGCATCTAAAACCATGAATTCATCAAAAGAGTAAGTCTTAAGTTGATTGAGTAGCTTTAGCGCTTCGGGTTGGGTTTCTTTTACATACTGTAAGATTGCCCCCGCTGCTTGGACACCGATTTTGAATTGAGACAACCCAAACCCTTCTAAAGATACCACTTCGAAATGGCGCAGTAATTCCTGCTCACATCTGCCCAGTTCAAAACGCCAATTGGGGAATCGGGTGACATGCCCCGTTATTCCATTCTCAATAGATTGATTTTCACTGATTAGGATTTCTGCTGGCTGCAAGCGATTAATTTCTGCTCGTAATGTCGTCCAGATATCGGCGTGAGCGAACTCCGTGACCGCAAACTCACCTGTCGAAATATCCACATAAGCTAATCCGGCTTTATGTGCCTCTTCATCAACCATGATGCTTACTAAATAATTATTCTCACGGTTGGGTAATAATCCTGATTCAAGCACTGTTCCGGGAGTAACCACCCGCACAACTTTCCGTTCGAATAATCCCTTTATAGGCTGCTCACCTACCTGCTCACAAATCGCCACATGATAGCCTTTTTCGATTAATCGTCCTAAATAATTTTCTACAGCATGGAAAGGAATACCCGCCATAGGTACTTTAACGCCCTTAGCTACATTGCGGGCAGTCAACACGATATCCAGTTCCTTTGAGGTAATTTCTGCATCATGATCAAATGTTTCGTAAAAATCGCCTAGACGAAAGAACAAAATCGAATCTGGGTATTGTTTTTTAATTTCCAGGTATTGCTTCCGAATGGGAGTGATCTCTTCTGTTTTCGTCATAGTTCCATTCTAAATTGTCCTTACCCTTTCGACAAGATGTAATTGAAAATTCCATCTTATTTTAATTGCCTAAATTAAAGAAAAAAGCTATAATAAAGTCACTATATACATTCAGAAAGGAGAAAACCTTATGGCTAGCGTAACGTTTGACCACGTGACCAAAAAGTTTGGCGACGTGACAGCAGTAAATGACCTCAACATCAAAGTCGAGGACAAGGAATTTCTTGTTTTAGTAGGCCCGTCGGGCTGTGGAAAATCTACCGCCTTGCGCTGCCTGGCCGGATTGGAAGATGTAACCGATGGACGCATTTACATTGGAGACCAACTCGTCAATGATGTCCCACCCAAAGATCGCGACATTGCGATGGTATTCCAATCCTATGCCCTTTATCCACATATGACCGTTTTTGATAATATGGCATTCGCACTAAAACTACGCAAAGTACCCAAAGAAGAAATTAAACGCAGGGTTCATCAAGCTGCCCAATTACTGGGAATCGAAGATTTATTAAACCGGCGGCCGCGCCAACTCTCCGGTGGTCAACGTCAACGGGTTGCAGTAGGACGTGCAATCGTACGTGAGCCAAAGGTTTTCTTATTCGATGAACCGCTCTCTAACCTTGATGCAAAATTGCGCGTGGAAACCCGCGCAAACATCAGCAAACTCCATCTGCAATTACAGACCACTTTCATTTACGTTACCCACGATCAAGTAGAAGCAATGACCATGGCATCTCGCATTGCGGTCATCAATCAAGGAGTATTACAACAAATCGATACTCCTCAAAAACTATATGACAAACCAGATAATCTTTTTGTGGCTGGTTTCATAGGTTCACCAGCAATGAACTTTTTCAATGCCCATATCCGAAAAGGAGATGGGAAATTATACGTAGACGGGGGATCCTTCCATGTGGAAATACCATCCGATCGCGCCGCTCCTTACACGTCCTATGTGGATAAACCAGTGATCTTTGGTATCCGCCCTGAAGATATCTTCAACCCGCAATTTTGCCCACCGGGAATTTTAGCCCAACCCGTTGAAGCTATTGTTGATGTTACAGAATTGATGGGCAATGAAATTTTCGTTTATTTGAAAACCGGCGATCATAGCTTTATCGCTCGCGTTGACCCGCGTTCCCGCTATTCGATTGGCGAACACACTCAGATGGTGTTCAACATGGAGAATATGCATATATTCGATGCCGAAACGGAGAAGGCTATTCGCTAAATTTTCAATCAAATGATAGAAGGAATAATGCAAAAATAAATTCCATACCTCATTGGAGCAAACAATGACTAACCAAAAAAGTGTTTACAAATTAGTATTAGTCCGTCACGGACAAAGTGTCTGGAATCTCGAAAACCGTTTTACAGGGTGGACCGATGTAGGGCTCTCTGAGCAGGGTGTGCAGGAAGCTCATATAGCCGGGCAATTAATCCGAAAAGAAGGTTTTACCTTTGATATTGCCTATACCTCTGTTCTGAAAAGAGCTATAAAAACGCTCTGGATCATGCTCGAAGAACTGGAGATGGAATGGCTACCGGTGATCAATGCCTGGCAGCTCAATGAACGTCACTACGGTGCTTTACAAGGACTCAACAAAGCCGAAATGGCGGAAAAATTTGGAGAGGCACAAGTGAAATTATGGCGCCGCAGTTACGATGTTCCCCCTCCGCCTCTTGACTTGGATGACCCACGCCACCCGCGCTTCGATCCTCGCTATGCGGGTTTAAAGCCTGAAGAATTACCCCGATGCGAATCGCTCAAAGACACGGTCAACCGCATGCTGCCTTATTGGTTTAGTACCATTGCACCAAGCATAAAGAGTGGGAAAAAGGTTTTGATTTCTGCTCACGGCAACAGTTTGCGCGCCTTGGTGAAATACCTCGATAATATATCCGAACAGGACATTGTGGAATTAAACATCCCGACGGGTATCCCACTCATTTATGAGTTGGACGCGGATCTCAAACCTGTTACCCATTACTACCTTGGTGACGAAGAAATGGTACGGAAAGCAGCCGAAGCGGTAGCCGCCCAAGGAAAAGCAAAGAAATAAATACAGAAATAAAAAAAACCTTCCGAAGCCAACTTTTTTCGGAAGGTTTTTTTTATTTTATATAGATTCTTGATTCCACGTCGCCGAAACGGGCAAAACATGAAGTTTAATTAATAACCCTATTTAATATGAAATAAAAGGTTATATTCGCCGATATTTCATTAATTTGAAGCGTATATCGCCACTTTATTCCCACTTTGGATAGTTTTTTTAGATTTGGGATAAAAATTGAATTTTCACTAAAAAAGTGAATCAGATGTTTTTAATATAGATGTCATATTAATGACTCCCCTGCAAAAACGAGGGAACAAATTATATCCAAATACCTTACGCAAAATGGAAAACTTTAATATAATGTGTGCAACCCTAAATTGAGGAATAACATTATGTTTCGCAAAAACACTCGACACTATCAAATCCCGCTGACCAGCAATGTAGACGAACTGCCCGAGCCGCTGCGCAAGCGCTTACAAAACTCCTGGGCCGGAACCTTCTATCAGGAATTCTTTTGCCGCTTGGATGAAAAGCCATTCGAGGTATTGTATGTGGACATGCCCTCGCGACCGAATGTGCCGGTCAACGTACTGGTGTCGCTAGAATATCTCAAGGGGGCTCACGATTGGACAGATGAAGAACTATACGACAATGCCTGCTACGATATTCAGGTGCGCTATGCGGTGGGATATCGTCAATTAGGCGAAGGCTATTTCGACTTGCGCACATTGTACTATTTCCGTGATCGTATCAGCCGCTATGAGCAGGAAACGGGCATCAATCTGTTGAATCAGGCTTTTGAGCAGGTAACCGATAAGCAGCTTGAAGCTTTTCAGCTCAAGACGGGGAAACAACGAATGGACAGCACGCTCTTAGCGAGCAACATTCGCCAGATGGGGCGGGTGCAATTGCTGGTCGAAGTGCTGCAACGTGTCCATCGCATGTTGTCCGCAGCCGATCAAGAACGCTACGCTGATGTCTTTGCACCATACATCAAAGGACATGCAGGGCACTACATTTACCGCATGAAGCACGAAGAGATTGGAAAGCACCTGCAGCGTATCGGGGAAGATATAGCGTATCTTCTCTTGGAACTGAAAGCGGGTTATGCATCCGAGGCGGCATATCAAGTGCTTGAGCGGGTCTTTGGCGAACACTTTCAGTTCAAAAAACGCAAGGTGCTTGTCAAGCCCGCGGAGGAATTGAGCGCCTCCAGCCTGCAATCGCCCGATGACTTGGAAGCCACCTACCGCGAGAAAAACGGCCGAGGTTATCGTGGTTACGTTGCTAACCTGAGCGAAACCTGCGATCCGGAGAACTCCTTGCAACTGATTACCAAAGTGCAGGTTGCGCCCAACAACACTGATGACAGCCAATTGCTAGTCGAAGCGCTGCCTAATTTGAAAGCGCGTACCGATCTGGATACGATCTATACCGACGGTGGTCATGGCAGCCCGCAAGCGGATGCCGTTTTGCAAGAGCATCAGGTCGAACACATCCAAACTGCCATTCGCGGACGCGACCCAGATCCCAACAAACTCCACCTAGATGATTTCACTATCCAACTCAACGAGAAAGGCAAACCCGTGAAAACCACCTGTCCGCAGGGGCAGACTGTTTCGGTGCACACCACTGTTCAACAAAAAGCTTTTGTCGCCCACTTCAAGGCGCAAGTCTGTCAAACCTGTCCACTTATGGAACGCTGTCCAGCGCGGGCTGGCAAGCGCGATGAACGTCATCATCTACGCTTTACCCTAACCGAGA
>DAOTVW010000022.1:0-5408 GCA_034436035.1 Anaerolineales bacterium
GCCAGTTACCAGGGATGCATAAATTTTTCGCATTGGCATATTTATCACAATATTCCGCTGTTCCTGTTTTACCTGCAGCAGCAATGGTAAAGTTCGCAAATTCTTTCTTCAATGTACCTGCAGTCACCACACGCCGCATTCCTTCTTGCACCTTCTTCACGACCCAGGGCTGGACTGTTTTCGTTCTCCCTTCAATTGGTTCGCACCCCCTTAATGTCGTGTCATAAAATTCTTGAATGACGGGATCTTTCGTGATGTCCCATTTCATCACCGGTGTAAAGGATTGAATCACATTTCCTTCCGCATCATCAATTTCTCGAATGAGTGTTGGTTTCATCAGCTTTCCGTCGTTTGCGATGGTCGAAGCTGACATTAATACCTGCAAAGGCGTCGCCAACACATAACCTTGTCCAACACTGGCAATATAAGTATCTCCAGTTGACCAGCCTTCTCCATGAGTAAGTCGTTTCCATTTTGGATCAGGAATTAATCCCTTCTCTTGATCGGGCAATTCAATACCAGGGTAATCACCATATCCCAGAGCTCTCGCGTAGGTTCCCAAGCGGCAAATACCTAACCCTACTGGCACCTCGTCTTTATATCCTCCGCCAAGTTTGTAAAAATACACATTGCTGGAGTTCGCAAGACCGCCAAGGAAATCCAATTGTCCAAACCCAGCTTTATTCCAATCAACAAAATCACGTTCCCGTCCTGGGTCATTCGCATAAAACTTTTCGGTGATGGTAATCTTGGGGGGTGTGGAGATGACTTGATCCGGAGTGACTACCCCTTCATTAAGGGCACCAACTGCCGTGGATAGTTTAAAAACCGAACCAGCTGGCAAAGTATCCCCAACGGCATGGTTTAGCAAGGGGTTTGCAGGATCATTGATTAATTGATTGTAATAATAAGCCGGGATAAAACGCGCCATCCGATTATTTTCATAGGTCGGATAAGAAACCATCCCCAAGACTTCTCCAGTTCGCGGATTCATCGCAATCACGACTCCACTTGTAGATATAGTGCGGTTTAACCAAGTGTTCCAGAAATTGATCTCGCGAGTCAGTATCGATGTCATCGCTTCCTGGAGACGGGTATCAATTGTGAGCTTTAGATTAGCACCTGGTTGAGGATTCACAGGCGGCTCTAATCCTCGCACT
Source organism: Anaerolineales bacterium (assembly GCA_034436035.1). Taxonomy (GTDB): domain Bacteria; phylum Chloroflexota; class Anaerolineae; order Anaerolineales; family UBA4823; genus UBA4823. The sequence goes on from DAOTVW010000022.1 coordinate 1,161, forward strand.
TGTTTTCCAGCAACATCGACTTCAACTTTCCAGGATCCATTCTTGCCCGCCAGCAAATCCTGAAATTGAAGCTCTAAGCCGGCATAACCCACCTTATCCCGATTGGGCATCAAACCTTTGGCGCGGAACTCTTCTTCTTGATTGGCAGGTATTGGGCCTAAGAAACCAATGATATCCGCAGTTAATGAGCCGGTTGGATAGTCGCGGATCGGTTCAACCTCCACCGAAATACCAGGCCAATCCACAGATTTTTGTTGGACAATGCGCGCCATTTCTTCTGGGATATCACACTTAATTCGAACAGGTTGGTAAGGAGTGGCTGAAAGACCATATTCAACAATTTGGGCAATGCCATGCTCGGATATGCATGGTACATAAGGATTATCTTTCGTGATTTGGTTGAGATTTATTGGCACCCCGATTGTCTCCGATAGCTCTCGGTAAATCCTCTGGATTTCTCCAGGATCATCAGGCAGAAATGCTGCTGTTACCACAACATTGAAGGAAGGAATGTTGCGCGCCAAAACTATCCCATTCCTGTCATAGATGATTCCTCGCGGGGCTGGTAAGTTTAATATCTGGGTTCGATTTTCTTCTGCCCGAGCAACCCAATCTTGTTGCTGGATAACCTGCAATACAAATAAACGACCAATATACAACAGAAAAATCGCTGTAATAATCAGCCCAGCGCTGAGAATACGCGATGATTTTATCCGGTTTTCCTGCGGACCTAATGCGTTCATACTTCTATCACCTCTGGATACAGCCATTTTGCAATTTCACTGATAAGAGCATAAATTGGCAAGGCTAAGATCACATTCAATATTGCACTTGGGAGAATGATTTCATACATCGAATAACCAAATGGTAAAGGAACATTTGCGAATCTCAATACGATATAACTTGTCCCCAATACGATAAATGTTCCCACTACCGTCACCAACAACATCGAGATGAAAGGAATCCTCCAAACTATCTTCTTGATCAATAATGCTATTCCTGTAACGAATACATAGGAGAGGATATATACCCCCAGTGGCATTGCCGAAATAAAGGTTGTCAGTAACCCCCCAACGAGACTCCATTGCCAAGCAGTGGTCACCTTTTTCTGCAATGCCCAAGCAATAATAGCTAATAAGACCAAATCTGAATAACCATGTAACAATGGCATATTATTCAGTACACCAATTTGGAACATCAACAATCCAATCAAAATTGGAAATGCTAATACAGTTGACATAGTAGTAATCCCATTACGGTGCTCCTGGTGTTGGTACGAGCGGTTCAATATTTACCGGTTTGAAATTGATGATGACTAATACAATTTCTAACTGATTAAAATCCACCACACTTTGTACAGAAGCAGTTTGAAACAGATCTTGAGGTTGACTGCGGATACCAGAAATCTGCCCTATCACGATATTTGGTGGGTAACCACCACCTAATCCAGAAGTCAATACCAGATCTCCTACCTCAACCTGTGTCCCTTGTGGAATTAAATCCAAGATCAAATCACCAGTCACTTGCCCTTTTAATACCGCCTGCGCTCCAGATGGCTGGATTTTGGCGTTGACAATTGCTGTTGAATCCGTAATCAACTGCACCCTGGCTGCATTCGCCGTGACCGCATCAATGCGCCCAACCAATCCTTGTTGGGTGACCACCGGCATGCCGCGGCGAATGTTATCATCTGAACCGCGATTAATGATGACATAACGTAAAAACGGACTGGGATCACGCGCAATCACTGCTGCAGCCTGATAGCGATTTTCTGGATTAGCACGCGCAAAATCAACCAATGCAGAAAGGATATTTGTCTCCGCCAACTGTTGTTGCAGCTCAATGATTTGCGCTTGCAACTGGGAGACTTGTGCTTCAAGCTGTAAATTTTTTTGCTGCAAACGCGCCATGTCTTGCGGGGCGCGAATGAATTCTTGAGCAGCCTGATAACGCGAATAGATCCAGGATTGAGCGCTGATGAATGGGGATAATAAGGTTCGTGATAAGGGGGTCAAATAACCACCTAATGCCAGCGCAATTAGACCCACTGCGATCAAGACAAATACGATCGTTTGCAGGTTGCGAGAGGTGGTGTTCATTTTTACTCGTGCTTCGTGCTACCTCGTTCCAAACCTACCAAAAACCGACTCAAGTGATCTAAATCTTCCAGGATAACGCCGGCGCCGCGAGCCACACACGACATCGGGTCATCCGCAACCCAAGCTCGGATGCGCATTTCATCCGTAATACGTTTATCCAACATTTGCAACAAGGAACCTCCACCGGTCATACAAATACCGGTTTCCATCAAGTCTGCAACGATTTCTGGAGGAGCCTCATCTAATGCATCTTTAATCGTATCGATGATAGTTTGTACAGAACCGCTAATCGCTTCCCGAATTTCCACAGAGGATACTTCGACGGCCTCCGGTAAACCCGTCACTAAATTACGACCGCGTAAAATCATCGTTTTCTCTTGTGGCAAATGATATGCCGAACCAATAGTTATCTTTGCTTGTTCAGCCATTCGTTCACCGATTAATAAATTATACTTATTGCGCATATATTGGATGATATCCTGGTCCATTTCATCGCCAGCAACGCGTAACGATCGGGAAACCACAACCCCTCCCATCGAAAGCACCGCCACTTCCGAAGTACCTCCCCCAATATCTAAGATCATGCTACCCCGTATCTCTGAAATCGGTAACCCAGCTCCTAAGGCTGCAGCGACCGGCTCTTCGATAAGGTATACCTCACGAGCTCCAGCAGACATCCCGGCATCATATACCGCCCGTTTCTCGACTTCTGTCACACCTGAGGGAATACCGATGACCAAGCGTGGACGTGGAACAGGCACAATGGATTGTTCATGAGCTTTTCCAATAAAATATTCCAGCATCGCTTGTGTAATTTCAAATTCAGAAATCACCCCATCTCTTAATGGGCGGATAGCAATGACGTTGGCAGGCGTCCTCCCCACCATTTCCTTTGCTTCTGCACCAATAGCAAGTGGTTCGCGGGTTTTCTTGTTAATTGCGACCCAGGATGGCTCATTGATCACGATTCCCTTACCGCGCACATTTACCAATGTGTTTGCGGTGCCAAGATCGATGCCGATATCTAACGAGAAAAATCCCAACAACCAGTTGAGGGGATTAAATTTCAACGATATCTCCTATGCTGTAAGATGTCTTGCATAAAATATTAGTCAGGACGATGGCTTGTCAACCGAAAATATTAAGATTTGACAGCCATGATTCCATTTGCTCCCGAATTTGTTATTTTTTGCATTATACCATTTATCATCCATTCATTTTTTCAACCGTTGAAAGGCTTATCTGATATTAAGCTTTGTCGAAAGTTATCGCTTTTTCTCGTCACTACCCGACCTATGCGTCAATGCAAGATTTAGCTATACCGCCGGAAGGCGGCATTCGAAAGGGAAATGACATGATAATATGCTTTGCTGCAATCTCCCTTCAACTGTCATTGCGATGGGGCGCTCACTGCGACAGAAGCAATCTCCACGCTTGGGAGGAAGACTTTAAGGCTTTGCTAGTAGGAAAATTCTCCACTTTGGATATAAGGTGGCTTTGCAGATATCACCAAGACAATTGCTTATAAAGTACACGATTTGATACAGCCTACATCGCCCATATTGAAAAAGATAAAAATCACCCTCACCAATAATATCTACTGGTTTCTAAGCCTTTTCATCATGATATAATTCATCAATAAAATTAATTACGGAGGTGAAGTCCATCCATTTTGGGAGAGCTAGCGCATGGTCCTGGAAGAGAATTTATCCCAGGATGACGAGGAAAGGGTTTCTCTCAGCGATGAGAGACTAACTGCCCTAAAAGCAGGAAAATCGAAAGATCAGCGGAAGCCCTTTGGGTCGCCCATAACCCATTCTCTCCCCTCCAATCAATTCCCGAACAAAACAAACGGGTAACCGTTTGGACAAATATCGGGAACATGGGCAAAGAGACTTGGATAAGCCAAGAGCGATTTCGACTTATCCTTGGAAAATTATCCTTTTTGGAGGGAATCCATGTGTGGTATTGTTGGTTATATTGGTGCGCGGGATGCGACTCCGCTCATCCTGCAAGGATTGCAACGGCTTGAATATCGTGGCTACGATTCAGCCGGCATCGCAATTTTTAGTGATGGAAAAATTGAGGTTCGCCGTGATGCGGGTAAAATTTCGCACTTGATCGATCTCGTCCAAGCTGCACCCTTGCA
>DAOTVW010000023.1:0-10614 GCA_034436035.1 Anaerolineales bacterium
TTGCTTCGGTCGCGACGGGCGCTCCCTCGCAATGACAGTTTGGAAGCAGTCTCATTCACAAACGTGGAGATTGCTTCGGTCGCGGCGAACGCTCCCTCGCAGCGTGGAGATTGCTTCGGTCGCGGCGGGCACTCCCTCGAAATGACTGCTGCGAGCGAAGCGAAGCAGTCTCCCTCACAAACGTGGAGATTGCTTTGGTCGCAACGGGCGCTCCCTCGCAGCTGGAAAGGTGAGCTTGCGAAAACGTTTTATAGCAATGATGTACTGTGTGATTGGTAACAGTTTTTTCATCGTATGCCTAATCGGTCTGGACCGGAGCTGTTGAAAGATCAAAACAGGTTAAGAAAAGTGGTTTGCGTCTGCAGACGCACACGCCTATGGTAAAGTATTAAACGAAGTTGGAGGATTATAGATGGAAGGTAGAACGGAAATACTTACGTGGAGAGATGTAGATTTACTCATCGATCATTTACTTCCCCAATTTGAAACCGAATTTGACGCCATTTTGATGATCACCCGCGGAGGAATAATACCAGGAGGATTATTGGCAGAGGCGATGGACATCACCCATGTATTAACTGCTGCAGTTGATTTCCCGGCTCAAATTGCGATGGAGAAAGCGCGTCTCTATGCCTGGCCCGAATTCATTCAATTTCCGGAAGACCGCTTATTGCGGGAGAGGAAGACCCTCGTGGTAGATGATGTTTGGGGATCTGGAAGGACGATCACGGCGGTGAAGAATCGCGTTACATCTGCAGGTGGTACCCCTTATACCTGCGTGTTACACTTTAATCCGTATCGTAATTTGTTTGGACCGGTCCGACCGGATTATTATGCTGCGATTACAGATGCGCGCATCTTATATCCTTGGGAAATTGATCGCGGAGGTCCAGACCGGGTTCTATTAGGTGGAAGTTTTAAGCCTTCTAATTAAATTATGGCTCAACCTCCACTCAAAAGGTAATTTTCGATAGGATGCAAATAAAACCCGAAGCCGTTTCAATTAAGATAAATGTATTAAAGAAAAATTCCTATTTTTCTTCCTTGCCGATTGAGCCATTAAGGGAATTAGCAAAGCATACTCATTTGCACCAATATTCAAAAGGGGAACTGGTCTTTCTGGAGGGGGATCCTTGTTCAGGGTTGCATATCCTGGAGAGCGGGCTCGTTAAGCTGTATCGAATCTCTTTGAATGGGCGCGAAATTATCATCAATATCCTTTCGAAGGGTTCGACTTTTAATGAGGTTCCCGTCTTTGATGGTGGATTGAATCCCGTCAATGTAGAGGCTCTAGAGGACAGTTCCATTTGGGTTGTGGATGCAACAGCCATTCGGGAGCAAATGGTGGAATACCCAGAATTTTCTCAAGCAGTCATCATTAATTTGACGAAAAATTTACGAATGCTGGTCAATATGGTCGATCAACTTTGTTTGTGTAATGTGAGTGAACGATTAGCCCGTATGTTGATTCAGCATTCTGAAGAAGGCGTTATTGAATATGTGAGCCAAGATCAATTAGCTGCTCGCTTAGGCACTGTAAGAGAAGTCATCGCTCGATCTCTGCGCGATTTTGAGAAAAGCGGTGCAATCCACGTTTCAAAAGGAAGAATTGAGATAAGAGACGCCAGCCTGTTAGAATCTTTGGTGCAAGTACAACGCAATGTTAATCTAAATATTTAGCTAAATGGGGCAGCATTAAACTTAGTCATCATTCATGTTTAATGGCATCGATGATATTAATTTTGGCAGCTCGCCGAGCAGGAAAAATTGCCGCGATTTGGGCAACTGCAAGCGCCATGGTCAAGCCAATTAGATAAGGCTGGATGGTGAAGCGATAAGTAAGATTGTAACCGATCATGATATTCATTCCCAAAATCATCACTTTAGCAATGAGAAAGCCAAAGCTCAATCCATAAATCCCGCCCATCACCCCATAGGACAAAGCTTCTGCCAGTACCATGCGTAACACTTGCTGGCGCATCATCCCCATTGAACGCAAACCGCCGATCTCACGTTGACGTTCAATTACGTTCATTGTCATTGTGTTAATCACACCCAATCCTCCAATAACCACACCGATCAGACCTAACACATCGAATAGATTGAAGGATCGTTCGACCAAATCGAGAATGCTTTGTTTAAAATCCTGGGTGGTTTGTAAGCTGATATGGTTGCGTTTTTGGTAACGGTCTTCAATGGCATGAGCAACTTGTTCTACGGAATAACCCTCCGCAACTTTTATTGTAAAACGGTCAACCCCTTGTTCCGCAAAGTAATTATGCAGGTCTTGGAATGTGCCATAGATGACCCCTCGTTGACCAGTGAAATCGAGGACAACCCCGGCAATGGTGAAAGCATGTTTGCCGCGATGTGTAAATAAAACGAGTTCGTCTCCTTGTTTCAACTGGTAACGATCAGCCATCACATTCGAAATAAAAATGGAATTTCCTCTGCGGAAACGCGCCCAGTTATCCTCAGCGTTCCCTTGATTCGAGACGAATTGAAGGTCGGCGATTTTACGGAATGTTTCGGGATCGATAGCATTAAAATAGAATTCGTTTTGCTGAGTGCGGGTTGGGAGAGACTGCGGGTCAGCCCGCACAGTCAAGATGCGCGTGGGGGTTACAATGGCTACTCCGGGGATACTCTTGAGCTGGTTTCCAAAAGATTCACGTAGCGTAATGGCAGAGCGGACATAGAGATCGCCGCCCAACGCGGAGTCAATCCAGGTGCTCATGTCTTTCTTGAACGAATTCGAGACGGAAGTGATCGAAATGATCATGGTCAAAGCCACCATTAAGGATGCAACTGTCAGCGCAGAACGGCTCGGGGAACGTTGAATATTTGCGGAACCAATATCTCCTTCGTTTCCATAAAACCGGCGGGCGATTGCCCTGGTTGGGATTTGCAAATACTGGAGTGCCCAGACAATGGTTAAAGTTGCACCGCTAAATATCAATAGAACGGTAATACTGCCAATTGAAAAAACCCATGATTCAGGCCATGTGATGGCATAAATTAATGTGAAGCCAATCCCAATCATCATCAAACCGCTTATCCAGGTGATTGGACGCGTTTTTTGGTCAACTTTGGCGCGCACGCGCAAAGCATCGATCGGACTGATTTTGGCTGCTTTCCATGCCGGTTGTAATGCTGCCAGTAAGGCAACACCCACACCCACTGCCAACGCTTCTATAAAAGTCAACCAGGAAACAGCTACACCGGTGTTATTTGGCGAGACCACCGTGTTAGTCATTCTGATCAGTCCTTTGGATAAAAAAAGCCCTAAAGGAATACCGATTGTTGATCCGATGACTGCGATGATTAATGCTTCCAGGAGGACGATGATGTAGATTTGCTTACGGTTCATCCCGATGGCACGTAGCATCCCAATGTCGCGCATTCGTTCGGTCACTGTCATGGAAAAGGTGTTATAGACAAGATATGCTCCGACAAAAATCGCTATAATGGCAAAAAGGCTTAATCCGAGTTGATACGTGGCTAACATTTGGCCCACAACTTCGCCGCGTGTCTCTGGATAAACGACATCGCCTTGATTGCCGATGCGTTGTTGGAGTAATTTCTTAAGCTGAGCTAGCTGCGCCGGCCGATCGCTGATTTGTTTTGGCACCGTTATTGCGATTTCATCGAATTTATCCTGGTAACCAAACTGATCTTGTACAATTTTCAATGGTGCAAAACCAACCACACCGTTGTTGATCAAAGCTACTCCCTGATCATCTAGCAGACCGCAAATCTTCAATTTCATCACCCCATTTGGAGAAAGCAATAGCAATGTGTTTCCCAGCCTTAAGTGTTTATCCTCGGCAAATTTTTGGGGGACTACGATTTCATAGCGGTCTGGGTTGGGTAGGCTTCCTTGCGTCAATTCATAAACGCGCACCTGTGGGTCTAGTGTTGGGTCTATTCCATATAGCAAGAAGAAATTGCCAGCAGCAACGCCATTTATGTTGATGGATATTTTCCAGTTTTGTACTTCATCAGCTAATAGAGTCCTGGCTTGAATCGATGGTGCTGCAATCGAGACTCCCTCTACAGACTTAATGGTGGGCAGAAGGCTGGCTTTCAGGCTATAGGGGGATGTGCTGGCAGTCAGATTTGCAGATTGATTTTGTGGATTAGGATTAGCGCTTCCCTCTGTTTGTGTACTGGGGACGACTAACAAGCTGGCGGATCCGGCAGCCCGGTCGAATACCTGGCGTAAGGAATCAATGGTGCTTTGGTTGGTGACTTGGATGGCGACGATCACCGAGACACCCAGTAAGACTCCCAATGTAGTCAGAAGGCTACGAATTTTACGGCTTGATAAATTTCGCCAGGCGAGAAAGATAAGGTTTCGCAAAGAGTGCATCAATTAGAGCTCAAGTTTTGCCATGATGTCCATAATTTTTGTAACGGATACCCCGCTTTCCCCATTATCAATTTGGTCAACCACACACCCATCTTTCAAAAAGATCACGCAATCGGCGTAAGAAGAAGCCCGGGGATCATGCGTCACCATGACGATGGTCGTATTGAATTCTTTACATGCTTTGCGGAGTAAGTCGAGAATAGCGGAGCCGGAACGGGAATCGAGATTTCCGGTTGGTTCATCAGCAAAGACGATCTCGGGCTGGTTTATGAAAGCACGTGCAATTGCCACGCGTTGTTGTTGCCCACCAGATAATTGATCGGGACGATGCTGATAACGATCGGAGAGGCTTACCAGTTCAAGTAATTGCCGTACTTTATCTTCGTATTGGGGTAATCGTTGACCATCAATCAGCAAGGGCAAAGCGACATTTTCGGCGGCGCTCAATGTTGGCAGCAAGTTATAAAATTGAAAAATAAAACCAATTTTACGCCGCCGCAGCAGGGTGATCTGGTCATCATTCAGTTTCGTTAACGCTTGGCCAGCAATGAGGACCTCACCGGAAGTAGGGGAATCTAGTCCACCCATTAAATGTAATAGGGTAGATTTTCCGGATCCAGAAGGACCCATAATGGCTACGAATTGTCCTTTTGTGATCGAGAGGTTTACGTGGTCTAAAGCAGTGATCGAAACCTCACCCATTTGATAGATTTTGGTTAGTTCGACTGTTTCTAAAACTTTCAAAGTGAGTTCCTGCCATTAACTTCATTTGCAATGAGTTGTTCGTAATTTTCACGCATCCGAATTAGCGAAAAGTTGCCATCATCAATAAGAACCTCGGCTGGGCGTGGTCGGGCATTATAATTGGAAGACATACTGAATCCATACGCGCCACTGTTTTTAATTAAAAGCAAATCTCCTTCTTGGAGAAGCGGAAGCTCTCGATTTTTGGCGAGGAAATCGCCGGATTCACAGATCGGCCCAACGACATCGGCTGGGAACTTTTCTGTCGAAGTGGGTAACTTTACCGGTACAATTTCATGATACGCTTGATAGAGGCTGGGACGGATCAAGTCGTTCATGCCGGCATCGACAATATAAAATCGTTTTCCTTCATTTTGTTTTACGTAAATGACCCTGGTAAGGATATATCCAGCATTACCGCAAATCGCGCGTCCCGGTTCGAGTAGAATTGTTTTTTGCGAGTTTTGGAACTTTTCCTGGATCAGACTACCATATTCTTGTGGAGTGGGCGGGATTTCATCTTTATAACGGATGCCCAGTCCGCCGCCTAGGTCAATATATTGGAGCGAGATACCCATGTGGTCAAGGTTCAGGATGGCATCAAGAAGGCGATCAAATGCTGCCGCAAATGGAGAGAGAGAGGTGAGTTGAGAACCGATGTGGCAGGCAATCCCCCGAATTTCAAACTCGGGGATTTGTGCTGCTTGTTGATATAAAGAAATTGCCTTTTCGATTGGTAATCCAAACTTATTTTCTTTTAAACCAGTGGCGATATAGGGATGGGTTTGCGGATCGATATCTGGATTTACTCTAATCGAAATGGGAGCAGGTTTGTGTAGTTGTTTTGCTTCGTTTCGGATAGCCCATAATTCCGATTCGGATTCGACATTGAACATCAAGATATTCGATTGAAGCGCAAACCGGATTTCCTCCGTTGTTTTACCAACGCCAGAATAAACGATCTTTTTGGGTTGTATTCCGGCTTGCAGGGCTTTGAACAATTCGCCGCCCGATACCACATCTGCGCCGCTCCCTAATTTTGCCAATCTACGCAGAATAGTCAAGTTACTGTTCGCTTTGAGAGCAAAACAGATTTGGTGAGGTAGGTTTGGCAGAGATTCGTCCAACGCCTGGTAATTTTGGGTGAGCGTTGCCGCGCTATAGACATAGCAAGGGGTTTTGAATGCATGGGCGATTTCTTCTAACGCCACTCCTTCACAATGTAATGTATCATTTCTATATTCCAAATATTCCATTTCCATTTACCTTTATCAGAGTTCAATAAAAAACAATCCTTTTCCATTCCGCTGTCAGGATGATGAAATTGGATATCAAAGCCATCATTTTATTCTCGTTTTTTAGGTTCTATTCAGCCAGCCACTCAAAACAGCAGTTCCATTGCGAACGAGCGCTTTTTGCGAGTGAAGCAGTCTCCCAAAGCATTTTTTCCGTTCAACAGGAGATTGCTTCGGGCAAAGAACGCCCTTGCAATGACAGCCTGAATAGTAACGTTTTTTATTATAAAGTATTCTGTTTAGAATCTATCGCAATCTACACAATCCTAATATTGTTGTCAAAAAAGAAAAGAGGGTCATACCGGCTACAATAAAGAAGAAAATCAATACAAAATCGCCTTGGATCCTTCAGGGGTTTTGATCACTTCGATTCGGTTAGGGAAAGCTTCCTTTAGCTCATCCAGGTGAGTGATGACCAAAATTTTCGCAAATTTATCCTGCACAAGATTGATCGCCTCGATTAAGCGCTGCCGCCCCAAAGCATCCTGAGAGCCAAAGCCCTCGTCGATCACGAGAGTTTGCAGCCGTGCGCCAGCCCGGTGAGCGAGCACCTCCGAGATAGCTAACCGAATAGCGAAATTGATGCGAAATGCTTCACCCCCTGAATACAGTTCATAGTCACGGATGCCATTGTTATCGCTAATCAGGATATCGAGGGTTTCCCTGAGATCGTCACGGTGTTTATCTTTATATTCGGTTTGAGTGACAAAGCGCAGTGCCATGCTGCCATTGCTCAGACGGGCTAAAATTTGATTGGCGTGTTCTTCTATTTGGGGAAGGGCTTGCTCGATAAGCAAGGCTGGGATGCCATCTTTTCCGAAAGCGCGTTCCAGTTGTTTATACCAGCCTACCCGGCGATTTTTCTGATTCCGTTCCTCCTCGAGGACTTGGAGCCGCTTTTTCAAGTCCTGGAGCACATTTACTTTTTGCTGCGCTACGCCTAATTCTAAGCGGATATTGTTGGCTTGTTCTTCAAAGTTACGCCATTCGCGCTCGGCTTGCTCCAGATCGGGCGCCTGTGCCTTCGCCTGCTCGAAACTCACCAGAGCGGTTTGGTATTCTTGTTCTAAGGCAAAAATTCCCTCATCCATGGATTTGAGTTGTTTTTGAATATCGCTTATTTCTCGTTCTAATGGCGCCAGGGCAGCACGGGCTTGAACTAACTTTTGCATTTCTTCGCTTATCGGGCGTAATTCATTTTCGAGTTGGCGCAGCTGGTTATGTCGATCGATATCATAACCAAGGTTGCGGATTTCATTCTCGATTTGCGCTAATTCTTGGCGTACTTCGGGAAGGAAATCTTCGGCGGCGAGATTTTTTTGAATCGCTTTCAAAGCAGGTAATTGTTCTTGTTCCCATTTTGTAATCTGCTCTTGTAGGGTGTGCCTGCGCGTGGTGTAATCCTGAATCTGAGCCGCTAATTTTCGGGCGCGGCTTTCCAATGCGGGAAAGGTATTTTGGAGAGTCTGAAATTCCGTCAACTCAATCTGAAGTTGGTTCACTCTCTCTTTATTTGTGTTGTACTCTCCTTTTTTTGAAAGTCCTAGTTCGGTCAGGTTTTGGATTAATTTTTCACGTTCCATCAGGGGGAGCGGTTGCCCGCACAAAGGACAGCTCGCTTCATGAGGATGAATTTGCAAATGGTCGATGCGCTCGCGCAATTCCTTCATCTCTGCAACTAAACGCTTGTTTTCATTCTCCAGGGTGGCTATCTCGCTTTGGATGGACTGAATATGAATTTGGCAGCCCTCTCGTTGACTTAGCTCTGTTTCTACTTGTTTGAGTTGCCCTTCGAGCTGCGCGCGTTCAGTCTCCATGTTGTTCATTTGTTGCTGGAGGAGGAGAACATTTTGACCGGCTTGCTCCAATTGAGCAGCTTCTTGTTGTAAACGAGCTCGTTCTGCATTGAGTTTTGCCAGTGGTTCCTGCCGTCGTTTTTCAACTTCGACAAATGTTTGTAATTGTTTATCGAGGATTTCTAATTCGAGGCGAATGGTAAGATAGTTTTGGTGCGTGGTTTCGATTTCACTCGCCTTTTGCAATAGTGCATCGTAAGAAGTCTTTTCTTGATTTCGCTCTTGTAAGCGTTGCCAAAGATCATTTCTATTTTCTTTGGCTGCTTCTAAACGCTGGTGCAAATTTTCGACTTGCCTGGATTGTTCATTCAGGACGTTGATTTGTTGCCGATAACTTTCGACTAATTTCTTTTTATCCTGACAGGCTTGAGAAACAATGGCGAGTCTTTGTTGAATTTCCTGCAAGCTTTTTCGGCGCTCTTCCTCTTCAGCAAGCTCTGCGTTAATTTCTGCGAGATGTCCTTCAATTAAACTGACTTCATTTTCTACTTTTCGGCGCAGTTCAACGGCGCGTTGTTTATACACTTCCCAGATTTCTAACCCCAGAATACTGCTTAGAATGCGTTTGCGATTTCCAGCATTTTGAGTTGTGAATTGATCGGCTTTACCTTGCAGAAAAAAAGAGGCGTTTGTAAAAGTCTCATAATCCAAACGCAAAACGCTCTGGATGCGTGCCTGAGTTTCACGAACACTGTGCTCTGTTAATGGTTTCCATCGTATAAACGGAATGTCTTCGGCGGTAAAAGGATTAGGAAAGCTATCTGGTTGGGCAATGTGAAATTCTAAAATTGTGCTCTTATTGCGCGGGCGGGTGCGTTGCACGCGATAGAGGTTGTTCTCATAAATAAAGATCAATCGGACTTCTGCAGCCTTTACTTGCGGGTGCGAATGAATTACGGAATCATCCTCTTTTCGTGCTTTGCCAAATAACGCCCAGGTTATCGCATCTAAGATGGTAGATTTCCCAGCTCCATTTGCTCCCGAGATGCAAGCCAGATCAAATTGGCTGAAGTCGATATCCGTCGGTTGGCGATAGGATAAAAACCCGGCAATGGATAAATGAAGAGGGATCATGTTAAGGATTATAACAAACAACTCACTGCTTCTATGCTAAAATTTATCTATGAGTTACACGATTCGCTTTGCCACGTTGGATGATGCGGCTCAAATTGTGCGTTTGATCAAAGAATTAGCCAGCCTTACCCATGGAAAAAGCACGCTTGACGAGCAAGGTGTGAAAGCGTTCTTGCAAACGCCCGACCATTATATTGTAGTAGCACAAACCGCTGGTGGGAGTGTGGTGGGTTTAGCCAGTTTTATTTATCGAAAAAATTTATATCATAATGGACTTGTGTGTTCCGTTGAAGAAATGGTGGTCAATTGGGGGCATCAAAATCGCGGGGTAGGCAGTGCATTAATGGAAAAAGTGCTGGAAGAGGCGCGCCAGAGAGGTTGTGTTGCGATATCTCTTGCGACAGAGAAAGATAATCTTGCTGCACAGCGCTTTTATCGGCGACATGGTTTTATGTATGAGGCATTATTCATGGAGCAGCATTTCAGAGAGGAATAAACGATGATCCCCAATCAATGGTATGTTGTTTTAGAATCGAAACAGGTTAAAGATAAACCGATTGGCGTCACCCGAATGGGAGAAAAACTGGTCTTTTGGCGGGATCAGCAGGGCAACTGCCATTGCCTGCGCGACCAGTGTGTACACCGCGGCGTGGCTTTGAGCAAAGGCTGGGTGTGTGAAGGTCGTCTAGTTTGTCCTTTTCATGGCTTTGAGTATGATGGATCAGGACGAGTACAGTGTATCCCTGCCAACGGGAGAAAAACACCGGTTCCAGAAGCATTCCGTGCTGCGAGTTATCCAGTGTATGAATCGCATGGCTTAATCTGGATCTGGTGGGGAGTAAAGCCGCCGCAAGAGCTTACCCCGCCACCTTTTTTCGATGACTTAGATGAATCCTTTAGCTATGGTGCAACGTATGATCCATGGCAGGTTCATTACAGCCGCGTGATCGAAAATCAACTCGATGTGGTGCATCTGCCCTTTATTCATTACAACACTATTGGGCGTGGCAACCGCACGCTGGTGGATGGGCCGGTAGTGCGCTGGGTGCGGGAGGATTTATTTTATGTGTATGTGTTCAACCGGCTGGACGACGGAAACCCGCCACGCCGCGCCGACCAGATATCCATTGACCCTGAGCCTCCATTCAGGCTCGAATTCCAGTTCCCGAATTTGTGGCAAAACCATATCAGCGCTGATGTAAGGATTCTGGCAGCGTTTATCCCTGTCGATGAAAATCATACCTTGCTGTATTTGCGTTTCTATCAGCGCTTT
>DAOTVW010000024.1:0-12928 GCA_034436035.1 Anaerolineales bacterium
CCCTGATCATCATTATCAGCTCCAACTTAATGGAACGACTGTTGCTGATGAAGCATGGGATGGAGCGGGATATCATCAGATTGAAGCGGTCATCGATGCCAATTATTTTAAAAAAGGGAGCAACACCCTTTCCATAAAAGGAGACCTTCTTCCCCAAATTGTGGTTGATATCGTTTATCTTGATACCATCGAGCTTTATACATGGCAAAAAACATCTCTACCCAATAATAAAACCCTTATTTTTGGGGTAGCAGATGGATTACCAAATCCAGATAGCTTGCGGTTAGGAAAACAGGATTGGTTGTTGGATATCACCAGCCCTCTCAGCCCGACTTTAGTGAATCGAACCTCGCCAATAGAAACGAAGAACCATCTATTTTTAGCTGCCAAAGCATCGGCTGTTCAAAACATCAGTGGGATGGACTCAATATCCATCAAAAAAGGAGATGAACCGGCTGCTCATAACCATGCGGATTATTTGATGATAGGCCCACAGGATCTACTGGATCCGTTGAGCCCGTTAATTGAAAAGCGGCGGAGCGAAGGCTTTACAGTAGAGACGCAAGATGTCTCAGCGATTTACGCCCAATATGGCGGGTATCCTGAGCCGAATGCAATTCGACAATATTTGCAGGAGGTTACCTCCCAAAATCCGAATTTGAAATATGTATTATTAGTGGGCGATTCGACTTATGATCCAAAGGGTTTGGCGAATGATACGACCATGAATCGTCTCCCCACATTTTTCATTCAAACCCTTTATGGCGGCAAAACCTCCAGTGAGTTACCCTTTGCAGTTATGAATCCGGAGGGATTAGATTTCCTGCAAAATAGCGATCACTACTCCTTAGCGCTTGCGGTCGGACGGCTTCCAGCTCAGAACAGCCAACAGGTGGCAAATTGGGTGAAAAAGATGCTGGCGTATGAAAACCAGGTGAATATTTCATCACCCTTGAAGGTTGTTGCAGTGGCTGATCCGCAAGGGGACATGTTTGCAGGTGAGGCTCAAACCTTCTTGGATCTCTGGGGGGGATCCGCCCAAAAAGAACTTTATACTCCCCCAGCAGGGACAACCGAAGCGGCGCAGGTCATTGACAATTACTTTCAATCTGGAACGACTGTATTGGGTTATTTTGGACATGGCAGTATCGAGATGTGGGGGAAAGATCAGCTTTTCACCAGCAATGAAGCGGCAAAATTAACCAACTCACCATCTTTCCCGCTGGTGATTCAGATGACTTGTTTAACGGGTTATTATATTCATCCAAAGCTGGAATCTTTGAGCGAGGCTTTGCTTTGGAATCCGAACGGTGGCGCGGTGGCGATTATTGCACCATCCAGTTTAACGCTACCGAACGATCAGGGTTTTCTAACGAAATCCTTGGTTGAACATTTTCTGAAATCGAATCATGATAGAATTGGGGATATCTGGATGCAAACGCTTCGCGAAATAGACCTGAGTAGTCAGGGTGTTCGTGACGTTTTAGCAACCTATACCTTATTGGGCGATCCAACGCTCATTGTTCGATAACACTTTTTTTTTAAATTGTTTGTGTTTTGAGGGAACCATTTCACCTGCCCATTCGTTTAATAATTTGATTAAATCATTTTCCGTTCAAGAAAAGAGGCATATATGACTTCATCTCCTCAACCGCCTAGCTCAAGCGATAAGTCCAATCGGGCAATTTCCCATACCCAACTCTTGATTGGGTTATTTATCCTGCTGATCATCATTGGTGTAAGCGTTGTTTTATTTGCCAAAAGCGGCGTACCCAATATGGTAAAGCCTGCTGGAGAAACCCCAGCGGGTGTTATCCCACTCCGTCCAACCGAGACGGAAATAACAAAAGTTCCGCTGACTGTTCTTCGCGCATTTCCCGCTGATCAAAGTGAGAATGTTGAAACCAATGCTTTAATCACCGTTGTTTTCAATCAGGCGGTTGTACCTTTATCTTCATTAAAGGATCAATCCAATTTACCAAATCCGTTGGTAATTACTCCAACCATAGAAGGAAAAGCGGAATGGATTGCTACTTCCGTTTTTACATTACAGCCAACGAAACCACTCCATAGTGGTGAAAGTTATCATATCCTCATCAAAAAAGGATTGAAGGATGTATCACAAACCAATGAGCTGAAAGAAGATTTTCAATGGTCATTTACAACCCGCCCGGCAGCAGTTAGCGCGCTGCGATTGAAAAGCGGGGCAGTTAATCCTCCTGATGGTCAGGATCGAATCTTGTTAGATGAAGCCTTTACCGTTGATTTTTTGCAGCCGATGGATGAACCATCTACAAACCAGGCGATTAAATTAACAGCAGAGGATGGTTCAAAAACACCGCTCAGTACACTTTGGAATGAGGATGCCACATCCGTTGTCATTACACCAACCCAGAGGCTGAAAGTAGACACCACATATCAACTCGTCATTGGTCAAGATGCCAAGACGACAGATGGTAGCGCTTTGGAAAAAGGATTGCAATGGAGTTTTCACACTCTGCCTCAACCGTCAATTTTATCGATCACTCCCGCAGATAACGCCACCCAATCCAACTATTCTTCTGAATTTGCGATTCAATTTTCTTCCCCGATGCGGATTGATACCGTGAAAGATAAAATCACCATCACACCGAAACCAAAAGAGACAATAGAGTGGTGGTATAACGAATGGGATTACAGCATTCATACTTATGTTTTAAAGCCATCCACTGAATACCAGGTGGAAATACAACCCGGTATGGAAGACATTTATGGGAATAAAATCACTCAAGGAGTAAAACTGCATTTTAAGACTGCGCCTTATCCTCCTCAGGTCAATTTAAACATGCCTTATCAAGCAGCTCTTTTCCGGCAAAACAAAGAAGAACAATATTTGTATGTGAATTTAATAAATGCCAAAAGTGCCACATTGAAGCTGTATCGGTTAAATTTGCAAGATTTTGTGGATTTAAGCAGTTATCAAAAATCTACTAATGATTTCACGCCCCCAGCAAATAGCCTTGTCAAAGAAATCACGGTTAATAACACAAAACCGTTAGACATTCAGGATATTGCAAAAGTAAGCTTATCTTCAACAGATGGAAAAGCGTTAGAGAATGGTTATTATTTTATTGGTTTAGATTGCACAGAAATCCCTCACCCTGGTTCGCCCTTCCTGGACACACGCCTTTTTATTGTTGCTAATGCAAATCTCACATTGAAAACCACTCCAACTGAGGCGCTAATTTGGATGACCGATTTGGAAAGCGGTAATCCCTTAGCGGATATTAACGTGGAAGTAATGGGCTTGCACCAGATTAAATTGGGGAAGGCGAAAACCGATCAAAATGGGATAGCCCGGATCCAATACCCCGAAACCTACTACGATAATACAGCGTTCGCATATACAACAGAAGGACAAATCTTTTCTTTTGCGGGCAACAACTGGGGGAGTGGTTCCAGTGAGTATGACCAGGCATTGTGGAGCCACTATTATGCTGTACCAGGGCAATGGCGTGCTTATGTTTATACAGAACGTCCAATTTACCGTCCGGGACAACCGGTTTATTTCAAAGCAGTGATACGCAACGATGATGATCTGAAATATAGCCTTCCATCTTCTATTAAGACTGCCAGGGTAGTGATTAGCAGTTATGATGGAAAGAAAGTCTGGGAAGACACTCTTGCGATATCGGATTACGGTACGATTAGCGGTAAATATAACCTTTCCGAAGATGCTGCACTCGGGGGTTACAACCTCTCTGTATTCCTGCCAAATAATGAAAATCCAATTGGCGATATTGTATTCAATGTCGCAGAATACCGTCGACCGGAATTTAAAGTAACCGCCACAGTTGAACCTGAGGAATTACTTCAAGGCGCTGCGGTGAATGGAATGGTGGCGGCTGAATATTATTCCGGTGGCAATGTCTCGAATGGCGCTGTGCATTACACCGTCATTGCTTCTCCATTCACTTTTTCTCCGGGGGGTGATTATCTCGATTATTCCTTTAGTGATGAGGATATAGACGCAACGGAATCTGGTTTACCCAATCCACCCGCTTCTGAAATGGTTGCGGAAGGGGATTTTAAATTGGATACCAACGGAAAAGCAACTATAAAGTTGCCCAGTGATTTAGGAAACCTAAAGAAAAGCCGCCGTATGGAGTTCGAAGCTGATATTACGGATGTCGGCGGTAATGTAGTGAGTGGTAGAGCAGTCTATGTGGTTCATCAAAGTCAGCTCTATGTTGGGATAAAACCTCTTGCATATATTGGCGAAAGCGGTCAAGAGCAAAGTTTCCGCATGGTGGTACTGGATTGGAATGCAAAACCGCAAGCAGATCAGAATATCCAGGTGGAAATTGTCGAGCGACGCTGGCATAGCGTTCAAGAACAACAACCAGATGGCACGATTTTGTGGACATCGAAGGTGGAAGATATCCCGGTTACAACTTTCAGTGATGTTAAAACCGATGCGAAAGGAATTGCAGAGGTGAAGTTTGTGCCACCCAATGGCGGAGTATTCCGGGCAAAAGCATGTGTCAAAGATAATTCCCAGAACGAGCATTGTTCTACCGCTTATTTGTGGGTTGCGGGTGGCGAATATGTCCCATGGCTGGTTAGCAACGATCACTCCTTCCGCTTAGTAAGTGATAAGAAAGAATATCAGCCCGGCGATGTTGCAGAACTACTGATTGCTTCTCCTTATCAGGGCTCTGCGTATGGATTAGTTACTGTTGAACGTGGTCATATTCGCCAATCAGAAGTCATTCCTATCACCTCGAATAGCATGATTTACCGTTTACCCATCCAAGACGATATGGCACCAAACATCTATATATCGGTTGTCATTGTAAAAGGGGTAGATAAAACCAACCCCCGCCCATCGTTCAAGATAGGTTTGGCAGAGATAAATGTCTCTACCCAAAAGACAAAGTTAAATGTAACACTAGAAGCGCAGCCCAAACCAGCTAAACCCGGAGATACTGTAACGATTAATGTGATGGTTAAAGACAGTGCTGGTAATCCCGTTCAAGCGGATGTATCTTTGGGTATAAGCGATTTAGCAACTTTATCTCTGGTTGATCCAAATTCTCCACCGATATACGATTATTTCTATAATCGCCGTTCCTTGGGAGTGCAAACTTCAACGCCATTACTCTTTAGCATGGATGACTACAATGCCCTCACGCAAGCTGCGCTGGTTTCTGGTGCTGGAATGGGTAGCGGTGGCGGCAAAGGCGGGGGTGAATTAGGCGTAGTAACAGTACGGCGCGAATTCCCCGATACCGCTTTTTGGCAAGCAGACCTATTAACAAACCAGGATGGAAAAGCGACTGTTTCGGTAAAACTACCGGATAACTTAACCACCTGGCGGCTGGATGCGCGGGCTGTCACAAAAGATACCTATGCAGGACAGGCTACGTTAGACCTGTTGACGACTAAACCTTTGATGGTAGAGCCGATGACACCGCGCTTTTTTGTGGCGGGCGATCAGGTCTCACTTGGAAGCGTAATACATAATAACACGGCGCAAGCTCTTGACGTTCAAGTTGAGGTTCAAGCAAAGGGCATAGATGTCCTGGATGAGAAAGTGAAAAAGGTAAATGTAGCCGCTGGGCAACAGGCTTATGTTTCATGGAACGGTAAAGTACCACTGGATTCTGAACGGGTGGATTTGATTTTTAGCGCAAAATCCGGCGACTTAAGTGATGCGTCTAAACCCACATTAGCAACCTTAGCGGATCAAGGTATCATGGTACTCCATTACACCAGTCCCGAAACGGTTGCAACTGCGGGAAGCCTCAAACAAAAAGGGACGCGCGAGGAACAGGTAGTCTTACCGCAGAATTACAATACACCCGGCGGAACTCTAACCATTCGCATGGAACCGTCTCTAGCCGCTGGTATGCTGGACGGATTAAGCTATTTGGAAAATTATCCATACGATTGTATTGAGCAAACCGTTTCTCGTTTCTTACCGAACATTTTGACTTTACAAGCTTTTCATAAAGCGGGGATCACTGACGCGGAAAAACAAGCAAAGTTGGATGGTTTGGTTCAAACCTCTTTGCAGCGCATCTACAACCGCCAGAATCCAGATGGTGGCTGGGGGTGGTGGAATTCTGACAAGAGCGACATTCAAACCAGCGCGTATGTGCTCCTGAGTTTAACAGAAGCTAAAAAGGCAGGTTATGCTATTGATCAGGATGTTTATGACCATGGAATTGATTTCCTCAAGAATAATTTGATTGATCCTGGTACGATTCATGAGTCGTATTTATTCAACCAACAAGCATTTGTGATGTATGTACTAGATCGCGCTAACGTCAGTAATAGCGCAATGTTGGGTAAGTTATATGATTACCGTGAACAGCTCGCTATTTATGCAAAAGCCTACTTGGCGCATGCCCTTCATCAAGCAAATCCAAGTGACACGCGCGTTCAGACTCTGCTCTCAGACCTGCAGAATAAGGCAGTGAGTTCTGCTACAGGCGTTTCTTGGCATGAAAAAACAACCGATTATTATTCATGGAACACAGATACCCGAACCACTGCAATTGTCCTGGCAATGTTGAATGACATTGATCCGACAAATCCACTCAATGAGAATATTGTGCGCTGGCTTATGCACAGTAGAAACGATGGACACTGGGGTAGTACTCAGGAAGGTGCCTGGGCTTTGATGGCGTTATCGGGTTGGTTAGAGAAGAGCGGAGAGTTACAAAGTAATTACAATTATCAACTAACGCTGAATAACAAAAATTTGGGTAATTGGCAGAGCGACCCAAAGACCATTACTCAGCAAACTGAGGTCAAAATTGCGGTGAGCGATTTGTTGAAAAATGCCGCAAACCAAATTATTTTCTCCAAGGACAATGACAGCGGTACCCTGTATTATACGGTTCACTTAAGTTTACCGATGCCGGTGGACGAAGTAGAACCCCTTGATCGGGGTGTCATCGTCACCCGTCAATATTTCAAAGCAGATAATCCGCAGGCATCGATAAGTGAAGCGCATCAGGGCGATGTCGTGTATGTCCGCGTAACGGTTGTCGTGCCGAATGATGCGCATTATCTGGTAATAGAAGATGCATTACCCGCTGGCTTAGAAGCGATTGATCAATCTCTCTTGACTAGCTCGCAGAGTGAGCAACCTCAGCAATTTAATTGGCAAGAGATGCAAATAAAAGGTTGGGGATGGTGGAATTTTACCCACGTAGAATACCGTGATGAAAAAGTTGTTTTATCAGCAGAATATCTACCTGCAGGAACATATTCTTATACATATCTAGCGCGTGCGTCAACGGTTGGTGATTTCCAGACTATCCCCACATTAGCCTACGAATTTTACTTCCCAGAGGTATTTGGTCGTGGGGCTGGAATGGTGTTCCGTGTACTACCGTAAAGGAGGATTGACCGTTATCGAAATGGTTTGAGTTTCCATCAGTTGATTGTTTTGCCATCCTTCGATGGTGATTACAGCAACACCTGGTTGAAGGTCTAACCAGATGGTCTTAGGATCACGATCAAGGGTGGCAATTTGTTTTTGATTGAGAAATACTTTGAAGGTGTCGAGCCCATTATTGTTGCGTATAGTTATTGGTATTGTTACCGGTTGATTTTGCCCCTTTATATACACAGCGTTGGGATGGGGGGAAATGATTTCAAAAGCTTGAGATTGGTTAGGTTCCGACGGAACAGCATTGAAATTTAGGGATTTAAGAGGGTGGGTGCCAACAATCATCCAATCTTGATATTGGGAGCCGCACTGTTCCGTGAAAGGCGAAATTGGCTTACATAATGCAGTCGAGATTATTGTTGGGGGGCGTGGATACCATTCCTCAACCTGATTGAGAAGAGCCTGACGAATGAATTCATGCCAGATAGGAGCAGCGCCACTCAATCCGGTCACTTCCATCATTGGTTGGTAGTCAGCATTTCCCACCCAAACGCCAACTACGATTTGAGGGGTATAACCGATGGTCCAATTGTCGTGGAAGTTGGTAGTGGTCCCTGTTTTGACAGCAGCTGGACGATCAATATTAAGGATACTGTTCCGGCCAAATCCTATGGTACGGGCATTATCATCGTGCAGCATATCACTAATTAACCAAGCTACTTGCGGATCAACGACTTGGATAGTTTTCCTTTGATATTGATACAAGACATTTCCGAATTTATCTTGAATGGAAAGGATAGCATAAGGTTGATTCTTTATACCTTTGGCAGCAAAGATGCTGTATGCACTGGTTAATTCCAGCAAACTCACGCCGCCGCCTCCTAATGCGATCGTTAAGTCATACGTCTCCGGGTTACGCAAGGAGGTCAGTCCAATGGTCTGAGCAAAGGCAGAGAACCTTTGCAAACCGATCTGGTTTAATACCATAACAGCAGGTATGTTTAATGATGAGCCAAGCGCCTCACGGACTGTAACCAGGCCGTGTTCTTTCCCATCATAATTAGCTGGTGTATAGGTCTTTCCATCCCGAGTTTGAAAATTGGTTTGTTTATCCCAAATTAATGATCCAGGCATTAATGGGTTTAATTGATTTGGATCCATGGCGAGGGCGTAGACAAATGGTTTCAACGCTGATCCAGGTTGGCGCGGGGTTATTGCCATATTAATGGCTCCATGAATTGCCTCATTCTGGTAATTGGCGCTTCCAACCATGGCAAGAATTTCTCCACTCTTGGGGTTGATAGCTACCAAAGCAGCATCATGGACATTGTGACCTAATCCACCTCGGTCTAAAGCAAGTTTTGTGAGATGACTTTGAATTGCCTTTTCAGCGGTTTTTTCTAAATTCAAATCCAAGCTCGTATAAATAGTCAGGTCATTTAAACGTGCGTTCGGGGAAAGCTGCCCGGATGAGATGAGCTGATCAACTTGATTGCGAACATACATAACGAAATGGGGAGCTTCCATTGGGTAAGGTGCTTCGCTAAAATTTAATTCCTCATGGATGGCATTGGTAAACTGTTGGTCAGTGATGAACTTTAATTTTGCCATGCGCTCTAATACAACCTTCTGTCTTTTTTTCGCTGCATCGGGATGGATAAACGGGTTGTAAATAGAGGGAGCTTGAGGCAAACCTGCTATCACGGCACATTGAGCTAAATCCAGCTGTTTGGCTGGAATTCCAAAATAAGTTAGAGAGGCTGCTTCGATTCCGTATGCAAAACTGCCATAATAAGTATGGTTGAGGTAAAGGCTGAGTATTTGTTCTTTCGTATAATGACGGGTGATCTGCCAGGCCAAGTATATTTCTCTTAGTTTTCTTTTTACGGTGCGCTGCTCGCTTTCTCCTTTTTCGAGTAAAAGGTTACGGACAAGTTGTTGGGTGATAGTCGAACCTCCGGCTATGGTATCGCCGCCACGCAGGTTAATCCATAGAGCACGCAGTATTCCTTTAATATCAAAACCTGGGTTACTAAAAAAACTAGCATCTTCTGTTGCAATAGTCGCTTGTTTGATGCAATCTGGAATTTCTTGGAAGCGAAGGGGGTGATAGCGAATACTGTTCTCCCCTAAATCTTCATAGAGCAATCTACCGTTGCGATCAACAATACGCAAGCTGGGAAAGTTTTGAATTTCATTGAGCTGGTCAATGGAAGGGAGATCTGCGAATAACCAATGGGTGATTACCACTGTGAGAATCAAAACAATGAAAACAATCCCCCCTAAGAAAAATCTCCATTTTTTCATCATGAATAAACGTTTACGCGATTATCATTTGTTGAAAGACATTTCGATTAAGGCTTTTCTATAATCCACAACTGGCACAGTTCCCACCATTACAGGAGGAACATCCGCTATTTCCACCGCCGGTAATCATTTTCCCGCCACTTTGGGCGGAGAAAACGGATAAAACTCGTTTGGTGTTAGTGCTTTGGCAATAACTACATGCAATAGGTAAATCTGCTTCTTTGAAATTTCGCAAGCTATCAAATTTTTTATGGCAATTTTCACAAAGATATTCGTAAATTGGCATATCTGCTTCCTATGCTTTATATTTTAATCACCTACTTGTTTGGGGTCAATATTGGGTGGGAAGAGGTGTACTTTGGGTTTAATGGATGCACGCACCTGTTGGACAACCTCTTCGGCAGCATGAACTCCATATTGGATTACCTCGGCAGCTTTCGTAAATCCAAAGAACATATTGACATCCGCTGGCACTTGAGGATTCAAAACCAATTCAGGTTTTGCCTGCTTCAGATTCATTGCAGTGATTGCGCTGCTCATAATAATTTCTGCTTGATAAAAATCAAGCGCGAAAGCTGGCAGGAATTTACGAATGGTTGCGTCTTTGGGAAAATCCACCCATCGAGACTCACTGCCCGAAAAGTAATTCACGTCCACCGCAATGATGTATTCAGCCCCCATTTTTCTCGCAGCCCGAGCGGGAACATTATCCAATACTCCTCCATCTACCAATAGCATGCCATCAAGTTCAACGGGCGGGAATAATCCCGGTACAGCGGAGGTAGCCATACATGCTTCTATCAACGAACCTTTGGTTAGATATACTACTTTTTTAGTAATTAAATCGACGCTCGTGAGGGAGATGGGTATCGGGAGGTCTTCAAAGGTTTTCTTTGACCCGATGAGATCGTCTAAAAATGCTCGAATGCGATCTGTTTTAATAATCCCACGCTGGGGCGGGGTGATTTCGAGAAAGCGGAGGAAATTCTTGGGGTTGGATAAAGAGAGCGCAATTTCTTTCATTGTCTCAACGGATATCCCGGCAGCGTATAACGTGGCAATGATCCCCCCCATGCTTGTGCCACAAATGCAGTCAAATGGGATACCCTCTCGCTCGAATACTTCCAGCACACCGATGTGAGCTAACCCACGTGCACCACCCCCACCTAATGCCAAACCAATTGTCGGTCGTCGAATGAGACTACTCATAGCGATGCCTTTCTTTTCATGCTTTCTAAGTACAATTGTTGTAAGCCTTGAATCATTTGCTTTAAATCAAACTGCTCTGCAGCGGTTTGCTTGCCAGCATGAATGAGCTTGGCGCGCAAGGCTGGATTATTGATTAATTCGACACACTCAAGCGCAGCTTGTTGAAGATTATGCGGCTCGCAGAGTAGTCCATTAACGCGGTGTTGTATGATCTCCTTTATCCCATCAACTGCATACGCTACGATAGGTATCCCAGCGCTCATTGATTCTGGAATGACCCTTGGTAATCCTTCCCATAACGATGTCAATAAAATGACGTCCATCGTATTCAGGATTTTTCCCACATCACGGCGTAAACCGGTCAAGGTGGTTTTTTGCAACAATCCCTCGCTTTGTAGCAGTTCATTCACCGCCTGATGTAATGGTCCATCTCCAACGATGATAAAGTGAGCTGAAGGTATTTGCTGGGAGATTAGCGCTGCAACTTTAACCCACTCAAGCGGATTTTTTTGTGGTGAAAGACGGCTAATCGTGCCAATTACGGGCACATCAACGGGTATCCCAAGTTCTTGGCGAAGGGTAGCTTTCCATATATGGTTTGGTTGATATTCTTCGAGTGGTATGGCAGAACGAATGAGATGATATTGCTCGGCTTTTCCAATTTTCATTTTTAAGCCTTTTTCTTTATCTGCTTGAGTGACAACAATGATTTTTTGGCAATAGCGAGCAGTCCAACGTTCTAAGAAGATATAAATGTTTCGTTTAACAACGGACATGTAATCATGGAAACTCCAGCCATGCACTGTATGGAGGATGATCGGTGTGCCAGCCATTTTTGCTGCTAGACGACCTAATATGCCTGCTTTTGATGAATGAGTGTGGACAATATGATAATTTCCACGCCGAATGATGAAATACAGGTTGATCAACGCTAATAAATCATTAATTGGGTGCACTTCCCGTACTAATGGAGGCAAAATAGTTAAATTTACTCCTCTGGCAAGAGTTTCCTCAATGAGTGAACCTTCACTACCCGTTTGCGGACCACAAATTACATCAACCTGAAAGAGAGATTTGTCGAGCATTGCAGCACTATACATGGTATTTTCCTGTGCGCCGCCGATAATCATGCGGGTGATGATGTGCAAAACGCGAACAGGGCGGGTGGGAATGGGTTGAGGTGGGATGGTCATTTTGTTATAAGGCAAGCTTTCGCTAGTATGATTTTTGTTGATTTAACATGTACTGATATAGCTCTTCGATTTTCTGCACAGAAAACTTGATGGAATGGTTCTCTATGATAAATCGTCTGGCATTGTAACCGAGAAACTGACAATATTCTGGGTGATTATAGAGCCTTTCGACAGTATTGGCAATCTCAGCTGGATTATCCGCTTCAACGAGAATACCATTTTGCTCATTTTGGATTACTTCGCCAGTGCCACCCGTGTTGGTGGCAATCACAGCTAATCCCATCGCCATTGCTTCCAGAAGAGCAAGAGAGACACCCTCCCATTTCGATGGCAGGATAAAGATATCCGCATTTTCAAGCCATTTTGCTGGATTTTCCTCAAAACCGTGAAATGTGATGTATGGATCAACCTTCAATGATTTTGCCATTCGAATTAAAGTGGTTTTTTCTGCACCCTCACCGAGAATATCGAGATGGAAGGGGATACCTTTTGTTGATAATTCCGCACATGCCTGGATCAAGATTTTATGGTTTTTCTCATGAGAAAGGCGGCCAATGGAGATCAGCCTGACCGTAGGATTAGCTCTTTCTACGGAATAAATTTTAGAATACGAAGGAATTGGAATGCCATTAGGGATAAGCGTGATCTTTTCATAAGGGATACTCTCTCTGTGATGAAGTATTCTTGCTACAGCTTGGCTGCTGACTAGATAACGGGCAACTAGCTTACTGGTAAGGGTATCGAGGGCAGACCTCCATCGAGAGCGGTCCAATTCTGGGCCTGCTTGGTGACAGATGATGATTGGAATTCCACAATAACTTCCTGCTAATCTACC
>DAOTVW010000025.1:0-27589 GCA_034436035.1 Anaerolineales bacterium
TGGGTGGTATTTGCATACCTGAAACCAGTGTAAGATGGCTTTCCAATGTACTGGATAAGTTAGCAGAATCTATAGATAATAATCAACCAGAAAAAATCGAGTTTCACGCCGCAGAAATATTTCGTGGTAAAGATCATCCCTGGAAGAATTTCCCGGACAAAAAAGAACGAAAAGAAATCATACAAAATGTTTTATGCTCTATGAAAAACGCATATCTAGAAACTGTCATCTATGCTTGCGCAATACACAAAGATTCATATCCTCAGGAAAATCCAGTGCTGATGGCTTATGAAGATTTAGCAAGTAGATTCAATATGTATCTTCAAAATCTTAATGACCCTCATCAAAAAGGATTGATTATATTAGACAGATCTTCATACGAAACAGGTTTACAAATCTTAGCTCATAACATAAGAAAAGGAGGAACTCGATGGGGATTACAGCTCCGAAATATAATTGAAGTTCCATTATTTATCGATTCGCACGCTTCGAGATTAACCCAATTAGCGGATCACATTGCCTATGTTGTATTTCGAAGATATGAAGCAAATGATCTCACTTATTTCAATTGTATTGAGGACAGATTTTACAAAAAAGATAACATCATTCATGGCTTAAGTCATAAACAAAAAATTACCCCATCTTGTTCTTGTCCAGCATGTATTACACGTAGATAGAAAAACATCTTCTCTACGTGTATAATTTATAGAGATAAAATATAGTCCAAGAGGTCGGAGGTTCAAATCCTCTCGCCCCGACTCATCATTTGATTAAACTGCTTCACCTGTGATTCTCTATCCCATATCACAGGTGATTTTCATTGCGCAAATTTAATCTTCGTCCTCTAACGCAAACCCAACATTAATTTTGACTTGCCATTGCCCAACATGATCACCATCGATGCGGCCACGCACTTCAACGACCTCGAGCCAGCGCATCTGTCTTACGGTTTTCGCAGCCCGAGCGATGGCGGTTTGCACTGCATCTTCAATGCTCGTCGAGGATGTTCCGGTTAATTCAATCATCTTATAAACTGTATCTGCCATATTATTTCCTTTCTACAAATGTTTTATAAATGTATTTTAACTGAGTTATTCTCAAACAATATATAAATATGAAATTTTCGTTCAATCTAAACTAAAATGCGGACGCCCGGGTGAGGGGGGCACCCGGACGTCCGCGCCTATACTATACCACATTTTCAATGGTTGCGCAACAGTTTTTAATAAAATGGTTATAATTGATACCATGTTTCATTCAACAATATCTCGACGTAGTTTCCTCAAATTAAGTGCGCTTGCATTAGGAAGTTTAGCTTTTTCGCCTATTTTCCCTCATTATAACGAAACTGGCTATGGGGAATTAGCACGAATTGCGATAAAAGAAATTGACTTATATAGCTTGCCACGCGATGATAGCCAGATTATTGGGAAACGCTATCGTGATCAATTGGTAAATATCTACGAAGAAATCATCTCACCTTACGGTCCAGCATATAATCCTCTATGGTATCGCGTGTGGGGAGGCTACCTGCACTCCGCCCATATCCAACGTGTAAAAGTACAATTAAACGAACCTTTACATCATGTCCCGGATTATGGTCAGCTATGCGAAGTTACCGTTCCCTATACCCCAGCTTTTGAATATAAAAATGGTTGGGCGAAATGGAACTCTGCCCCGCTTTACTACGAAACGACACATTGGGTCACGGATGTAGTCGAAGGACCGGATAAGCAGCCCTGGTATCAAATCACCTCAGAATTAACAGATACATTAATCTACTATGTTCCAGCTATTCATTTACGCCCAATCAAAGATGAAGAATATTCACCCATTTCTACGGATGTACCCCCTGAAAAAAAATTAATCGAAGTGGATATTCGCACACAAACGCTCATTGCTTATGAATACGGTACTGAAGTATATCGGGCCAGGGTATCCACTGGCATCCCATCAGCCCGGCCGTATATTAATGGTATCCCTACCGATACACCCAAAGGGGAATTTCACATCTTCTCAAAAATGCCCAATAAACATATGGGGAGCGTATCAGGTAATCCAGATGCAGACAACGGGAGCCGTTTTTCCCTACCTGGTGTACCTTGGACTTCGTTTTTCGTTGAAACTGGCGTTGCATTTCATGGCACATATTGGCACAACAATTTTGGAGTACAAATGAGCCACGGCTGTGTTAATTTACGCAATGAAGATGCAAAATGGATTTTCCGTTGGTCAACTCCTGTATATGAATTACCAATTAAGAGCCGCCGGGATTGGGAACGGAGAGGGTTTGGAACCAGGGTCATTGTAAAATAAAGTCTCAGGAACTCATTTCTCAACTTGAATATCAACAAAAGCGGTCATTCCCCACCGTAAAGCGGGTGGAATCTCATCCATTTCGACAACAACAGTGTAATTGACACCGGATCCCTCAGATGACTTGGGAGAAATTAACGTTACTTTTCCATTAACTGCGACATCCGGTAAGGCATCAAAAGTTATTTTTACCGAATCACCTACCTTTACCCGAGCGACATCAATTTCGTTTAAATCGGTTGTTTCCACTCGCAAATGAGCTAGATCAGCTAAAATGATCACGGGTTGCCCTGGTGCTACCCATTCCCCTTCATGAACATAGACTTCGCTCACAACACCCGAAAATAATGCGGTCACTTCCAAATCTGCTAACTTTTCTTCAGCAGCTGCTACTGCAGCTTTTGCATTATCTAATCGAGCCTGTGCTAAAGCAACTTGATCTGGATCAGGTCCCTTGATTAATTTCTGATAATCCCTTTCTGCTTTTGCTAATTGCGCTTTCGCTTCTTCCAATGTAAACTCATAGGTCAAGCGTTTTACAGCAGCATTGTAATCTGCTTGAGCTTCATCGAGCTTTTCTTTGAGATCTTTACGGGTTTCGTTTAGTTCGGATTCGTTACGATACGGCTGAAAATCTTTTGTTGCTTTATCCAATCGTTCTTTCATCACTTTTACTGCTTCGATTGCTGTCATATTTTGTTGATTGACCGGTATCGTAAAATTATCTAACTGATATTGGGCTTCTTTAACTGCGTTATTCGCGCGGACATAGGCTTCCAAACCCGCTGCTAAAGCGATGTCGTGATCTTCATAAAGCTTATTCAATGCCTGCTCAGCAGAAATTAATTCCATTTTTGCCTGAGTTATTGCCGCTTGTATTTCCTCTTTCCCTTTGAGCCGTACTAAGACCTGTCCTTCTTGGACTTTGTCGCCTCTTTCCACAAATATCTCGGATATGATTCCTGGCATGGAGACACTTAAGGTTGAGCGTTTTGCAGGTAAGACAACCCCTGTCGCGCTCACCACGGGATTTATCGTTTGGGGAATGTTATTATCTACGATTGGAGTGGTTTGTTTCTTACTCGAACATCCTTGTAATGGGAAAATTAACACAAAAAGAAATAACCCGATTAGGATCAATTTTCGAAAGCTTGCATCATCTTTACGCATTCTCATCACTCCTCGTTCGATTTATTAAATTGTTATTCATATCTCAAGGCTTTCTCAGGTCGCAATTTTGTGGCTTGATAGGTATTGGTTAACTAATTATTCCTAAATCACGCGCTTTTTGGGTTGCTTCGTAACGATTGCTTACTTCCAGTTTTTCTAAAATATGTCGAATGTGCGTTTTGACCGTATTGTCCGAAATAAAAAGTTCATGTGAGATTTGGGCAGTAGATAAACCGCGCGCCATACAAGATAGAACTTCTTTTTCGCGATCGCTCAACCCAACGTTTGCTGGCATAATCTTATCCGATACAACTGCTTCCATAACCTGACGGGTCACTTCTGGTGATAAGACAGCTAAACCCTGCTCTACTTGCTCGATCGCTTTATATAATTCCTCCGGTGATGCATTTTTTAATAGATATCCATCGGCACCAGCAGCAATAGCATTGATCAAATCCTGGTCTGATTTCGATACAGTCAACATAATTATATGGGTATGCGCAACGGCTTTTATTGCACGCACCGCTTCAACACCCCCCATAATAGGCATATTTACATCCAGTAAAACGATATCGGGTTTTGTCTGCAGGACTACTTCTACTCCCTCTTTGCCATTACTCGCTTCCCCAACAACGTGAACATTGGGCATATCGGTTAATAAACCGATCAACCCAGAACGAAATAACGCATGGTCATCCACTACTACTATATCCGTCATTTCACCATCTTCCCTTCTAAATAAGTGACCGGAAGCCTTATTTGCACAGTCGTCCCTTCCCCTAAATGGCTGACAATTTGAATGTCTGCACCGATAATTTCAGCACGCTCTTTCATCCCTTTTAGTCCATACTCCGACCGGTTATGGATTTCTTGAGCTTCAAAACCAATTCCATTATCCTTCACCTCGATAATCATCTCGTTTTTATGAGAATAACAAATTAAATCAACCTTTGTAGCATGAGAATGCTTCCGAACGTTGGATAAAGCCTCTTGCACAATCCTGATCAACTGCGCGTTCACTTCACCCGGTAACTGTGCATCTAATATATCATAATGGAATAATCCTTCGATACCACTTGACTCAATAAATTCCTTTAATGTTTCTTGTAATAAATCTTCGAGACTAATGTGTTCCATGGACAAACGCAATTGGTCAATAGTAGTTCGCGTTTCAAGATAGGCATTAGCAACGATTTGATATAACTGTTGAATAGTCTGTTTTACCTTATCGTTTTCCCCTTTTTCATAATACATTTGTAGTTGAGAAAGTCTTAATTTGAGAAATCCTAAGGTTTGTGCCAAGCCATCATGGATTTCACGTGCCAACCGAATCCGTTCTTGTAAAATGGCTTTATATTCCAATTCTGCCAGTGCATCACTGTTTTGAAGAACAAGGGTGATTTGAGCTGAGATTGCCTTTAACATCGAGATTTGGTCGTCCGAAAAGCCATTTAATAGAGTGCTATAACCCGCCAAAACTCCCCATAATGCCAGATCATTTCTTTTTATTGGGATGCCAATGCTGTATCCAGGATTTTTAGTAGAAAACCCATCCCCGTCTTTATCCTTCACGATAACCAATTCGCCAGCATAAACCACCTGCTGAACGACATCCTCTAGCGTTTTCCTCTCGAATGGTTCCAATTTTCCCGATTGATAGATTTGCGATTTCTCAATCGGATTATTTCTCCATATCTTCGCAATTGTTCCTTTTCCATTAATACCCTGCTTTGCTGATTCAACAAGCACTTGAATAAATCTCCCCAAATCCATTTGCTCATGGATGTTATTTAATTGGGAGACAATGCGTTCTTCTCGAGTTTTCAAGCGGGCGGTTTCCAGAGCCAAGCCGGTTTGGTCAGCGATTAAGCGGATTAATGCTTCATTCTCCTGATTAAAAATTTCCTTCTTGCGATTCAATTCTCTTGATAACAGGAATTCGTTTTTGGTTCTATCAACACTGGAATTACTTTCATCTGGTGTTAGGAAAAAGTGAAAAATCCCCAATTCTTGATCAGCCCTACGTACTGGTGCACAATATACACCCGTCACCCGTGTGGAGCTTAACAATAATGGACAATCAAAATTGAGACGCTCAATTCTCTGACAATTCGGACATTTTGATCTTACAAAGGGGGAACTAAGGTATTCCAGCCAGTCCTTGGATATTTCCTCTGGTAGTTCCCCTAATACCCTAGCTGGCAAAGTTTGCCCGCGCTCATCGAAAGGAGTAAACGCTGCCGCCTTCGCGTTTAGTAATTTCAAAAAGAGTTGTAAGCCTAAATCTATAATCTGCTGCTCCTCTCGGGCGGCAGCAAATTGTTGACTCACCAGCAAAATTTCTTTGATTTTCTCGTTTGTTTGCTCTTCAATTTGTTGATAAAATTTAATTTGTTTCTCTTGTTCTTTCTCTTCCCGTAATCGTTTCTGTAAAATGACGATCAACCCCAAACAATCCAAGATTACAATAATGTTTATTGGTATTCTTATGGTTTCAATAAAATTGGGAAGAGAGAAAGTTAATAGAACGATTAGCACAAGGATAATAAGTAACCCTTGCGCTATCCTAACCGAATACAAATCTTTTTTTCGATTTTGTGATCCCGATTCCATCAGGTTAATGTT
The DNA here is from genome assembly GCA_034436035.1 of Anaerolineales bacterium. GTDB lineage: Bacteria > Chloroflexota > Anaerolineae > Anaerolineales > UBA4823 > UBA4823. Next base: position 6,112 of record DAOTVW010000025.1, read on the forward strand.
TTGGATTAAGCTCCTCTAATGCTTTCAATATTTCCTGACTATGCCCATCCGGCTTGACATTCTTAAAGACCTTGATGATTTTTTGGTCTTTACCGATCAAAAAAGTAGTACGGAATACACCATCATATTCCTTTCCCATCATCTTTTTTCGTCCCCAAACACCATAGCTTTCCAATACCTGGTGTGTTTCATCCGAAAGTAGTAAAAAAGGCAACGAATATTTTGCTTTAAATTTAGAGTGACGTTGTGGGCTATCCGGGCTGATTCCAATCACGGGAACACCGGCTTCTTCAAATTCGCTATATTGATCCCGAAAACTGCATGCTTCGGTTGTGCATCCCGGCGTATCGTCTTTCGGATAGAAATACAATACAACGTTTTTACCGGCAAAATCTGAAAGACGATGAAGCTTTCCATTTTCATCGGGAAGTTCAAAATCGGGTGCGGGTGAACCAGCTGTGAGTACCATCGCTTTTCTCCTTTTCAATTCATTTGATATAAGGGTAATTGTTATCACCGTTCCTAAATAATAAGACGATTTTTATTTTATCCATTCTATATTTTACCCAGATAATCAATATAATTTATATGAAATCTATCAGAATTTTCCTATGGTTTTATCCGAGCAAGTATCTTTCCCATCGGTGAAAAGTCATAACCCGGCAATTGTCCAACTTGATGTCTGAATTCACGATCTTCCAATGTCTCGAGTAATGGTTTCAACAAAGGTGATTCATAATACACTGCAGGGATCACCAAATCATATTCCTCTTGGAAAAGCGGAATAAAATCTAAACCCAAAGCCTGGGCTGCAGCTGCAATTCCTAATCCACAACTCGCCCGTTTTGAGGCAACTGCTGCTGCAACCGCTAAATGAGTAAACTCTTGTCTTTCATACCCTTTAATAGAATGCGCATCAATACCTCGCTTTTTCAACTCATAATCCAATAAGACCCTGGTCCCAGCACCGCTTTGCCTATTGATGAAAGTGACATCTGGGCGCACCAAATCCTCTAGGCTGTTGATGTTTTCAGGGTTTCCAGGCAAAACGATCAACCCTTGGGTTCGCAGGGCAAAACCGACTAACCAAACCTCTATTCCGGGTAGGTATTGCTCAATGTATGGAATATTGTAAATACCTGTTTCGGGTTGAAGAAGATGAGAACCTGCCAGATGGGCTTCTCCGCGTTTCAGTGCTAACAATCCCCCTAAACTTCCCACATTTGCTGAAACTAACCTGCCGTTCCGCTTTGCGACATATTGAGCAAGTACGTCTAAGCTAACATCATGTGAACCAATAGCGAGGATAGTCTTTTCAATCTGCCCAATTGGCTTGAGCAAGTTTACCTTTACTTTTTCACCTGCTTCAATTCCTTGTACACCGCGTGGAACGATAACTAATCCATCAGCTTGAGTTAATGAGGTAATGACACCCGCTCCACGAGATAAAGGTGCAGCACAAACTCGTTCACCTACTTTTCCCACTACCACCCGGATGTAATCATCATCTCCTGCAGGCGAAGTGATCTTCTTCGTCATGATTGCTTCAAGCTGCGGAGGTTCGGAAGGCTGCATTCCCAACCATCGTTCCAGGATTGGTTTGATAAAGATCTCATTGGTCAATGCTGCAGAGACAGGATAACCCGGAACACCAATGATTGGAATTTTATTTCCTGCCTTCTCATCCACACGCACCATCCCCATGATCACTGGATGGCCAGGACGGACTGCAATTCCATGCACAAAAACTTCCCCTAAAGATTGGATCACCGCTGCGGAATAATCTTCCGAACCCGCTGATGAACCCGCATTCAATAATATTAAATCATGTCCCTTGGCTGCTTCTTTGACAGCTTTCTGAATTTGACTAAATTCATCTTTAACAATCGGGTAGCGTTGTGGTTCTCCCCCATACGAACGGATTTGAGCAGCAAGAACGAGAGAGTTATATTCGATGATATCCCCTGCTTTCACGCTGGAACCGATCGGTACTAATTCATCGCCGGTCGGGATGATGGCAACTTTTGGTTTTCGGGTAACTTTTATAGAACTCCACCCACTCGCGGCAATTGCTCCAAGATCTACCGCCCGTAAAGTGTGTCCAGATGGTAAAACCAGTTGCGTAGCAACGATATCTTCCCCCATTGGGCGGATGTTCTGCCAAGGAACGATAGCAGAACGAATCCGTATTGTATTCGGATGCCGGATATCTTGACTTATTGCGCCATCCTTCGTTAGCGCTTCCACTTGTTCAATTGGAATGACTGCATCTGCCCATTCCGGCAGTGGATCCCCTGTATCAACATAAACCGCTTCATCGTCCACAGTTAATTCCAACGGTTTTGTGAGCGTGGCTCCTTCCGTTGAATTAGAACGCACAGCAAAACCATCCATGGCAGCGGAATGGTAATGAGGAGAGCTAATCGCTGCCCAAATCGGTTCAGCGAGAACTCGGCCAAGGGCATTTTCATCAAGTGGAATCGTTTCTATTCCCAATACTCCCCACAAATTTTCTTCCGATAACTTTTGCTGCAATACTCTAAAAGCTTCTTCGACGGGGATATCCTGTAAATAAACACCCATGTCTGCACCTCACGAATTAATTGTCTAGTAGCTCTACCGTTACGATCTCATGTGCTGAAATCCCGGTATTATCTTCCGGAATACAGATTAGTCCATCTGCCCGGGCTAGCGCAAGGATCATATTGCTTTTCCCAAATATCGGCTCTGCCAGCCAGCCTTCATCCGTGGATATTAATTTTGCGGGTATCCAATCTTCGCGTCCGGCTTGAGAACTCAAATTAAGGGTGACCCGGGCAGTACGGAGATTTGGGAATGGAAATTTGCGCATCCCTTGTAAGGTAAAAATTACCGGTTTAACCAGGTGCGTTGCAATCACATAAGCACTGAGAGGGTTGCCGGGTAATCCAATTATTGGAATTTTTCCACATAACGCCAAGATGGTTGGTTTTCCCGGACGGGTATTAAGACCATGCACCAATACTCCTGGGCTGCCTTGTTCTTGAATTACCCTGGCAGTGTAATCCCTGGCGCTGACCGATGAACCTGCGGTGATTAAAATCATGTCGCATTGAGAACTTAGATGATGGAGCGCTTCCCTTAGTTTATTTTCATCATCGGCAATTATGCCAAATGGAAGTGGGTCACCTCCACACGCTTTTACTAGTGCGCTCAGTGTATAACTATTTACATCCCGTACCTGACCCGGAAGTATGGCTTGGTACGGGGAGACTACTTCATCTCCGCTGGAGAGGATGCCGACGCGTGGTTTTCGATAAACTTCAACTTGGGTTATTCCCAGTGCCAACAATCCTCCCATCTCTACTGCTCGGATGGATTGTCCTTGAGTGACCACACACTCACCGCTTTGAATCTCCTCCCCTTCCAGGATCGTATTCTCCCAAGCCGACACAGATTTATAAATTTCGATTTCATCCGCAGAAATTTTTTGCGTGTGTTCAATCATCACCACTGCATTCGCATCCGCCGGTAACATCCCACCGGTATAAATCAACGCCGCTTGCATTGGCAATAGATTTATTGTGGCTGGCTGCCCCATTTTCACTTCACCAACAACCTTAAAATACGCCGGCAAACTTTCACTAGCGCCATATGTGTCTTCCGCCCGCACTGCATAACCATCCACGGTTGCCCGGGTAAAAGCCGGGAGAGGATGCGGAGCAGTGATGTCTTTTGCCGCCACTCTGCCGATTGAATCGACTGTTGGCATTGTCTCTGTGGAAAGTTCCAGCACTTCAATAATTTTTTTCAGGTATAACTCACGTGCCTTTGCTGGCGGAACTAACGATAAAAACTCTGACATATACACCTCACCGATTTAATTATCTCACCCAAAATGAATATGCAAGAAAATAAATGACTAATAAATAAAGTGAAAGATCACCAACCATCATCGCGCGCCAATTCGGTTTTTTCCCTTCGGCGATTTTATGCATATTCCAGATTTGGAGGATTCCTAAAATCAAAGCTGACATAGATGGTAATGCAATGGGCAATGGTAATCCAAAAACCACCGCTAAGGCAATCAATAAAAAAGCGAATAATATCAATGCATTGTGCAAAAACATCCCATTTTGCCACCCGATTCGTATTAACAATGTGGGTTTAAGGCTCTTAATATCATCGGCGTAAGTCGAGAGTTCGTAAGTCAAAATAGCAGACATCCGCAAGGAAAACAAGGGAAGTGCAATCATTAATATCAAGCGGTGGATATCCTGTGATTGACTCTCAAACCCAAATAGGGGGATGAAAAATGTCATCAAAATCGAAACGATAACTTCATGAAAACCATGTAAAGTCTCTTTGAATGGGGATACAGATAAAAACAGCATTCCCACCACACCGGAGAACATGATGAAAAAGGTCTGTGCATTGATGAACTTTTTGGCAAGGAATAAAACTGTTAAAGACGCTAAAGAAGCCAACAATGCAATGGCAAGCAGGAGAGATTGGGAAAGCATTGAATCGGAAGGATTATTTGTATGGCTTTGATTTTTTGGTAAGTTGACCGGTGTTGACGACGATTGGCGCAGGAATATACCGCTCAATTGCAAGAGGATCGTCCAACCTAAGGCGAGAAAGGATGGTTCCCAAGCCAGTGAGTAACCCAAATAATGCGCCACCCCTAACCCAAGCAAGAACAAAACCATTGCTTCAGCAACAAATGCAGAAGTTAATATTACCGATCGTTTTTCACCCATCAATTAATCCTTTACCGGTTGCATGCGAGAAAGCAAATTTATATCAAAAAATTTTAATGGATGATACCATGAGATTCTTGAGATGGGGATTAAATAATAAACCCCCAAACAAGTCTTTTATTTGGGGGTATGTATAAAACAAATGCACTATGTTATTTTTTGAAGAAATTTGAAATAAAAAACCACAGATTGGCTGGTCGTTCAGCTAAACGACGCATGTTGTAGGCATACCATTCGGTGCCAAACGGTACGTAGACCCGAACCGGATAACCCTCTTTAGCTAGTTGAACTTGAATCTCTCGGCGTATTCCATATAGCATTTGGAATTCCATTGCATCCATAGGTAAGCCAATTTTCTTGGCATAATTCTTCGCGAATTCGATTCGCTTTTCATCATGGGTGGCGATCCCAGGTATTGGAGGAATACGACCATCGGCGCTCAAGGTTGGCGCGCCTACTTTCAATGCGGTATCGAGTAAGAGCTGGCATGCCCGGTCATAATTGGCATCAACATCTTTTTTACGGGGGTACGCAACATCAGCCGATTCTTTATAAGCACCCTTGCATAATCGAATACGAGCGGGAATTTCCATCAATTTTGATAAGTCATTCATCGTGCGATAGAGATACGCCTGAATAACCAACCCCACATTAGAATACCCTTTGGTCACTCGCATTTCATAAAATAAATCCAGCGTATCGTCAACGCAACCAGCGTCTTCCATATCAATGCGCACAAAGTTTTCATATTTCCTTGCCAGGTCAAGGATTTTTTGGATATTCTTTGCGCACAGCTGTCGATCAACTTTCAGTCCAATTTGGGTAAGCTTAATCGAGACGTTTGCGCGCACTTGGGCTGCTTGAATCGCTTCCAGCATGTCCAGGATGCCCTGAGTGGCTCTTTCCGCATCTGCGACCGTCTCGGTATGCTCGCCAAGTTGATCCAGCGTAGCATTGATATTGATAGCATTGAGGTTCCGGACAGCTTCAATCCCATCCTCTAGCTTTTCCCCCGCAACAAAACGACGCGCTGCTCGCCAGGCAAATTTCCAATTCATGATGATGTGCTTTGCCCAGTCAGCTTTTGATAAGTAAACAAAAAAAGAACGGAACATTGATCATCTCCCTAAGATTGGAATAAATTGATTTGGTTGGTTGTTACACCTATTCCACCGCTGCTTTCGCATCCTGCTGCCCCCCATATTCGAGAAATAAGCCCATCGTATTTTCCGAGCAATTGATTGCCTCGATTTTGAAGCGGTATGAATTGGTACTTATTTTCATTTATAAGTTATCCTTCTTTATCGCTTCTGTCAAGTGCTATTAATAATATTAATTCACGTAAAATTATTATGGCATGATTATTGCAACATGATACAATAAGTTCTGTATGCTGAAGGGAAACAATACGATGTTAATTCGGCAACTCCAAACCGTCGATATCCATCCTATTCCGACTGCCCATCTTACAACAACCATGTCTTTGTTGGTTTTAGGCATTTCCGAATTGCATGAAAAAATCGAATCGGAACTCGCTTCTAATCCAGCTCTTGAACTGGTTGAGGGGCGTTTTTGTCCAACCTGTCAACGTCCTTTGATTGATACCAATCATTGTCCTATCTGCAGTCGTCCAAAAAATTTAGAAAGCTCCGAACCGATTGTTTTTGTCTCTCCGCGCGATGATTTCCACTCTGTGCCATTTGACGAGGATGAAGGGGACGATAATTTCGAAGACTATAGCCCTGAAACGGAAGATTTGCCCACTTATGTCCTCAAGCAGATTGCCTCGGAACTAGAGGTTGAAGACCGCCCGATAGCTGCACATATATTAACAAGCTTAGATGAAGACGGTTTATTGCGTACCCCATTGATTGAAATTGCTGCTTATTACCATGTTTCTCCCCGCCAGGTAGAACGCGTACAGAAAATTATTCAATATGCAGATCCATTAGGGGTAGGTTCAAGTACTCCCCAGCAAGCTTTACTGGTGCAACTTGATATGCTCTCCCAATCAATGGCAGTGCCGCAGCATGCCCAGAAGGCTATTCTGGAAGGTTGGAATTTATTAATGCATCAGCAATACAGCGAGCTAAGCCATCTACTCGGGATTTCCATTGCTCAGGCAAAAGAGATTGCTCGATTTGTTGGAAACAACTTGAATCCATACCCCGCCAGAGCAAATTGGGGAGAAGCTCGCCAACCAACCACCCCCTATCGTGGTGCGTATTATCGTCCGGATGTGGTCATTTCATTACTCAATAATGATGAGAATGGGCCTTTGGTTGTCGAGGTAATTTCTCCTTTAGATGGAAAATTGCGTGTCAACCCATTGTTCCGCTCTGGTGTCAAAGAGGCAAATCCAGATAAAATAGAAGAATGGCATTCCGACCTGGAACGTGCTACTTTATTTGTTAAATGCCTGCAACAAAGAAATCAAGCAATGGTTCACCTGATGGAAAAAATCGTTACGATCCAGCGTGATTTCATCCTGAAAGGGGATGCTTATCTGAAACCACTGACGCGTGCTAATTTGGCCGAAGCGATAAATGTTCATGAATCGACTATCTCCCGTTCTGTTGCCGGAAAAACAGCCCAATTACCCTCTGGTAAAATCATCCCGATTTCAAAATTCTTTGATCGATCCCTCCAGGTCCGCACCGAGTTGCAAAAAATTATTGAAAGTGAAAGTCGCCCTTTGACAGACATTGAACTTGTCGAGCGCCTACGCGAGCGTGGTTATAAAGTGGCACGGAGAACGGTAGCAAAATATCGCTCTATGGAAGGGATTATGCCTTCCCATGGCAGAAAAAAGATTAAATCTAAAAAACCGATGTATCAATCGCCTTAAATAGGGTATGATTCAGGGTGGAATGAAATTGCCATCCCCAACTAACCCAATTGCTACTCTTTTTAAAGGCGATGACTGGAGTAAATTCAAGGATGTCCTTGAACTTATTCCACAAGCATGCTTTTTAGTAGATCCGTTATCACGCCAGATTCACCTTTATAACCAAGCGGCAATTTCTTTAATTCCATCCGGATTCACAAATAAAGAACAACCCAGTTTAGATGATTTTTTCCCGAACGTCGCAGCAGATTGGTTAAAGTCGCCCACCGAACCACTCCCTGTAGTATTAACCCATCAAAACGACAAAATAATGGAAGGGGAATTGAATTGCCACTATTTGGGAGAGCGTAATAAAGCCGTTCTAGTGACCTTTGAACCTTCAGCAAGTTTTCAAGAATCCCAAAAACAAGGCGAAGCTTTCGATAAACTATGGATGATTTTGCAATGGGTAATTGCACTCCTCCGCACTACCCCTTCAAACGAATCAATCCGGCAAAGCCTTGAGGCCATTGCCCAATTCATCGGATGTGATCAGGCGTGGGTTTACACAGCAATGGCAGACGATACCGCCCTGATTAATACTGCTCGCTATGGAGAAAAACCATCTCTTCCAGAACTATTACCGGTTGATTACTTAATACAATATCAGACTATTACTATTTGGAATCAACCCGATCCGCCCGATCGAGAACTGATTCAATACGCCATTCAAAATCAACAAAATTGGATGGGGATTCTTCCAATTGGTGAAGATGATGCTCACATTGGCTTAGTGGTACTTACCGCCCGTCAAATTCCTCGTATCTCCTTCTCCATAGAACAATGGCAAATCCTTGCCCAATTAATCACCACAATTTTTCAATACAACCAACAATTACGCCACCTTAAAAAAGATTTAGCCATCCAAGAAAGAGAAAATTTAATTTATCGTCGCATCCATCAGCTCGCCAAAGAAGGGATAATTTTAATTTCTCAAAGCCATCAAATCCTAAAACTTAATCCCGCAGCAGAAGCTATCTTAGGATACACCGCTAAGGAAGCCATTCAACAACCCATTGAATCTTTTTTGATCAGCGAAAAAGATCTCTCCCCGTTTATTCGCAACGCCATCAATGGCGTTAGTCATGACCAACTACGCTCCATTCGATTATTCCGCCGTACCGGGCAATCCTTTCTCGCCGACATCAATTTGTTCCCAATTATCTTCGATCAAAAAGTCGGCGGTGCGGTAATTCTCATCCAAGATCGAACCGAGCAAGAAAAACTCATCAAAAAATCAATGCGGTTAGAACAAAGCGCAATTTTGGGAGAATTTACTACTATTTTTGCACACGAGGTCCGTAATCCAATTAACAACATAAGGTCCAATTTACAATGGATGTCTATGAACATGGATCAAAATGATCCGAATCAAGTGATTATTCAACGCCTGCTCCAAAACTGCGATCGCTTGAATGATTTAATGGACACGATATTGAGTTATAACCGCATCAATGAAATTGAGAAAGAAAGGATTGATCTGGGCGGTTTAGTTAAAAAAGTCCTTGATCGTCATCAAATCAAATTAAATCAATCCAACATCCAAACATACTTTGAAACCCAACCTGATTTACCTTTTATCAAAGGCAATCAACGTGCTTTAGAAAGGGTATTTGAAAATTTAATTGATAATGCCATGCAAGTGATGAAAGAAAATGGTGGAAACTTGGCAATCAAGGTACATTCAACGCTATCAAAAGAAAACCAATCCATGGTAGAGGTAAGTATTGCTGATAATGGTCCCGGCATAGCCGATGAATATAAAGATAAAATACTCAAAGTCAGCTTTACAACAAAACAAAACGGGACTGGGATTGGTCTCATGATCAGTCAGAAAATTGTCCAGGCTCATAATGGTGTAATTGAATATGATAGTGTGCCTGGTGGAACTGTTTTCTATGTTCGCATCCCAGTAGCGGAAACAGCGGGATAATTACGAATGAAGGAGATTTTATGTCATATACGGTGTTGATGGTAGAGGATGAAATTGATTTTATTGAGCCCGTAAAACCTTTTATCGAGACGCGCGGGTATGAAGTAATGATCGCTTCCAATCTCACTGAGGCACGCTTGAAATTGAAACAAGGTATTGGCGACATCGTTCTGTTGGATATCTATTTACCGGATGGCAACGGTTTAACTTTACTCAACGAAACTATCAACATGGCTATCCGGCCATCTGTCATTGTCGTAACCGGAAATGGCGATATTGAGATGGCTGTAGAAGCGATGAAGTCCGGTGCAACGGATTTCTTACCCAAACCAATTGATCTGATCCAATTGGATAAGGCTTTACAACGAGCTGCTGATAATGTTTCCTTAAGACGTGAGCTGGCTTTCTATCGTCAGGCCCAACTCCAAAATATTGACTTCATAATCGGGAAATCTCCAGTTATGAGACGCTTATATGAGCAAGCACAAAGAGCAGCTACTGCTTCGGTATCTGTGTTGATAACAGGTGAAACAGGTACAGGAAAATCATTATTAGCGAAAGCGATACACAAAATGAGCCCGCGCGCAAATAAACCTTTCATGGCAATTGACTGCGGCGCGGTTCCTCCAACAGTGTTCGAGTCAGAATTATTTGGCCATGAACAAGGTGCTTTCACCACAGCAGAAAAAAGGAAATTAGGATTGATGGAAACCGCTGATGGGGGTATTGTATTCCTTGATGAGATTTCCTCGATGGTGGTAGAAACACAATCAAAATTATTGAGAGCATTGGATGAGCATTCTTTCCGCAGATTGGGCGGTAATGTAGAAATAAAAGTGGATGTTCAGATCATCGCTGCATCTAATCGCAATTTAAAAAAGATGATTGAAGAAGGGACTTTTCGTTCCGACTTATATTACCGACTCAAAGTGGTTGATCTCGAAGTTCCGCCTTTACGGGAACATAAAGAAGATATCCCTGAATTAGTTGGCTTTTTTATCCGGAAAAATAACCCCCACCGCGGGACTAATATCCAAAATGTAACACCACGGGCGATGGAAGTATTAATAAAACATGACTGGCCTGGCAACATTCGTGAGTTGAATAACGTCATTGAACGAGCAATGATCTTTTGCGATGAGGCAATAATCGATTTGCAACACTTACCGATCGAATTGATAGAAAAAAAGTAAACTGATTTATGGTTGCTTCCAGATCGGGTATGACCCAGAGACACATTGCTCTGGTAAATCGCTCAATTTTATACACACTTTATAATTAATCAATGTGCCGTTCGGAGCGGAGATTGCCGGTATCTTCCCAACTGAGACTCCATTTTCGTCAGTGGGGGGCATGGGAAATTGAATTGGCTCTCCATCCGGACGGAGGATTACCAGATAAGGTGTCAACCCTTGCAAAGGAGTCTGATTCTGCGTAATCGTTGCTTTGATTTCCTGTGGGGTGGATGAATCCACCCAGGGGTGGGTTTGGATTAATTCTATCTTGAGCGGATTAGTGGAAAGAGGAACCACCGCTTTTGTTTCGGTAGGGACTATAGAGGTCAGTTGAGGTTGAGGATTATCTTCGCTAGGATTGCTCGCCTCGGGCGGATTGCTCAAATAAAGGTATTCCAGACCCAAAGCGCTTGGGTGAATCTGATAGATTCCATCAACCCTTCCATCTTTTTCAAGGCAGATTTTTTCAAAACACTGCCAGATAGTTTGATTACCGACAATTGTTGCTTCGTTAATGGGTACGCCGACCACCTCCAAACCACCGTGTAAATTGATATAATCCATAAAAACACGCTGGATATTGTGCCCCTTTTCACCAGTTAAAGGGATAAAAACTTGTTCATCTTCATTTGTCTTCGTGACCATATCCTGCGGTAATATCCCTAATTTTTCAGGAATTTTCACTAGTTGAACTTGAGGGGTTTGCCTTCCATCATAAACAAGGGCAATATTCTCAAATACTTGCTGTATCTTTCCATCCTTTGTCTGGGATGCGTCAGCCAATGCAAAACCAGTAAAATCCGATCCCTGTTGTTCAATAAATGATAAAAAATGGGGGTCAATAGGTTTCGGCAATACTACTTCTGCATCTTTATTGACCGGATATATGCAAGAATCTTGACACTTCCATACACCATACGCCAATAATTTTACAGTGCCTTTTGGATCGGTTTCATTGAAGTAAAATCCAACCCCCTCAAACAATTGCTCATACCGTTTCTTTTGTGGGTTATAACGTAAGGGGGTTAACGGTTGACCGACCCGGGATTCACCGCCTAATCTTTGATAAAGCGGGATGAAATCATTGTAAATCGCTACATTGTGAACATAAAATGACCCTTCCTGTATTGGGCCTTTCATCGTGAACGGCGGCAGGTTGAAATCTAAACCAATTGGTGAAAATAAAACATCGCTCTGGCTTCCTGGTTTTGTCGTTTTGACCAACACCGCATTGACTGTATATTGATAAATAAAATTTTCTTCTTGCACAGGTGGGGAAATTGGTTTCCCTAAGATATTCTCACCCCCGACTTGATCATAAAATTCGCGAAATACGGGTGCAATGGAAAAAGAGTTTTGATTTCCTGCGTTTTCGTTGGATATTTCACCTGAGCAAGCTGATGACTCCACCGCCAGCATTACAAGGATGCTGAGATAGATAAGTCGCGTAATAGCAGAGGTGAAGGTCTTCAAATCAATCGTTTCGTATCATGAATGAAATAATACAAGAAAGTAATCTCTTCAGCTTCGGAGCGTTTGGAGCGCTCGTTTACCACACATAAAATAGGCGTGGAACGGAGAAGATAAATTGGGACTGCGCATTTTTCCAAGTCAAGTTTATATTCTCTGATGCTCATTCTTATCCCTCAACCAAGGTCATACGCAGAAATAAAGCAACCTAAATAGAATGAATGGTTATTGATGCAATAATTATATCGTATTTCTTCAGATTATTTTTTCTAAATAGATTATAACATTTTCTGGATTTTCATTGCTTAAAAAGATGCCTCTTCGACCCTGGCGATACTGCTCTTTTACCTTTTTGGTATATTTCTTGCATAGATGATAACGAAATAAACTGTTTAAAAAGAGTGACATGCAGAATGGTCGAAAACTCCAAACTAGGTCTTCAATATTTTTCCGATAACCTTCATTACCATCAATCTGAAGCGGAATACTGGTTGAATGAGTTCAAGGATTTGGGGGTAAATTGGTTAGTTTTGGATAATTCCGATTTAATAGCAATACCAGAATCATTTTTGACAGCATTACTCGAGTTAAACATCACCCCAATCTTACGCTTCAACTTCCCGTACCCTCTCCAAAAACCTCCTCATGAATTTCAGCTGCTGCTTTCCTTCTATCAAAAAATTGGCATCCGATATACCGTGTTTTTTGACCAGCCAAACTCACAAAAATTCTGGTCTGAAAAAGAATGGTTTCATGGGGATATCGTAGAGCGTTTCATTGACTTATTCCTGCCCTACGCGAAAATCGCCATCGCCAACGGAATGCAACCTGTTTTTCCCCCTCTGGTTGTAGCAGAAGAATATTGGGACACCGCATTCCTTCGCCTCTCACTCGAAAGTTTGTTGCGAAGGCAAGAGGACGAAGTCGTTGCCAAGCTCGTCCTCTCCGCCTATGCGCACACAGGTGATTTATCCCGTCCGCTCAATTGGGGCGCCGGTGGTCCTCACCGTTTCCCTGCCTCCCGGCCCTTTTTCCGCCCGGAGAATTCTCAAGACCAAAAAGGAATCCATATTGATGATTGGTATCAGGCAATCGCACAAGCAGCAATCGGTCAACCTTTACCATTGATTCTCTTTGAAGCCTCTCCTTCGATAACTTTGTCACAACTCGCTGATCTGAACATTTTTGACAAGAGACGTTTAACGATTGTCCAAAACCTCCTGCCTTTTCAATCCCAGACACCTGCCTTTTCAAACGATGAAGAAATCCTACCCCTATCAACGCACACTATCTGTTTCATCTTTTCACAACTGGTCGAACAACTATTTTCTCAAACGAATTATTTAGCCTGGTATGATCTCTACCGCCATCCTAAACCATTTACCAATCAAGTAAAAAGCTGGGTTCGTTCGGCTAATTTCTCTTCCCATTTGCATGGCACAGCAAAAGATAACCGGCATGTCTTATTACTTCCTCCTTTGCCAAAAGCGCAATTAAATCAGGAGTTAGCTCAGATTCAACCTTATCTTCTGCAAAAACAACCAAAAATCGTCTTCTCCATCGCGGAGGCATTACAAGCAGAACGGGTGACTCTTTTAAGCCATTTGGATTTCTTTTCTGCTGAAGAGTTAAACCGTCTAGAAAACCAACATTGTGAAATTGAGCTGATTTCGCAATCTGGCACAAAAATTGTAACGGTATAGCTACCTAACATCAGAGGAGTACCTATGGACAGATTATTTCCATCCATTAGAAATGAACCCCAAAGCCAACCACCTGCTGCAGAATTAGTACCGTATAAACCGGTCATCAAAGTAGTCGGTCTGGGAGGCGGTGGCGGGAACGCAATCAGCCGTATGATGGAATTCGGTGTGCACGGCGTTGAATTTATTGCAGCAAACACGGATTTCCAAGCCCTAAAAAATAACCCTGCCCCAATCAAAATCCAATTAGGACCAACCGTTACACGCGGTTTAGGCGCAGGTGGGGATCCCACTGTTGGAAGGGAAGCAGCGAAAGAAAGCACTCATGCAATTGCCAAAGCCCTCAATGGTGCTGATATGGTTTTCTTAACCGCTGGCATGGGTGGAGGAACAGGCAGTGGCGCGATCCCGGTCGTGGCGGAAATCGCTAAAGGATTGGGGATTGTCACCATTGCTGTTGTCACGATGCCGTTTTCCTTTGAGATGGGTCGTCGCCAAATGAATGCGACCACTGCATTGGCAGACCTTCGCCAAAACACGCACACCCTTATCACTATCCCCAACGATCGATTATTGTATATCGTACCAAAAGGGCAATCCCTCATGGTTGCTTTCCACATGGCAGATGATGTCTTGCGGCAAGCCATTCAAGGTATCACAGAATTAGTCACCGAGACCGGTTTAATCAATGTAGATTTTGCTCATATACGCCGCATGATGTTAATGGGGGGCGGCGCTTTCATGTCGATTGGGCAAGGTAACGGCTCAAATAAAGCATTAGAAGCTATTGATCAAGCCCTTCACCACCCGTTGCTTGAATCCGTCTCATTGGAACATGCCACTGGCATGATCGTCAACTTCACCGGTGGAAAAGATCTCACCCTCTTTGAAGTTGATCAAGCCATCAAATATTTACAGGAACAGGCAAATCCAGACACAGAAATTGTGTTAGGGGTTATCGAAGATGAACGGATGAATAACCGAGTGCAAGCAATCCTGGTTATTACTGGAATAGGGGCACCTACTTTAGAAGAGGCATTTGCAATGCCATCCCAACCAGTTCGCAAACCAGAGCCAGTTGCGCAGTCCACTGAAACCTTTAACAAACCAACCACCCCAACTAATCGCTCTCGCTTCATCAGCGAGGTGGAGATTGCCACAGCAGATATGTCGAATTTAGATGTGCCGGCATTTTTACGGCGTAGACAACAACAAACAAGGTAAGTATGGACAGCCGTGTTCTTTCCCATGCACTGAAACAAGTTTACCTAAAATACCCAGACCTGCGGGGCGTTACCCCGCAGGTTAAAGAAATCGAAGCGAGCGGGTCTGCTGAGAAAAAATATTCATTGATTTTCAAGACCGTCGCTACTACAGCCAATCAGAAAAAGATCACCAAATATGTCCGTGCAACCGTTAATGAACAAGGAAAAATTATCCGCATTTCCACTTCTCGATAATGGAAATGACCTCACTTCGCACAAAAAAGGGTCTTCATTACGGGCGAGGATGGAGATCCTTTTTTGGAAAATTCTCATTCGGATTCTTAGCCGAAATTCTTCCAAAGAGATTAACCCTTTTCACGTTGAAGAAGGAGAAGATCAAGTGCAGAATTGGTTAAGTTTAGCCATTTTCATGGCAATTTTTGGACTGATCAGCGGCATGATCTTAGGCTTTCTACTCAATTATTAGGATCGTATTTTCATGCGTATTAATCGCTGGTTATTTGGGGCATTGGTATACCTCACCTTTATGGGCTTAGGGATAATTAGCGGGGGATATATTTCGACCTATGCGCACAGCCATCTCAACCATACTCCGATTCCAACCATCCGTGAGTTGGCATCTCAGAAAACCCCAAAATCCTACCCAGTGCCAACCCTCCCGAAAGTAACCCCAACCGAAGACAACGAGAACCTCCTGCAACCAGTACAGCAAACAAATTATCTCTTATTATTTGTAGACGATCTAAACGCCAAGAAACCAAAGCTAAACGGTGCCTATCTTTGGATCACCCAAAACGATACACACCGCTGGACTTTCCTTCCGATTTATGATGCGCAACTCCCTCAACCCGTTGTTAATTCTTTCACTCAAGAACTCACTAGGGATTTTTCTTTTAATAATCAGCACCAATTGAACTCTGCCTTCATCGATCGTTTAAAGGCACATTCCATCCTTTGGCACCAAATTCTATTACTTGACGAAATATTTTTAGCAAAAATCAGTGAGGTAGCCAATATCCAGGATAGTACCCCATTAGACCTAATGCAACAGTATTGTCAGATTATTCCGCAGACCACAATTGATTTAACCCAATTAAAAGATATTTCAAAAAAACATTTCTATGCTGATGACATTCCTTCATATCTCTTACAACCCAATTCAATGATACTGAATAGGTTTCCTCTGGAATGTCTCTTCCCTACTTTATCAAAATAATCGGAACAAAATGGTAAGTTATTGAATAAGCGGCGTATGGCTTGTTCGTGCATGTGCTAGTGATTGCGCATGCGAAATTAGGCACATTTCTTGCACCTAAATCCATCAGCTCTTTTTGATAAGTTACTTGAGGAGTTCCCTGATGAATACGATTACACCCCAAATGTTAGTCCTCGCCATTATTATCACTTTTATTGTTTTGGGCAGTATTTCTATTATTGCCGGCATCATTATCCTTATAACTCGCACCACGAGCAAGGAGATGAAAGCAATCACAGCCCAAACAAATCGCTTAATACAAAAAGGAATCGCCGAAGAAATCGCCGGGTTAGTAGGGCAAGCCTCGACCTTGCTTAATTCCCTTAATGATCTCATCCGCAGTACAGCTGGCGTGGGTGTTACTTTAATCATCTTTGGGATCGTGCTGAACATAATTGCAGCCTTTATCTCATTTCAACTGCTACGGTGAAATTTATGACAGAACCAAAAAATTACCATGTGGTACGTCGCCTCAAAATGATACTGCCGGCTGATACCTGGGAATGGGTTATCCCGGCGCTGCGTGCTGACGATCTGATCTGGAAAACTATCCTCACACCCGAGCGTTATTTCAATGGTCGCCATTTAGAAGAAATCATCCAATCAGCAAATGATTGCACACCGGCGATATTATCGCTCAAAGCGCTTGCATATCCCCATTCTGTGGAGGAATTAAGGACATTACCATTAATCGAAGTCCATCCTTCCTTTGAAGAACTTGTAGAAAATGCAGCAGTGTTTGCCGTTCAATCCCTTTCCGAAGCAGGATTATCTGCTCTGAAATTAAGGAATAAACGGCTATCGACCGGCTCATGGAATGACTGGACCAGTTTACTCATCCAAGCGTCCCCAACCGTATTGACTTGTCTATTTGGGATGATCCCTGATCAAATCGATTTTCTGTGTGCTTTATTACCACATGATGCTATTGAACCGCGTGTTTTCCTGCCGCAGTCCAAAGAGTATGATCTCTTAATCCATATTCTCTCCAGCAATCCACAACCACTGGCAAGTAAAATCGAGCTAATCCGTGTGTTATTTCAAACATTTACGCCTGATCAACGCACGGCATTTATTATGCGTTTATTCGCAAAAGATCCTGCCTTTGCAAGCCACTTTACCAGTGAACTCCCCAAATCACCATCATCCACCAATCTTGCACATAGTGAACAAAGGTCTGCCTTAACGACGAAAATCGACACTTCGGTATTTGACTTACACACTGACTTACAGCAAGAAGCTCTTGCCGAAGATCTACAACAGCAAATCCAAGATTTAGTGCTCACCCATGCTCATCATCTCACTAAACTAGCCATTATCTCCGCCAGACAAGGTTCAACAAAGGATAGTCTATCCTTCTTAGAAAATGCATTCCAACTCATGCCTCAATCGGAAATAATCGCTAGCAGTTATTTGATCGCTCTCTTGAGTGAGAAACCGCTAGATTACATAGATAAAATCAAATTTATCCTCAGCCATTTTGAAGAGAATTCTTCCCCGCTTATCCATTTTCTGGAGGAAATCTTCCAGTACGAGCAAAACCAATCTAATGTAACAACCTATCCTGATGCACTGCCAAAATTAGCCGATCAAGCAATGGATGAGCTGCGTCAATTCGCTGCACAAATGGATGATAGCTCTTCCCAAAAGGATATCTATCTTTTTCTATTAGCTCAATTCATCGCTCTAATGATACCGCTTCACCTTTTTCCCGAGGCAGAAGAATGCACTTCGATCTTATTGGATTACCAACCTAATAATATTCCCCTATTGATTACCTCGGCCTACTTAAATCATCAATCTGCGAGACATCAGGTCGGAAACGATATTCTTGAATATTGTGAATGTTTTACTCATCCGAATCAGGCTTTCTTTTTATTCTTATCCCAGAGTTACCAGGCAACCCATCATTTCGAAGAAGCATTAACAACATTAGAAAAAATTACCCCATTCCCGGAATTCTCCCAACAGGAATATGAACTGGCTAGTATAGCCATTCAAGCTCATTCAAACGGTTTAACCCAAACCATCTGCAAAACACTTCTCGAGCAATCACCAGATGATGGCATTGCCTTAGCGCTTTACGCGGAAGCAAGTGATGAACTCAGTTCTGAACAACGCGAAATAAAATTAGAACAAGCGACCCAACTCAACCCTTCTCATCCGTATCCGTGGTTAGCTTATGCGCGCTTTTTAAAAACAATAAACCAAAAAACCAAATCCTGTGAGGTTTTGAAAGCAGCTGCGCAAACGTTGCCACAATCTGCAGAAATCCAACTGGCGTTAGGTAAGTTTTATGCCGACGAAGAGCAGCCCAGTTTAGCCTTACCTCACCTGCGCGCTGCTGAACAAATCTTGAATAAAAATACCCCTGCTCCTTTGTTCATCACACCCGCCCATCTTTTCAATCAAGTGGGAGAAATTCCCGATTTTACAGAGAAGATAAGATTAAGATACTCGAATGATTACGGCGATATTTCGATCACCTATGATCAGTTGATGGCAATCCTGGTTGAATACCTTGGGCAAACTTTACGACAATTAGGTCATTTAGATGAAGCGCAGGATTTACTAGAAACCCAAATTCATCATTATCCAGAAAACTCATCGATTGCTTATCAACTTGCGAAAACCTATCTGCAAAAAGGTGATTTTCAATCCGCTGAAGATTTGTTGCGAGACAAAATCATCCCCTTCATGGCTCGTCCAGATGCACTTGTAGATTATGCCCGTTGCCTATGGAGAAAGCCAACCGAAGAAACCAATGCAGAAGCAATTGAATGCCTCAATAAAGCTATCCAACTCAAACCGGATTACTTCGCTGCGTATCCCCTTTTGGCAGATTTCCTTCTTAGAAATGGCGAGGCAGATGGAGCACTGAAAGTCTATGACCAGATTTTCC
This sequence comes from Anaerolineales bacterium, assembly GCA_034436035.1. Classification (GTDB taxonomy): domain Bacteria; phylum Chloroflexota; class Anaerolineae; order Anaerolineales; family UBA4823; genus UBA4823. The sequence goes on from DAOTVW010000025.1 coordinate 25,465, forward strand.
AATTTCCGCAGGTTAAAGAAGCTTCTATTCTCGAGAAAATGCGAATCGGCTTAAGCCAGGCAGCGTTACAAGCAGGAAAACACGAACTAGCATTAGCTACGCTGCTTGAATGTGATCCTTCCAATGTTGTGGTACTCAAATTACTTGCCCAAACTTATGCAAAAAGTGGACTCCCCAGCGAAGCGATTAAATATGCCAATCTAGTGTTGGAGAAGGATCCCCAAGACGTGGACACACTCGCCTGGTATGCAGTTTTTCTCAGTCAATTACCCAAAACCCCAGGGGAAGATCTACAAGCCAGACAGTCTATGACGATCAAAGCACTAGAAATAGCTTTAGAAAAAGATCCACAGCGAGATGACTTAACCTTGTTATTAGGAGATACCTATTACGAGCTGGGGCAATCTGTCAAAGCACTACAAACTTATCAAGATTTTGTAAATCACCGCCTTGTAGAGGGGAATGTTCAGATTGAGCCCAACCGACTGGAAGGACTAGCCCAAACATTAATCAACTTAGGTGATTTTGATAATGCGGTCATTTGCTGGAAATATCGCTTATCCCAAATTCAAAACTCAGCGGAGCCACACCCGAATGAAGCAGCACCAATATTAGCGACACTGGCATCCATTTACCGCCATCAGAATGACTACACCCAAATGCAAACCTGCTATCAACAAGCTTTGGAATGTATCCCCGATGATCCCCAATATACCCTCAATTACCTTGAAGCGGTTTGTCTTGGCGTAAAAACCCTTCCAGCACTCTCCCATCAACCCGATAAACTGGAAATTATTCAGCAAAAATTGGAAAGCGCTTTGCAGGAACATCCCGAAGTGCCCGATTTAGCATTGGCATTGGCGTTAATCTATCGCTTGCTTGGAAAACATGGTGAAGCCATTTCCTTATTGCAATATCTCGCCCGCCAACTTAAAACCGATAACCTCGCGTTGGAAAGTGAGGCGAGATCAGAATGGATTGCCGAAACACAACTTCAATTGGCACGCATCTACCATATCAATTTGCAACCCTCCATGGCAAAAGAAACCCTTCAAGATGCGACTTCCCAAATGAGCAATCCCGAACCTCAAAATGATGGATCTCTCTACAAACTATGGTGCGATTGGATTGAACAAACCCTTCATCCAGGGGATAGCTCACCCATCAATTACCAGAAATTATGTGAGATAGATCCTCAAAATTTACACCTCCAGGCGATTGCCATTAAATTAAAACTTATTAATGGGGATAAACTCTCCGCCAATAACTTATTTGAATCTGCTTTACAGTCTATAGGGCGCCCAACAAGCAATCCTTCTCATCCCGAATTTTCCTCGGCAGTCAACTGGCTGATTTCCTCTTTTGAGCAGCTTCACACTTATTATTCCTTTGCAGATATAGCCCTGCAAAATGGGAATTGGAATGTTGCTTTGGAATTGCTCAATAAAATAATTGATGCATCCCCCAATGAAGCTTTAGCCCATTATAAAAGAGCATTTAGTGTTATCGCCCGAGCTGAATATCAATCTATTTGCAAGGGAGTTGATTTGTATCTCTCTTCTCCCGGAGAGGCAGCGTTTTCTGAAACAAGCCAGAATGTGTTTCACACTTCAATAAAATGGTTGAAATCTGAACTCGCATCGTCTGAGATCATTTCAAAACGGTTATCACCAAAAATAGAGGAATTTGAACTGCGCAGCAAGTGCATTTTCAATGGGGAAACCTTAACTATTGACTCCTTCCCCACCCAAAACCCAAGCCTGGCATTGATTGCCGCAAAGCTGCAATGGCTATCCACCCATTCCACTGATATCGACTTGGCACAAGCCAGTTATCCTTATCAAAATAACCCTTACATTCAATTCATATTATCAAATTGCTACCAATTCACAGACCCCAAAAAGGGAATCCATATTTTAGAAGGGTTATTACAATCTGACGGCAATGATCTAGGCGATACAACCCTTCCAGAAGATACCTGGGTGACTTTTCCGGAACAGCTTCAAATCCTCGCCATGGCGCTCTATGCCAAATTAATCTTGGGACAATATTATCATTCGGAACAGTTTGGTGAAAAATACGAACTGGCGATCCATGCAATTCAAACAGCCCTGGAGTATTACCC
>DAOTVW010000026.1:0-13456 GCA_034436035.1 Anaerolineales bacterium
GGTAGCCTGTTGAAGTAAATCGTCAATTGTTACATCCATTTTATACAAGCTCCATTTTCAACTGTTGAACTCCATGAAATTCAACAATCCAATAATTCAATGGCAAGGCAACTTGTAAACCAAAACCTCGATTCAATCTAATTCCGAACTTGGTGAAGTAATTTATGGAAACCTTGTAAATTTTCCCAGTCTCTACGTCAAAAATTTCAACCATCTTGACGCCATTTTTAATTGCCTCTTGTAGAATCCTTTCATCAATGGCCCAGCTTGGCGGCTGCCTCAATTGGTGAACGCTAGCCCGAACCCGCTTGAACAGCGTATCTCCAATCTGCCGGGCAACGGGCTTACCCTGTTCGGAAAAATAAACCCTATTCATTTTTTTCGACCTTTGATTCGTTGTGCGTTTTTAGATAATCGCCAAGCACTTTTCGGATGATTGCCGATGGTGTAGTGTATTCTTTTTCGGCGATTTTCTTAAGTTCATCCCAAAACACCGCTGGCAACCGAATTGCTACAAGTTGCAAATTGGTTTTTGTCATTTATACCTCCGTAACGGTTTATATATTATTTACCGTTTCATTATACAACCAAAATACATTGCTTGACAAATTAAAAAATATGGTTTACCATATATTTACCGTTACATTTTGATTAAAAATTAGGAGTTTTTATGAAAGCGCATGCAACTCTAACCTATCCCCGCTCATGGAAACACGGTCTGGCTTCTTTGAAGGGCGACCATGTTGTAATGTCAAACCCTAAAATTTATGAACCCCTTGCTTGCGGTAACTTACTCTCCGACTTCACGGCAATTCAAAAGCCCTCTGATGTGGTTGATTTTGTGAATCGTTTCGGTTTGCTTTACCATGAAGAAGGCTCGGAAAAAGTTATCGATTTTTTACAAGAAGCATCTGCAATCCGTTTACTTGCCAATATCGTTATTTATATTCGAAGCGATGACGTTGAATCTTTATCTGACGTATGGGCAATTTCGGAATTTTCATCCTTGTTTGAAGCCCCTGCTTCGACAGGTCAGGAATTGCTAAATCAAGCTTCCATCCTTGTTTCGTGGGTAGTCAATGAAAAATTACAAGGTCTCCCTCACGGTCTGGTGTCAGAAGCGAATATCGAAGTGAATGGCGTTCCCGGTAACCCCGGTTCGTTTTTGTGGGTTGTGTTTCCTGAAAATTTGTTGCAATATATTTACTACCAGTTCGCCACTACGATTAACAAGAGTGCGCCAATTGCAAATTGCCTTGAATGTCACCGGATTTTTATACCTGAACATGGTCGCCAGCAGTATTGCTCTCAAAGGTGCGCCAACCGGGCAAGAGTTAAACGTTACCGTTCAAAGGAAAATTCTTGAAAAACCCTTGTCACAACGTGACAATTTGTTATAATAGAACCAGAGGACTTTTTCAAAACCTCGTTTTTAAAAATTTTACAACCCCCATATTTACAGGTCGGAGTTGGTCTTAACCCCCATATATGGTAGTTCACGGGGCGGTGGCGGAACAGGCAGACGCAGGGGACTTAAAATCCTCCGGAGGTGACACTCCTTGTGGGTTCGATTCCCACCCGCCCCATCTAAAATTAAAGCCTGTTTCTTCTTCCAGATTTTGAAACAGGCTTTTTTATTGAGAATTGCTCAGATAACCTTCATTTTTTCAATGGAGAACTTTCCTTGAAACCTAAAATCGTCTTCATGGGATCGGCGGAATTTGCATTACCCATCTTAGAAAAGCTAGCAGAACAATATGAAATTCAGGGCGTTGTTACCCAACCAGATCGCCCGGCTGGCAGGGGAAAAACACTGACGCCCCCTCCTGTTAAAACGCTCGCTCAAAAATTGAACCTGGACATAATTCAACCAACCAAATTGACCGAGCCAGCTGCCTGGGAACAATTAAAGGCTTGGCAGCCGGACATAATTATTGTCGCCGCCTTTGGACAAATATTACGAGCAGCTGTTTTACAATTACCGCGTTATGGTTGTCTCAATGTCCATGCATCCTTGCTGCCGCGCTGGCGCGGAGCAGCACCCATTGCCGCGGCAATCCTCCATGGCGATCAGCAAACAGGCGTGACAATTATGAAAATGGATGAAGGGATAGATACAGGTCCAATATTGCGTCAAAGGGTTATCCCCATTTTCGAACAAGATACTACGCAGAGCTTATCACAACGTCTGGCTGTGGAAGGTGCTGATTTATTGATAGAGACACTGCCGGATTATCTGAACGGAAAATGCGAACCGATACCCCAGGACGATTCCCAAGCCACCTATGCTCCTATGATCAAAAAAGAAGATGGTTTTCTTGATTTCAATGAAACCGCCATAGAATTATGGCGGAAAATTCGCGCCTATAACCCCTGGCCTAGCGCATATACCCTACTAAACCAACAAAGGTTAATCATCCTAGAAGCTTGTGTTCATCAAGGGAAACCGGAAAACAGCGCTCCCGGCCAGACTTTTATTCTGGATAAAAAACCCATGATTGCGACAAGGGACAATGCGCTTGAGCTTATCCGTCTACAACTAGCCGGCAAGAAACCCGTCTCGGGTAAACAATTTCTGAATGGATATCCACAATGGGGTAAAATAAATCTTCCGTCGTGATGATATGGAACAAATGCAACCCATCGATTATTTTCAAATCACTATCGTTCGTCATGGTGAATCAGTTGGCAACGCCAATGGGATCCACCAGGGTCAGTTTGATTTTCCGCTTTCGCCCAAAGGGATCGATCAAGCCCGACAAGTTGCCCAATATTTATGTTCATGGGATCAGAAATTCGATTGTCTCATCAGCAGCCCATTAGCGCGCGCCAGACAAACCGCAGAAATTATCGCCGAAAAATTAGGGATGACCATTGAACTGGATAATAATTGGATGGAACGAGATGCAGGAGTGCTCTCCGGTGTTCAATACGAAGAAGCGCTTCAGAAGTATCCCCGCCCAGAATTTATCGCACTGTATGACAAAATTGGTCAAACCGGTGAGAGTCAATGGGAGCTTTTTTTACGTGCCGGCAAAGCTATCAATGAACTTATTGCCCGCCCTTATGGACGTTATCTGGTTGTATCACACGGAGCGTTGATGAATATGATCCTGTACGTCGTCTTGGGCATTTTTCCACAACCCAATTTCTACGGCGCACAATTTGCATTTGAAAATACATCCATTGTCCAACTGTATTTTTATCCTCAAACGCATAATTGGGTGATGACAAAAATGATCCATCCGCCTTATTCTCGTGAAGACGCCCGAGGTAGTAAATGAAAAAATTGAAGATCATCTCGTTTGGTGCAGGTGCGATCGGTTCCTATATCGGCGGAACACTTGCTTTAGCGGAACATGATGTCTCCTTTGTTGAGCGGCCAGAAGTCATATCCCAATTATCTCAACAAGGAATTATCCTCCATAAAAAGTCAGGTACGGTTAATATCAAACAGGTAAAATTCTTCATGAATTTAGGAGAGGCACTTCATCATCACGAGTATGACATTGCCTTGGTCGCAGTAAAATCCTATGACACGCAAAATTTGGTCTCCTCATTACTCCCTTATAAAATAAGCTTACCACCATTATTGTGCCTGCAAAACGGAGTGGAAAACGAGAGTATCTACCGATCCAATTTCGGAAATAATAAGGTTATCTCTGCCAGCGTAACGAGTGCAATCAATCGTTTAGGGATTGGAGAAATCATCGTTGAAACCGAACGCGGGATCGGAATAGCCAAAGAACATCCACTTGCGATAACTCTCCATGAAGCATTATCGCAAGCAGGCATAAAAACGCGCTTATATGCTCACGCCGAAAGCATGAAATGGTCAAAATTGTTAACAAACCTACTAGCCAATGCCAGTTCAGCCATATTGGATATGACACCTTATGAAATTTTTTCCAATCCGTATAGCTGTCAAATTGAAGCACTACAAATCAAAGAAGCACTCCAAGTCATGAAATACTATCATTACCAGGTGGTAGATTTGCCATCCACTCCAGTTCGGCTATTAATAGCGATAATAAAAACCCTTCCGCTGAAACTATCTCAACCCCTTCTCGTTCAATTTGTCGGCAAGGGGCGCGGGAATAAAATGCCCTCCTTACACATTGATTTATCCCAAGGGAAAAAGGAAAGTGAGGTAGATTTTCTAAATGGGGCGGTCGTCCGCTATGGGGAAAAAGCTGGAATGAAGACCGTGGTTAATCGGTTTCTCAACCATACTTTATTGCAAATGGTTAGCGGCGAAATCAATCGTAATTCATATCGCCATAATCCCCAAAAATTGTGGACAGACATTCAAAAATGCCTCTAAGATGAAAGGTTATTAATTTTATTGTTGTCAAAATTCCTATCAACGGTTATGATGAGGGTTCAAATTAAGAAGGAGAAAGCATTTATGAAATACCGACATCAGCGTTTATCGATGCTAGCAATATTTATATTACTAGGAATTAGCTTAGCGGCCTGTGCTAGTCCGACCCCTCAAATTGTCGAAGTGACTCGCGAAGTACCGCAAACAATTGTCGTCACCCAAGTAATTACCCAGGTGGTCACTCCAGAGCCATCTTTAACTCCAACTGCAACCCAAACACCCGTCCCTGTTGCAGTGGTTCAACCTACCCCAACTTTCTTGCCCACTCAACCGACCTTAACCTATGGCGAAGTGAACTCCCTCAAAAAATCGGGCTATTATGTTTATTACCCCGTTGAAGGGTGTGGTCCATCGATCGTCCGTCCAAGCTTCGATGTTTATGTCAGCATGAAAGGCGGGAAAAATGCCATTCGCAGTAGCGCCGATATCAGCAGCCCTCATAACATCATCGGCTACGCGTTACCAGGCGAACATCTCAAAGTAATTAGTGGCCCTGTTTGTTCCTGGGGCTGGTTATTGTGGATGGTGGAGACAGATTACGGTCTAACCGGTTGGACACCAGAGAGCGACGGTTCTTCTTTCTGGCTTATTCCGGATACATCAGGGAATTAATCCATTCTCTTTTTATTCAATAACCTCGTAGAATAGCGGATATGCTTCTACGGGGTTTTCTTTTATTATTACCGCATCGTTTAGTAGTGCTGTTATCGTTTCCATTTCCGAATTTGGTCTGGCATAGACGGTGAAAATAACCTCCTTCTCGTGGACGGTCTCGCCGACTTTTTTATGCACCAGCACTCCAACTCCATAATCTATGGGATCACCCTTCTTTTGCCGACCTGCTCCTAAATACACGGTTGCCAATCCAACTTTTTCAGCGTGGATTTGGTGGATAAAACCAGATTGACGCGCAAGTATCTTGATCTCTTTTTCAGCAATAGGTAACAAATCAGGCTGATGAATGGTTCTGATATCTCCCCCCTGGTAGCTGATCCATTCTTCAAATTTATTCCATGCCTTGCCGCTTTCTAAGTGAGTTTGAGCTATTTGGTAAGCATCTTTATGTGTAATAGCAATTTTACCCAGCATCAACATGCGGCTTGCTATCTCTAAACAATGCTCCTGAAAATCTTGGGGTCCCTCCATATGCAAGGTTTGAATAGCTTCTTTGAGTTCGATCGCATTCCCAACTGCCTTTCCCAAAGGTTGGTTCATATCAGATAAATATGCTACCGCTTTCCTGTTTGTTTGTCTGGCAATCGCTACCATTAATTTACCCAAATATCTCGCATCGGCCAGGTTTTTCATGAAAGCACCAAACCCCACTTTTACATCCAAAACGATCGCTTGCGCACCAGCAGCTATTTTCTTGCTCATAATCGAGGATGCTATCAATGGAATAGATTGAACGGTTCCGGTTACATCGCGTAAGGCATAGAGTTTTCCATCGGCTGGTGCTAAATCCTTGCTTTGTCCACAAACCACAATTCCGATTTTCGATAGCTGGGAGAGAAATTCTTCGGTGGATAATTCTGCTTTATAACCAGGGATGGATTCTAATTTATCCAATGTGCCGCCACTAAATCCCAAGCCTCTGCCAGACATTTTCCCAACCGCCAATCCACAGGAAGCCACTAAAGGTGCAACCACCAAAGTTGTTTTATCACCCACTCCCCCTGTTGAATGTTTATCGACAGCATAGGGCACTACACCGCTTAAATCAAGTAATTCCCCTGAGGTTGCCATTGCCATCGTCAAAGCGGTAGTCTCTCTTTCGCTCATACCATTCAACAGTACCGCCATCGCCCAAGCAGCAACTTGATAATCCGGGATCTCTCCTTTGGTAAAACCCCGAATAAACCATTCAATTTCCTCATTCGTCAATTCTTGATGATCGCGCTTTTTAATAATAATATCTACAGCTCTCATGTTATTCACCATTCCCTGTTTCAAGGATTTCGATAACTCGTTCCCATATTTGGTCAAACATTTCTTCGGTTAAGCGGCCAGTCTGTGTATTTTGGCGGCTTGGATGGTAAGAAGCCATTAATCTAATCTTTGTATTAGGTATGGCATACTCCGCTCCGTGCCGAAAAAGAGTCTCCCGTGGCATATGGAAGTAAGCAATAATTTGATCGAAAGCTATCCTACCCAACGTCACTATTACGATTAGATTTAATTCCCCTAACTCTCGATATAAATACGGAATGCAATTCCTAATCTCTTGTGGTGTGGGTTTGTTGTCTGGAGGCGCGCAGCGGCACACTGCGCTGATATAAGCTCGATTCAATTGTAATCCATCATGCACGCCAGTAGAATTAGGTTGATTGGCTAAACCGACTTTATGCAACGCTCGATACAGGAACTCTCCAGAGGCATCTCCGGTGAACATTCTCCCGGTTCGGTTTGCACCATGTGCACCAGGTGCCAATCCAACAATAAGGAGGCGAGCGTTATGATCTCCAAAACCTGGAACGGGTTTCCCCCAATATTCCTGATTTGCAAACATACGCCGTTTCTCGATTGCAACTTTTTCTCGCCAAGCGACCAGACGTTCGCATTTTCGGCACTGGATAATTTCCGCATTCAATTCGTCCCAGAATTGTCCATTGTTCATAAAATTAACATCGCATCACCAAAAGAATAAAATCGGTAACCCATTTGGATCGCTAATTGGTACACCTCTAATATCCACTCCCTTCCTGCAAACGCAGAAACTAACATTAACAACGTCGAACGTGGTAAATGGAAATTTGTGATCATCGCATCTACCACCCTAAATTGGAAACCTGGCAGGATATAAAGGTTAGTCACTCCTTGAAACGGCTTAAGCAAACCATCATCTCTATGTATCGCGGCACTTTCTAAAGCTCGTACACTGGTTGTCCCAACAGCAATAACCTTTCGGTTCGCTTGTTTGGTCTGGTTTATAAGATCAACCGTTTCTTGGGGAACATTACACCATTCTGTGTGAATTTGATGCGCTTGTGGATCATCCTCAACAACCGGAGCAAAGGTGTCTAATCCAATATGAAGCGTCACCCTTGCAAATCGTATCCCTTTTTCTTCCAGGGAATTTATCAGGGGTTGGGTAAAATGCATTCCGGCTGTTGGAGCTGCCGCAGAACCGTCCCATTGGGCATACACGGTTTGATACCTCTGCGGGTTATCTAGGTGAGAATGAATGTAGGGAGGTAATGGTGTATTCCCAATTTTCGACAAATACGGTTCAATCGGTTGGTTAAATTGGATAATCCGTTGTGAGCTGTCTTTTTCCTCGATAATCACCCCATGTATCTCATCCCCAAATTCAACCTGGGTATTAAGTCTCACCCGTTTTCCACCAACCAGACACTCCCAAGATACCGAATCTAGCTTTTTAAGTAACAACACCTCAACCTTACCACCACTTCCTGATTTTTTGCCATATAACCGGGCCGGGATGACCCGTGTATCATTGATAACCAATAAATCCCCTTGCTGTAAAAAGTCCCCAATTTTATTAAAATAAGTATGTTCTATTTGATGGGTTCCCCGATGGATAACCATCAGCCGAGCGGCATCGCGTGGCTCGATGGGGTATTGTGCTATTCTTTCCCGCGGTAATTCATAGTCAAAATCCTGGGTTTTCAAATTCATTCTACCGATTCAGCAGCTTAACGATGAGATTAAGTAAAACAGTTAAAAGGATGGATAACAAGATGGAACTTGCAATCGGGATCATGCAGGTAAAATTTTCCCCATGGATGTTGATATCACCCGGCAGGTGCCCAAGGGGGATGCGAACGTTACTGATGCCTATTTTAGCCAGGAGGTATAAAATCCCTCCAGCAATTAGGAGAACAATCCCCATGATAATTAAAAATTTTGCTATGCCTGTCATAAAGGTTTTCTCCCAATTAGAACAATGTTGGTTGTTCCAGGTTTTCTCTTGGGTAACCAATTCCTAAATGTTCATAACCAATGCGAGTTACTACCCGCCCCTGGGGTGTCCGTTCAATCATTCCCAATTGTAATAGATAAGGTTCTACTACATCCATAATTGTATCGGGTTCCTCACTTAACGAGGCTGCAATCGTATTTAATCCGACCGGACCGCCACTGTATTTCTCTACAATCGTACGCAAAACCCTGCGATCTATCTCATCTAAGCCCAATCCATCTACATCTAATAAATCAAGCGCTTCTTCCGCAATCGCTCGATTAATAGTGCCATCACCACGAACGGTTGCATAATCTCGTACCCGCCTCAATAAACGTAAAGCGACTCTAGGTGTTCCACGGCCGCGCCTGGCAATCTCATCCACACCTTCGGAGTTAATACTCACTTGTAGTAATTCTGCTGCACGGGTAACGATTTGACGCATAGCAGAAATTTCATAAAAATCTAACCGATAAACGGCCCCGAAGCGCGCCCGCAAGGGTGCAGTGACTAACGCCAAACGGGTAGTGGCGCCGATCACGGTAAACCTGGGTAGTTTTAACCTGAGTGAACGTGCCGAGGGACCCTTCCCAACCACAAAATCTAAGGCGAAATCCTCCATTGCCGGATATAAAATCTCTTCAATTGCACGCCCCAAACGATGGATTTCATCAATGAAAAATATATCCCCTTCGTGTAAGTTGGTCAAAATAGCGGCCAAATCGCCGGGCCTTTCAATTGCTGGACCTGAGGTTACCTTGATATTCCCAGCCATTTCATTGGCAATGACGTGCGCTAAAGTGGTTTTACCTAGACCAGGCGGCCCATAAAATAACACGTGTTCGAGTGGTTCTTTGCGTGAGCGAGCAGCACTTATTAATATCTGCAAATTTTGAATGACCTTTTCCTGGCCTATCATCTCAACCATCCGTTTTGGACGCATCGATAGGTCGAAATGGTCTTCTGGTTGACGGTTGGTGTTAATCACCCGCTTTTCTGTCTCATTCATATTCACGATTATAACCTGTAATCCATTATAATTGCGTTGTTTACATTCTTTCAGCGAATTATTTTTAAGACCTTTTATGGAGTAACCTCATGAGTGTATATGCATCTGCGCATCCCCTTGTGGCACATAAACTCACTATTTTGCGGGATCATTCCACCAATCCGCGCCAATTTCGGGAATTAGTGAAAGAAATCGCCACTCTCTTGACCTATGAAACCACTGCCGATTTACAGCTTCGCCCCCGTCCAGTCCAAACACCACTAGCGCTCACTAATGGAGCTGAATTACGGGAAAACGTTGGATTAGTCCCCATCCTCAGAGCTGGTTTAGGGATGGTGGAAGGGGTTTGGGAATTATTGCCATCGGCGGAGGTATGGCATATCGGGCTCTATCGTGACGAGAAAACACTAAAGCCGGTTGAATATTACAATAAATTACCGTTAGAACCAACTGTTTCGGTTTGTATCATTTTAGACCCTATGTTAGCTACCGGTGGATCTGCCGTTGCCACGATTGATATACTTAAAAAGTGGGGGGTGAAGAAAATTAAATTTATGGGGATCATCGGCGCTCCCGAAGGCATCCAATTGATGCAGGAAAAACATCCGGATGTACCCATTTATCTTGCTGCCGTTGATGAAAAGTTAAACGAACATGGCTATATCTTACCCGGTTTAGGTGATGCCGGAGACCGTCAATTTGGCACCGGTTAAGGTTATTCCAATGTAAGAATTACCCGTGATTATCCCGAATAAATTTCAATGGATCCACGTAATTATTGATTACTTCTTTCATGATATTTAACTGAGCGCTTGAATGCGGACGTGAATCCCGTTCGGGATTGGAATATTGGATTGCTCGGATCATATCCAAATTTGGCCAATGCGCAGGGCGTTTAGACAGTAAATCGGTATAGCAAACATCAAAATGCAAGTGCCATCCACTTACTGCGTTGGCGGCTAATCCGATATACCCCAGTAATTGACCCCGTTGCACTTCCTGTCCTGTTTTCACCATGATGCGGTTATCCACGTGACCATATCGGGAATAAACCGCTTGTTTCCTTGTTGTCCCATTTGGTAAAGTCACTTTTGCTTCCGGATGCGCAATGACGATGATATTTCCCCAAGTACCCGCTCTGCCAGCATAGGTCACTTTCCCATCCCCAATCGCGTAAATCTCCTTCCCCATATCTGCTGCACTGCTACCCGGTAGATTGAGATCAGCACCCGTATGATAACCATATATGTACCAGCTTAAAAATGGATTCGCATCAAACCAATTTCCTACCCAAATTGGATAACGTCCATATATAAATCGCCCGCTTGGAAAAGGTGCATCACGCTCTTGCTTGCTGCCCACTGGGGCATCAAAACGGTGGAGCATCCCTTGCCCAAACAAAGGTATCCACCGCACAGGCCCATAGGAAGACTCCAACGGAGGATCTTCTAAGCTTAAATCGTACTGACGAACTCGGCCAATTTCCCTTCCAACCGCTGGATCGAAATAATATTCTCCCAAAGAGTACCAAACATCATGAAGCTCAGAGAGATCCACGACTACCATTGTGTACTCTTCGTTTTTTGAACCATTCTCATCTTTGATATTATGTGTAACAGTGAATATTGCCTTCCGAGAGTTAGAATGTTTGGATGGAACAAACGTCTCAACGCGATATCGCCCTGCGGGGGCACCACTAGGTAAATAATGTTCAACTGTCACTTCCATGTTTGGGTTCGTCGGGCGGCACAGAATCTTTACAGTTTGAGCTAAAGCAGGATCATAACTATTAAAGGATTTCCATAAACTATGCAAATATTGCTGCTTTTTTTGATCATTCACGTAATAAGTTATTGTAAAATTGTTTTGATCCTCATTAAATACAACAAAGGGTTTAATCATTTTTACTCCAACAAATAACCAAAAATCTCGTAATTTCGGGTTGTAGACACATAGTTACAAGATTCGTTCCAAAATCAGTTATGGAAAGATACGGTTTGCCTTATAATCACGAGGGACAATTGCTATGACTACGTTAGAGTGTTTCGAGGAATATCGAAAAAACACCTTTCGAATAACCCACCCCATTACTTCTTTACAAGAAGCCATTCAATATGTAGAAGAAAGGGGTTTCCTGTTTTTCTGGCCAATTAAAGAGATTATCTTTCCCAGCTTATGGGTAGCTGTGGCAGGGGATCGTCCTGTCCCAAATCAACACGATGACCCAGCTCATATTACCTGGAATTGGAAAGATTCTATGCTGGATAAAAAGATCTGGTATTATGCAAAAATATTACGCCGAAAATCTACCATTCTTTCCCTTGAAATGGCACCCTACTTCTATGCCCTTTCCGATAATTATGGTGACCCAGAAGAAGATACTTTAACCGCCTATGTACAGGGCAGGCTTTCTATTGAAGCCAAACAGATTTTCGAAGCTATCTTGGAATACGGTCCATTAGATACTATCCAACTCAAACAAAAAGCTCACCTGACAAACCCGAACTACGAATCTCGTTTCAATATAGCATTAGCAAACCTGCAAGCTGATTTCAAGATAGTCCCAATTGGCATCTCCGAATCGGGCCCCTGGCACTATGCATTTATATATGACTTAACCCATCGCCAATTCCCAGAAATAATCGAAAATGCCCGGTGGATATCACAGCAACAAGCCCGGCAAGAAATCTTAATCCGCTATTTCCAGTCAATGGCTTATGCGAAAAGTGACTGGGTTCAAAAATTGTTCCAATGGAATGAAAAGGATATTTCTTCCACACTGGAAAAATTATTGCAACGCAACTACCTGTATAAAAGAACTTTTTTGGAAATTGCAGGGGAATGGTATGTTTTAGCTAAAATTGATTGTTAAAAATGTAGCAAAAATTTCTTTTCCTAGATATACTATATATAAACAATATTTACGAAAGTGAGCCTCTTCAATAATCTATTCTAGAAAAGGAGAAGATATGAACCCCCCAGTGAGCTACACAACCGAAAACATCATCACCATCGAACGCCACATTTTGGAAGAGCAAAAAGCCCATCCAGAAGCCACCGGCGTTCTCACCGCTTTACTCTATGATCTAGCTTTAGCAGGTAAATATATTGCAAGCCGTACTTGCCGGGCAGGATTAATGGATATTCTGGGGACAACAGAAAATTTCAACATCCAAGGCGAGCAAGTAATGAAATTGGACGAGCTGGCTGATGAGACAATTTACCGCCTAAATGACCACACCGGCAGACTAGCAGTGATGGCATCCGAAGAACACGCCGATATTATGCCGATCCCAGAAAAATTTGAGGCGGGTAAATATGTTCTCCTCTTTGATCCGTTAGATGGATCATCGAATATTGATATCAATGCTCCAATTGGGACAATCTTCGCCATCTACCGCCGCGTCACTCCAGAAGGGCCAGGTACCTTAGCGGACTGTTTGCAACCAGGCAAGGAAATGGTTGCAGGAGGTTACATCCTCTACGGTAGCAGCACAATGTTGGTGTATTCTTCCGGCAATGGTACCCATGGCTTCACTCTTGATCCAACAATTGGCGAGTTCTTGTTATCCCACCCCAATATTCAAATCCCCGCCAAACCAAAATATTACAGCGTTAATCAAGGCTATGAAATCTATTGGAGTGAAGGGGTCAAGAAATTCACCGAATATCTCCAGGGTAAAGATGGTCAAATTAAACCACTCTCTTTACGTTATATAGGTTCACTGGTTGGAGACTTTCATCGTACTTTACTATCGGGCGGCATCTTTTATTATCCTGCAGATAAAAAAGATCCGAAACGCCCAACTGGAAAACTGCGCTTGCTTTATGAAGCGAATCCATTATCCTTTGTCATGAACCAAGCTGGCGGCTATGCTTCCGATGGACATCAATCGATTCTCGAAATCGTCCCTGATCAACTGCATCAACGAGTGCCCCTTTTTATCGGAAATCGCGAGCTGGTTGAAAAGGCGGAAGAATTCATCCGTACTTACGATGACAAAGAATGAAATGAAAAGTTAATCTAGAGTTTTTATCGGTGAGTCAGGAGTGTTATGAACCAAAAACGTCATTTATCTTTGATAATCCTGGTGAGCGCCTTAATTGCGCTCACCTTGTCCTGCAGTTTTTTCGGCGGGTT
>DAOTVW010000027.1:0-38213 GCA_034436035.1 Anaerolineales bacterium
GAGACCTACACAGCCTTTATTGCAGGAGTGTTATCAGGCAATAACGATCGTGGTGAGCTTGTGAAGCCGTCTCCCGAATGGCGACTGTTCTGGCGAGAGAAGCAAAGCCATCTCCCTACCGGATTGGAGTTTGCTTCGGTCGCAGCGAGCGCTCCCTCGCAATGACAGTTAGGAAATTGTCACTGCAAGCGCAGCGAAGCAGTCTCACTCACAAACGTGGAGATAGCTTCGGTGGCAGGGAACGCTCCCTCGCAATGACAGTTTGGAAATTGTCACTGCGAGCGCAGCGAAGCAGTCTCACTACTAAACGTGGAGATTGCTTCGGTCGCAGGGAACGCTCTTTCGCAATGACGGTTTGGAAATTGTCACTGCGAGCGCAGCGAAGCAGTCTCACTCACAAACGTGGAGATTGCTTCGGTCGCGGCGGGCGCTCCCTCGCAATGACGGTTAGGAAATTGTCACTGCGAGCGCAGCGAAGCAGTCTCCCTCTCAAGCTTGGAGATTGCTTCGGTCGCAGCAAGCGCTCCCTCGCAATGACAGATTGAATAGTTACAGAAGGATAAACTATTGGTTGTGAGCGGGCAGACTAAAATTTCGTTAATCATTATTGACGATCACCCCATTTTCCGTCAAGGGGTAGGAGACGTTTTATCCTTAGAAACGGATTTTGAAATTGTTGCCTATGCCAGTGATGGAAAGCATGGATTAGAAATACTCCGCCAAATTCAACCACAGGTTGCGATTGTCGACATCAATTTACCAGGGATGAACGGTCAGGCCTTGGCCGCTGCGGTAGCGTTGGAAAATCTGCCTACGAAATTAATTTTCTTGACCGCGGATTCGGAAACACGACAGATTATCTATGCGATGAGAATGGGGGTGGCTGCTTATTGTACGAAAGATATTGCGCCAGAGGATTTGGTCGAGATCATCCGTTCTGTTTTAAAGGGTTTTTACTATATTGAAGGTCGGCGGATGAACAAGTTAGAAGTACAAAATTGGTTACAAGATCAGATTGAATTAGTACTTCCTCCGATGGTTACTAGAAGAAATCCCTTAGAATCCCTTTCTCCGCGCGAACGGGATGTGTTGCTTTTCCTAACTCAAGGACGAACAAACAAAGAAATTGCCCAAACCCTGGGGATAAGTCACCAGACCGTTAAGAACCATGTGACTGCGATTATGCGAAAAATAGGGGTGGGAGATCGCACCCAAGCAGCTCTCTATGCATTGAAACATGATTGGTTATTTAACCATCCTCAATCTAATAAGGAATAGAATATGAAGACACGTAGAGATCAAACCCCGCTTGTGATCATGAATTCGATCAATGAGTTTATCGATGAGCTCATTGCAGAAAAAGAAAAAGAGATCGTTGAAAATGAAGCACTGCTGAATCAATCCCAAATGGAATTAGAAAAACTTACTAAGAAGAACGCATCTGTAACTGCAGAATTACAAAAAATTCAAACCCAATCTCAAAATGTTACCGCGGGGGGGATACCATCGGCATTTGAAAATGCTTTAGAAGCCCAACAAAGGTTATTCTTGATGCGCGGTAATGTGGAAAAGTTGCAGAGTGATCGAAATCATTTACAAGAACAAAAAAAGATGTTGGAAAAGATAAAGGAAGAACTCCACAAAGGAATCGCAGAAATCGAGGCAAGCCATGCTGGTTTCGATCCAGTTGAAGGGATCGAGATGATCATTCAGGCACAGGAAGCTGAGCGCCAGCGTTTATCCCGCCAGATGCATGATGGTCCGGCTCAATCCCTTTCCAATTTTATTTTGCAAACTGAAATAGCAATGCGCTTGTTCGATCTGGATGCGCAAAAGGCAAAGGAAGAGTTAGAGAGTCTTAAAAGTTCTGCAACCCAGACATTCCAAAAAGTGCGGGATTTTATTTTTGAGTTACGCCCGATGATGCTTGATGACCTGGGATTGCTTCCTACATTGAAGAGGTATGTGGATGCATTACAGACTACGCCGGGTGTCACTTTTCAATTAACCATCAATGGGATGGAACGGAGGTTGGAGCCATATCTGGAAGTGATGATCTTTCGCGCAGTTCAGGAATTACTTAATAATGCCATTCGCTACAGTCAGGCAAATCAAATTCAAATCCAAATTACCCTGACAGAGAGCGAGATTGAGGTGCAAGTGATGGATAATGGAAAAGGTTTCGATCCGCAGATCATTGAAAAAAATACCACCATGGGATTGAAGGTTATTCGCGATCGAGTCGATTTATTAGGAGGAACGTTTTTGATTGATTCACAAATCGGAAAAGGGAGTAAAATTAAATTTACTCTTCCGATTGTAGAGAATGCCGCCTAACAAAATTGCAAAGGTTATTTCATAAATTGCTTATTGCAAAAAATTAAAAGATTCTCTATAATAGTAGTAATCCAGAATATGAATGGATAGTTTCGATAGAAAGGAGAAAAAATCATGTTATTCGCACCCAAGGAAAAAGGTCAAGGTTTAGTGGAGTATGCGTTAATCCTGGTACTCGTAGCGATTGTTGTCATTGCGATTCTCGCATTACTCGGACCAGCAATTGGTAACGTATTCAGCAATATCATGTCCAACATTTAATATTTATTCCTAGTCAAAATTACTTTATCACCAAGCAGAGAGCCCTGAGATGTACCAGGGCTCTGGCATTTAAATTGCACTATAAGAAAAAATCTAATAAATCTATAGCATTTAGGGCAGATTTCGTGTAAACTATACTTAAATACCGAATAAGAGGTTGGAAGGATGATATATTCAATGATACTTACAAAATTGTTGGGGAGAGGCATATCTTGAATGTCATTTCCAATATATAATATATGCAAATGAAATTTTCCCCAACACCATTTTATTCGACCCATTTTTCCTGGAGGGCAACATGCGACGAGGAAGAATATTTTTCTTATTAGCTTTGATTGTATTGATAGGATTAGTCGCGGTGGTTTTGGTCTATCAAAGGTTCATCAGACCCACCCGCACAGCTCCGGGTGAAACCGCCACTACAACCCAGGCGGTTGATATTGTTAATGTTTTTGTAACTACGCAAAAGATTCCGCGCGGCAGCCCGGTAACCCGCGATGTGGTTAGCTTAGTACCGATTCAGCGCCAGCTTTTTTTACAAGGGATGTTATCGGACTTGAAGGATGTTGAAGGAAAGCTGGCAAAAATTGATTTACCCGCTGGATTTATCCTCATGGACAGCATGTTAGCCACCAGCGCGAATGAACTTTCTCAGTATGGGTCGGACACGGCTTTGATTATTCCGCGTGGCAGTGTGGCTATTGCGATCCCAATTGAGAAATTAACGAAAGCCAGTTATCCCGTTCAGGCTGGAGATCATGTCAATATTGCGGTTGTGCACGCGATTGTAGATATTGACACGGATTTTCAAACGAAATTACCTAATGCTGGAGCGGATGTGTTGGCTCCTGGGGTGAGGGAACCCGCAAACTACCTTACTGCGGGACCGGCAAACCTTCCCCAAAGCGTAAGCGGTTCTGCGGGAAGGGTGGAAACTATACCAGGTCTTGGGCAACCCATTTTAGTGCTACCTTCGGAAGGGCAAAGGCCGCGCATGGTTGCGCAGGTGGTGCTTCAAGATGTCACGGTTCTAGGAGTGGGTAACTATGCTGCGGGATTTAGTGGAAACAATCAGTCGGCTCTTGCTCAAGCAGGCAATCCCCCTGAGCAACAACCCCCTGCAGCAGCACCTACGCCCGCTGCGAAACCAAACCCGGATTTTGTCAGCCTCATTGTCTCACCACAAGATGCGTTAATGTTGACTTTCTTGATGGCGAATGACGCTCAATTTACTTTACATTTGCGTTCAGCTGGTGATGATAGCCGGGTTCAGATTGAAGCGGAAACTCTTCAGTATTATTTGAATAAGTATAATGTACCCATTCCAGTGAAATTACCTTATGGTCTAGAACCCCGGAAAGATAATGCGGTAATGCCTGCGATTACTTTTAATCCGACCCCAACGCCAGTACCATAAATGGGTATAATCATCAAAAAGATTAGGTGTTATGGCGACAAGTGATAAGGTACGTGTATTAATCGTTGATGATATTGCAGAGACTCGCGAAAATCTGCGAAAATTGCTTCAATTTGAACGGGACATTGAAGTTGTCGGTGCAGCGCGCAGCGGAAAAGAGGCAATTGAAATAACCCGGCAAACCAAGCCAGATGTGGTGATTATGGACATCAATATGCCGGATATGGATGGCATCACCGCCACGGAAGCAATTCGCAAAAGTAATCAACCAACCCAAATTATCATTCTTTCCGTTCAAAGTGATCCGAACTATATGAGACGAGCAATGCTCGCCGGAGCACGAGATTACTTATCCAAACCGCCTACTGTAGATGAATTAACTGCCGCAGTAAAAAGAGCGGGGATAATGGCTGCGGAGGAAAGGGCAAAGCTTATTGCAACTGCAGGGAATAATGGCAGTGGGGCAGGTGTCATCGTTGGTGGTTTGAATGGGAAAATTATCGCGGTATATAGTCCTAAAGGTGGTGTAGGATCTACGACTGTCGTTACAAATTTAGGTGTTACCTTACAGAGTAATGAAACCCCGGTTGTCCTTGTGGATGGAAATTTACAATTTGGTGATGTTGCAATCTTCTTCAATGAACGTGGGAAAAACAGCATTGTTGATCTCGCCCCGCGAGCGGATGAGTTAGATAGCGAGGTTGTTGAAAGCGTACTGATTAATTATTCCGCTGCCGGAGTGAAAATATTAGCAGCACCGGCCAGACCAGAATATGCGGAAAGCGTGAGCGGCGAGCAATTTTCGAAAGTATTACAATATCTAAAACGGATGTTTTCTTATGTAATTGTGGATTGCTCCTCATACCTGACCGATATTACCTTGGCAGCATTGGATTTGAGTGATGTGATTATTTTATTGACAACCCAAGAAATCCCTGCCATCAAAGATGCTCGCTTACTTTTTGATTTATTAACAGTGCTCAATATTGATCGTGAAAGGGTTCTTTTTGTATTAAATCGCTACGATAAGCGTATCGGAATTACACCAGAGAAGATTAGCGAGAGTTTTAAATATGAAATTTCGGTCTCTTTACCGTTTGATGAGCGGGTCGTCATTCCTTCGATTAATCGTGGCGTACCGTTTATGTTGGGCGATAAGACACGCCCATTAGCCAAAAGCTACTTGCAACTAGCAGAAAATGTCCGCCAACGGATTACAAAAATTGCAGAAGTGGAACCCGCTAGTGGGAATAAAATGGCACATATATTTGGAAAAATTAGTCGGTAGATGAGAGGGAAGTAGGGTAATATGTCATTGTTACGCAGATTAGAGCAAGGACAAAAACCAGCACCCGCCAATGGGGATGCTGAGGCACGTGCAAAATTAGCTGCTGCTCAGGTGCGCAGGGTAGTGCCACCCCCATTGGCGTCTGCAGGCACGTATTACGACCTCAAGGCGCGTGTTCAAAACCGTTTATTATCGGAACTTGACCCAAATGTGGATATCAACAAAGTCGAAAATGTGCGCAATACCATCCAAGATTTATTTGACCAAATTTTAGCGGAAGAAAATATTGTCCTCTCTCGTCCAGAAAGGGTGCGATTATTTGAACAGATTGTTGCCGAGATTTTAGGTTTTGGTCCATTACAGTCTTTACTCGAAGATGACAAAATAACCGAAATCATGGTCAATGGAGCGAAGAACATCTATATCGAAAGGGACGGGAAACTCCATCGTGTCCCGATCACTTTCGAAAGCGATGAACATGTAATGCGCATCATTGACCGAATTGTTTCTCCAATGGGTCGCCGGATCGATGAATCAAGTCCGTATGTAGATGCTCGTCTGCCAGATGGTTCCCGTGTCAATGCAGTTATCCCGCCCATTTCGCTGGTTGGTCCAACGATCACGATCCGTAAGTTTTTTAGAAATCCGTTGACCATTGAGCAATTAATCGAGTTTGGCACGATTACTCCTGAAGCAGTGCAATTTTTAAAAGCGTGTGTAGAAGCACGATTGAATATTGTGATATCTGGTGGTACTGGTTCTGGTAAAACTACGTTGCTCAATGTATTATCCCAATTCATACCAAACGATGAGCGCATCATCACGATTGAAAACGCGGCGGAATTGCAACTGCGGCAAGAGCATGTGGTTACTTTGGAATCGCGACCGCCAAACATTGAAGGACGGGGAGAAGTTACCATTCGCCAGCTTGTCATCAATGCTTTGCGTATGCGTCCGGATCGGATCATCGTCGGTGAAATTCGCGATGAAGCGGCGCTAGATATGTTGCAAGCAATGAATACTGGTCATGATGGATCCATGACCACCGCTCACTCAAATAGCCCGCGCGACACTTTAGCACGCATCGAAACAATGGCTTTAATGGCGGGAATGGATCTGCCAGTACGGGCTATCCGTGAGCAAGTGTCTTCTGCGATTGATTTGGTTGTTCATCAAGAACGTTTTCGAGATGGTACGCGCAAAATTGTGAATATTACCGAAGTCAGCGGCATGGAAGGAGATGTAATTACTTTAACCGATATCTTCGTGTTTGAGCAAACTGGTTATAGCAACGGAAAAGTCGTTGGTCGGTTAAAACCAACGGGGCTGCGGCCTAAATTTATTGACAAAATTGAAGCAGCGGGTATTCATTTACCGGCTTCGATATTTGGAATTGGCGAACGGCGGCGTTATTAGCATAAGGAAAAGCGCATGGATCCACTGATATTAATATTAATTGTAGGTGGAGGTATCGTTTTTGTGTTATTGGTGATGGGATTTGTTGTAACCATCACCAGTGAGCGTTCGCTGGTCGAGGAAAGGTTAGGCCGCTATATTCTTGAACAAGAAGAAAAAGGTAGTAAGAAGAAAGAAAAAACAACACCAGTTGGAGATTGGTTAAATGTCCGTCTCGAACGTTCTTCTTGGGGAGAAAGCGTTGCCCGTGAACTCGCCAGAGCGGATTTAAAATTAAAACCCAGTGAATATATTGCAGTGATGATCATCGCTGCTGTTGCGGTGGGCGGATTAGCCTGGTTATTTGGCGGTCGAAATATCATTTTTACGATGATTGGGGTAATATTTGGCGCATGGTTACCACGTTTTTACGTGACCAGGTTGAAAAACCAACGTTTAAATGCTTTTAATAATCAGTTAGCGGATATGCTAAACCTCATGGTCAATGGCTTGCGGGCTGGTTACTCGACCATGCAAGCTATGGAAGCTGTAAGCAAAGAGATGCCCTCTCCCATCGCTGATGAATTTCGCAGGGTAGTGCAAGAGATGCAAATTGGCATACCGATGGAACAGGCTTTGGATAATTTAATGCGCCGGGTTCCCAGTGATGATCTGGATTTAATTATTGCTGCAATAAATGTTCAAAGAGAAGTAGGTGGAAATTTAGCAGAAATTCTAGATACCATTTCTCACACCATACGAGAACGGGTAAGAATTAAAGGTGAAATTCGGGTATTAACTTCCCAGGTAGTGTATTCCGGGCGTTTCCTTTCTTCGATGCCTTTTATCATTGCCGTAATCCTCTGGTTGGTCAATCGCCCTTATATGATGCAATTTTTCAATCCCGAAACAAGGATTATTGGTATCACCATGTTGGTCATTGGTGGATTGATGATTATCGCGGGATATTTCGTGATGAATAAGATTGCGTCTATCGAAGTTTAATTTTATGGTAGGAGCAGGAGGCTCACCATGACTATGATAATAATAATTCTCGTCGTATTGGTCATTATTGGTGCAGTAATATTGACCATCATCGGTTTGCGTGAAGCGAATCGGGAAGATCCTTTACAAAAAAGGTTAGCCGAAGTAGCCGATCGGGGGGATGTTAAATCGCTTGAAGAAATTGAACTTTCACAACCTTTTGCAGAACGGGTGATTTTCCCTCTCGCTCGGAAATTAGGAGAGCTCGCAACACGATTTACTCCACAATCCGCCTTGCAAGGCACAGCCCATAAATTAGAGTTAGCAGGAAGCCCGCGCGGGATAGATCCAACTATTTTCTGGGCTTCTCGTTTTATTGTGGCTTTAATGGCTGGCGGAATTATCATGTTTCTATTTACCATCGGACTTAAGGATTGGAGTTGGGGAAGGAAGTTTTTAGTCATTGCAATATTCACCATTTTAGGCTTTTATATTCCAGAGTTGTTATTGACAAGCCGAATTCAACGTCGCCAGCATGAAGTTCGAAAAGCGATGCCTGATGCATTGGATTTATTAACCATTTGCGTTGAGGCGGGTTTGGGTTTTGATGCCGCAATGGCTAAAGTAGCTGAGAAATGGGATAACGAGTTAAGCCTGGCATTTGGCCGTGCGTTACGAGAAATGCAGTTAGGAAAATTGCGTCGTGAAGCATTGAAAGACATGGCGGATCGAATTGGTATATCGGAAATGACAAGTTTTGTAGCAGCGGTTATCCAGAGCGAGCAATTGGGGGTGAGCATGGCGAAAGTTTTACGTATCCAATCCGATCAAATGCGAATCCGCCGCCGTCAACTAGCTGAAGAGGAAGCCCATAAAGCACCAATCAAAATGCTCATTCCACTTGCTTTGTTAATTTTCCCATCCATCTGTATCGTCCTGATGACACCGGCTCTTTTACTTTTGCTCCGATCAGCTCTAAAGGGTATTTTGTTTGGCGGTTAATATGATGGAATATTCTGTAGCAGGAGCATCATCCAGCTACAGCTTTTGGATTTACCGCTCGTTTTGGAAGCTGGTAGACTGGTTGTATCCACCACATTGCGCTGGTTGTGGTAAAGGTGGCATTCGGTGGTGTGCTGATTGCCAAAGTAAAGTTATTGAAATTCACCCCCCATATTGCCTGAAATGTGGCATACCAACCAAAGGGGAAAAAATTTGTATAAATTGTTCAACCAATGAACCATTCTTCGATGCTATTCGGGCGTATGCTTTTTATCAAGAACCCCTTCGTACCGCGTTGCACCGCTTGAAATATCATCGCGATATTGCGTTGGGGGATATTTTTGCATTGCATCTCATAGAACTCTTCCATCATTTAGCATGGGATATTGATTTAATAACAGCAGTGCCTTTAGGGGTTGTTAGGTTCAGAGAACGTGGATATAATCAGGCGTCGCTTTTAGCATATCCATTATCTTTAGCGACCCGAATCCCTTATCACAGTAAAGTGCTAAAACGGGTGCGTGAGACAGATTCGCAAGTAAAGTTGTCCGTGCAGGAACGGCAGGAGAATGTCTTGGATGCGTTCCAGGCAAAGAGTGATTTGGTAGCAGGGAAGAAGGTTTTGGTTGTTGATGATGTGACTACTACAGGATCGACATTAAATGCTTGTGCAAAAGCATTAAAGATAGCTGGAGCAAACCAGGTTTATGGTTTAACACTGGCTCGAACTATTCATCAAATTAAATAAGGAGGTTTGTATGACGGTACCAGTTGAAGTGATTAGTAGAAACATGGATGTAAGTGAGCGATTGCAAAAATATGTTGATACAAAAGTGGCAAAATTAGATCGGTACCTGCCGGGCATTGAAGAAGCCCGCGTGGATGTTACTTATGAGAAAGCAGCCCGCAGCGCTGCAGACCGACAGATTGCCCAGATAACCGTAAGGGGTAAAGGATTTATCCTCCGCGCCGAGGAAAGAGCAGATGATATCTTTGCTGCATTAGATACCGCTTTGGATAAGATCCAACGCCGTATTGAGAGATATAAAGGAAAACACTATCGCGGTCGTGGAGATGGGCGTAGTGCAGCCGAAGTAATTGCTTCTGCTGTAGAAGAAGAATTGGAATCCGAACAACCGATTATTGCGCGCCGCAAGAAATTCATGTTGGTACCCATGGATGAGATGGAAGCGATTGAACAAATGAATTTATTGGGACACGATAACTTCTTTGTTTTTTATAATATTAAAACGAATGGGATCAATGTCTTATATAAACGGCGCGATGGTAGCTATGGGATTATAGAACCCGAAATCCGATAAAGTTAATTTGAAGGAGCTATCTTTACAGGATAGCTCCTTTATAAGATAAACTTATCCTTAAATATTTTACAAAATGTTGACGTTATACGTCAGGGGGGTTAAACTTGCATCACAAATTTATTAGCGAAGGTATTTATTTATGGAATATGATAAAGAAGCACTTTATCGAATTGCAGAAATATATGTGGATAGTGAGATTGACCAACCAACTATCGAGGATGCGGTTGCAAAAATATTAAAAGCAGTTGGTGAAAACCCGGAGCGTGAAGGGTTATTAAAAACTCCAGAGCGTGTAGCAAGGATGTATGAAGAGCTTTTATCAGGTTATCGCATAGATCCCATTGCATTGGTGAATGGAGCGGTTTTTGAAGCAACGTATGATGAAATGGTGTTGGTTAGGGATATCGAGTTTTACAGCTTGTGTGAACATCATATGTTGCCTTTTATCGGAAGAGCGCATGTCGCCTATCTTCCGCGTGGGCGAATAATTGGCCTCTCGAAGATCCCTCGCATTGTGGATATGTTTGCCCATCGATTGCAGGTGCAAGAGAAAATGACACGCCAAATCGCTGAGTTTATTGATGAACTGTTACATCCCATTGGGGTGGCAGTGGTGGTGGAAGGTTTACATTTGTGTGCAACGATGCGCGGGGTGAAGAAACACGATGCCCGTATGACAACATCTTCTATGTTGGGTTATTTTCGGAAGAATATCGCCACACGACAGGAATTTTTGGACAATATCTCGCGTGGCACAGCGCCAATGTTTTAATTATCCCGGTAGTCGGATTGGGTACGTTCGATTTCTACACCGACAGACTTGGTAAAGCGCACTGCGCCAGGTTTTTCAACCCGTACTATTACTTTGCTAACGCGTTGATCTTCCAAACACATTTTGGCGATGTCGTTTGCTAATGATTCAACCGTTAGTCGTTTTTGTGTCTCTGCTAACTGTAATGCACGTTTTGAAATCTCACTATAATTAATAGTATCCCCAACATCGTCGCTTTGTGACGCAGGGCGGGTATCCACAAACATCGTTATCGAGATCACAATTTCTTGTGGAACAGCCCTTTCCCACTGGTTGACGCCGATAATTCCACGTGCAATGAGTTCTTTTATAAAGATTTTATCCATTTGTCACCCGTTTTGTCCCAGGAAAATTGAGTAAATAATAAAGAGAAACCAATCCAATTATAAAATAAAAAAGTTGACTAAGTCGAAAACCAGCGATAATGGTATCTTGGTTCAAGATAAGACCTGAAATCACGAGTTGGGCAGTTGAAACCAAGAAGATAAATAAGGTAGTTAACTGGGCAGGTTTTCGTTCCCCTTTTTTCATAAATATCTTTAGGAGAAGAAGGGTTATCAGGGTCGAGGATAGGATTTGATAGAGCTGTACTGGATGACGGTATTCGCCTTGAAAATACATACCGAATGGAAGGCGGGTTGGAACGCCAATCTGTCCACCCGCAGCCCAGTCTGCCAGGCTGATAAAGATTAAAAATATGGAGAGGGTAATGGATAATGAATCGAAAGTGCTGGCAGGATTTAATTTTAATCGGCGGACATACCACAAGATAACCAGAGCTATGCCAATAATGGCACCCCAGGGGTCAAGAAGGCTTGGGTTTAGCGAAATGATGTTGATAGGTGATTGAAAAAAATATTTTGGATATGTAAATACATAAAATAAACGGGCAAAACCGATGCCGAAAATCAAGCTGTAAAAGATGATTTGCTGGATGGGTTCAAAAGCAATCCCTTGTTTTTCGTGTAGTTTTTCGGAGAGAGAAATAGCTATCCACAGCCCAATAATAAGGATGAGCCCTGGAGTTTGAATTGAAATGGGTCCAATATGAAGTATAGGGAACATTGTTTATGGTTTCAGCGCTTGATTAATGCGGATTTGTAACAGTGTTTCGGAAACAGGTCCTCCGTAAATGATATCTTGGATGATACCATTGGCGCCGATAATAAAGGTGGTTGGGAGGGATTGAATTTGATAAGTGCGGGCGACTTTACCGTCCTTGTCTAATAAGATCGGGAGTGTGAGATTGTACTTTTGGATAAAAGCATCCAGCGCGTTCGTAGAATCCTGAGCAGTCAGGTTAATCGTTAATAGAACGAATTTTTGGTTCTGATATTGTTGAAAAAGTTTTTGAAACGTGGGCATTTCATAACGACAGGGAGGACACCAGCTTGCCCAGAAATTCAAAAGGATTACCTTCCCGCGCAAATCACTAAGGCGCACATAATCTCCCTGTATGGATTCTAATGAAAAATCAGGAGCTTGAAACCCTTTTACGGGTTGAGAATAGTTGTGATATTCAGCAATAGCGCTTTGGGGTAAGCGGGTAATTATTAAAATAAGGAAACCAAACAGTATATAAGTGAATAAAATAAGTTTTCTATGACGGTAGATCAAATTGTCCTTCATTTTATTTGTAGTGTGGTAAGAAAATAACCTGTTTTTCGATTAGAATCTAGAAGCGAAAAGATTTATTACAAAAGAGTGTACCATGAAATTACGAAATAGAATATTATCGTTGTGTCTCGTAATAATGTTAATAGCATGTTCTAACAATGAAAATATCCATTCTTCACCAACACCTCAACAGAGCGAAACCCCAAAATCGCTCAATAATATCCCGCTCGTTCCTACTCTGACTTCAGTAGCAAATCCAACCGTCACTCAAGAAATTGTGATTCCTACTCAAACTATGATGGTAGGGGATGGAGCCTATCCTTCTCCAGCAATAACCGAGACTGGGGAGGCATATCCACAACCGTTAAACAGCGGGAATTCTCAATCCTATCCCCAGCCAAATAACCCTGAGATCCCGCAACCTTATCCTCAGCCATCTATAGCAGGAATTTCACAAACTCAGCCAACCGTCGCGCCACCAGTCGGGACGATGCAAGCTACCGCCAGACCACTATCCGGGACGGTGCAAGCTACCGCCGGATCAATCTCTGGGACAGTGCAATCATCGTCCAGTCAACCAACTTTATCAGTTGTCGATGTAAGCCTGCACGCTACCGATCCAACCACGGTTCAGCTCGCATCAGGTGGTTATCAATTAATCGAATTTTTTGCTTTTTGGTGTCCGACTTGCAAAAGTATGGCACCGGTAATGAATTTCTTAGAAAGAAAATATTCTTCAACAATTCGTTTTGTGTTTTTAGATATTGATGATCCAAGGACCGCACAATTCAAACAAGCGTTAGGTTATCAATATCAACCTCATCTCTTTCTTATTGATGGTAATGGAAAAATAGTGAAACAATGGATTGGGGGAGTGAGCCAAGAAGAACTTGAAAACAGTCTAAATTCCATCCAATAAGTCTAAAATATATTAAAAAGCTTGACAAAAATGTTTAATAGGATAAAATACATATACCCCTACCCGTGTGGGGGGGGTAGGAAAAAATGATGAAAAAAGATGTCGTTTTAAAACGTCTAAAAACTATTGAAGGGCATATAAGAGGCATCGAGAACATGGTGGATGAAGGAGCTTATTGTGTCGATGTCATTCGCCAAATTCAAGCGGTCCAGGGAGCCCTGAACAAGATCTCCGCCATGATTTTGGAGGACCATCTCAATACTTGTGTCATTACAGCTATTCGTGGAGAAGACCTTGCTGAACGTGAAAGGGTATTAAAAGAAATATCCGAGTTATTTATTACTGCAACAAAAGTCTAATTTTGGAGGTAGCAAAATGAATACTGTCACTTATCATATACCTAATATTTCTTGTCATCACTGTGTTCATACCATTCAATCAGAATTAAGTGAAGTGCCTGGTGTTAAGAGTGTCGAGGCAGATGTGGCTACAAAAACCGCGAAAATTGTTTTCGATGCACCTGCCGATGAAACCGTTATCAAAAAAGTATTAGCCGAAATCAATTATCCTGCAGCAGATTAATCCAATCCCATGACGGATACGAAACAAGTAGTTTTACCGGTAACCGGTATGACCTGTGCCAACTGCGTTGCTACCATTGAGCGCAACCTGAAGAAGGTCAACGGTGTCACTACCGCCAATGTTAATTTATCTTCGGAACGGGCAGTGGTAGAGTTTAACCCGCAATTAACCGATTTGAAGAGCATTATGGCGCGGGTCGAGAAAGCCGGTTATGGCATCGCTACAGGACAAGCTGAGTTTTACTTGAGAGATGCAGGGGATCAAACTGACCTGAATCGTTTAGCCAGCAAGCTCAAGGAGATGGATGGCGTTCTCGATGTCCAGACGAATCTCGTAACGCATCGTGTCGATATCAAATATATTCCAACCTTAATAAATCAGTCCGATCTTCGCACAAGAATTTATAAAAGCGGGTTTTCCTTGCTGGAAACCAAAGTAGAAGATGAAGATGCAGAACAACATGCCCGTCAACGTGAAATCCAACAACAGTTACATTATTTGATGGTGGGGTTGATATTTACTGTACCCCTATTTATCTTTTCGATGGCTCGGGATTTCAACCTTTTGCCCCATCAGATCGCTCATTCTAGTTGGGCAAATATATTGATGGGTTTGTTGGCGAGCCCGGTTCAATTTTATGTCGGCTGGCAATATTATGTAGGAGCCTATAAAGCAATCCGCAATAGATCTGCTAACATGGATGTTTTAATCGCATTGGGTTCTTCTGCCGCTTATTTTTATAGTATCCCAATCGCTTTAGGAATACTAGAGGGGCATGTTTATTTTGAAACCGCTGCGATGATTATCACATTGATCAAAGTCGGAAAATATCTCGAAGCGCGCGCGAAAGGTCATACAAGTGAAGCAATCAAGAAGCTGGTTTCGTTACGTCCCAAGAACGCTCATGTCCTCCGTGATGGGAACGAAATCGATGTTCCCGTGGATGAAGTGCGTGTAGGTGATATTATCTTTGTCCATCCCGGTGAAAAGATACCCGTAGATGGGATTGTGATTGAAGGGCACTCCACGGTGGATGAGGCTATGCTGACCGGGGAGTCGATGCCGGTAGACAAGGCGATAGGAAGCAATGTATTTGGCGCCACAATCAATAAGATGGGATTTCTAAAAGTGGAAGCGACCAAAGTTGGAAAGGACACTGCACTGGCTCAAATCATCCGGCTAGTGGAAGAAGCGCAAGGCAGCAAGGCGCCTATTCAAAAGATTGCTGATCAAGTTTCAGCTGTTTTTGTCCCAATTGTGATTTTGATTGCGCTGATCACTTTTCTCATCTGGTTCTTTATCGTCCCCAATTTCCATCCAGGGATGTCCGAAATACTTTCTACAGCTATTATCCGTATGGTTGCAGTGTTGGTGATTGCCTGTCCATGTGCGATGGGTTTAGCGACACCGACAGCGGTTATGGTTGGAACAGGGCGCGGTGCTGAGCTTGGTATTTTGATAAAATCAGGCGAAGCGTTGGAAAGAGCTGGGAAGGCAACCACAATTGTTTTCGATAAAACTGGAACGATTACGAAAGGACAACCAAAGGTTACCGATGTGATTGTTCTTAATCCGGAGATGGATGAAAATCGAATATTACAATTGTGCGGTTCGTTAGAAAAAGGGAGTGAGCATCCGTTGGGTGAAGCGATTGTTGCAGAGGCAACAGAGAGAAGCTTGAGTTTAATAAACCCGGATAGATTCAATGCCATTGCTGGTGTGGGTGTTGAAGGGGAAGTGGATGGATTTTACATCATTATTGCCAACCGATTAGGAGTACAAATCAGTGACAGCGAAATACACCAGTATCAATCCATCATTGATCAATTAGAACAAGAAGCGAAAACAGTGGTTTATGTAAATATCAACGGAAAATTACATGCGATATTTGCTATCGCAGATACAATAAAACCGAATGCAGAAAAGACAGTAACAGAATTAAAGAAAATGGGTTTGAAAGTGGCGATGATAACCGGGGATAATCAAAAGGTAGCCAGTGTTATTGCAAATAAAATTGGTATTGATTTCGTATTCGCGGAGATACTGCCGGGTGAAAAAGCTGCGCAAGTCAAAGCTTTACAGGAAAAGGGTGAAATCGTCGGCATGGTTGGCGATGGAGTCAATGATGCGCCCGCTTTAGCACAGGCGGATGTTGGAATTGCGATAGGTAGTGGCACGGATGTGGCAATCGCTGCCGCACCAATTGTCCTGATTCGAGAGGATATTTCCAGTGTTGTAACCGCCATTCGTTTATCGAGAAAGACCCTGCAAACCATCAAACAGAATTTATTTTGGGCATTTTTTTACAATATTATCTTAATTCCAGCTGCTGCTTTGGGATATCTCAACCCGATGCTTGCTGCTGGCGCGATGGCGTTTAGTAGCGTCTTTGTTGTGTCCAACAGTCTTCGATTAAGAAAAATACCCTTAAACTAAAAATTGTCCTTGACCTTGTGCAGGGAAAATGACACTTCAATTGAAAAAGGAAATGTCACCTTGTAAAGAATTGTAAACCAATGAAAATAAAGGCATCCCGAAGCTATATTGTTTTTTTTATTTTATGTCTATATTAACCAGTGGCTTACGCCAGGGATAATGGGCGGGTGGTTTCCAAGGCTGAATTCATCCCGATTACCATGTGCTAGAGCTGCTATCCTCTCTCCCGATAAGCTGTAACCAAACGACGAAAATAACGGACAGATATACCTAATAAATCCACCGCTGTTCTTGCAGTTATCTTTTTGGCTTTGTACCTCCTTTTCCTGCTAGCGGAGCTATGGGGTCGCAACCATTTATTAAATTTGTGTTGTTCTTTGATTGTCATCGCCTTGTTTCCATAAGGTGACATTTTAGCGAAATATTTAATTGGTTACCAATTCGCTGAAAAATAACATATTGTAACTATTGACTTTTAGGTATGGGGTTCTATAATATTATTATAGAAACTAATGAGTGGAATTATTTTCACTATTTTGAAGTTTAGTGAGAATCATTCTAACTAAATAGTTCGGTGGAATAGGTAGTATCGCCAAAGCAAAGGAGAAAGGAGTATATGGCATGGAGACAGACCTCAGACTCGTCTGGTTACGACGAGTCTTATTCATTAAGACCATTATCACTATTCTATTGTGGGGGTTACCCGCCCTTATTGGACCTTTGTCCCTTCTCGCTATGCTTGGAATACCCATCCCTGAAGATCCCATCTACCTCAGATTCTTTGGCGGAGCGGCTACTGCTTGGGGAGTCGCCTATTGGTTCGCATACAGAGATCCCCTTCGCAATGTAGCAATTCTCAAGGCGGGGTTAATCGATAATGCCTTACCTACACTTGTCATTGTCTTGCTGGGGATTACGGTAGGAATTTCTAGCGTATTCATTTGGATATCCGGTCTTCTTACGGGCTTATTCTTTTTGCTATTCTTGCTGCTAATGCCCAAAGAAGAAAGAGGTGTGGCAAGCTAACGTCCAATTAAAATTGATCTGCTTTACCTGCGCGTCCAGCCGACAAGCTTCACCTCGCTGTGCTCGGCTTATTGCAGGTGAAGCGCATACCGGTGGGCAGCTAGAAAGTACGGAAAGGAGATCACGATGAAATAAGAGCAGGCAATCATTGGGACGAAAGGCATTATGGTGAAGCTATTAAGAGCGCTTGACCTTGCCTCTGAAATGGAGGGCATAGCAGAGCGCTAATTTAGAATGTGCCTGGTGACTATAAAACCTGGAAGATCTTCGGCCCGATTCACGACCATAAAGACGAGCTGGCTTTTGTCTATCCTCTTCAAGGAACAATCATTGACCATCGAAATGGGGTAACTAAGGGATATGGGGGAGTGAGCTAGCCCGAAGATATGAACACCATGCAATGGCTTGATAATTAAGGAATAGCGCCATTAATGGTGATCTCAGCCAATATAATCAGGCAATAGTAAGCTCAGGCCAGACATTTACACTGATCGCCGCCTCATAACGCGCTCCTGTAGACTCGTCATCAGTCACTGCACTCCTACCTTCTAGCAACTAAAATTGGATCGTTTGTGGTAATTTCTCAGAATAAACAAATTATGTTAAAAGGAAAATAACAATATGAAAAATGGAAAATGTCCAAAATGCAACTCTTCTACAGTTTATAAATGTACAAGAGGTATTGATTGGGGTAGTAAATCACAATGGTTAGAAGTATGGATCGAAGAAACCGATTCGCGAACTAATCAATGGGCAGGATTTGATAGTTATGTATGTTCAAATTGCGGATATTTTGAAACGTATATTACTGATGATGCTGCAATAAATGAAATCAAGGCAAAATGGGAAAAAGTCATATAAGGAATGACAAACAATTGAACAAAGAAAATAAAATTCTGGGAAATGGCGCCCAACACGCGGCTTCTGTGAATTTGGCCAAATCTCAAAGGTAGAACATTGAACAGCCATTTCCATTTACTACCTAAAATGGTAATTCCAAATAGGAGGCGGCTAAGAGGTTAAACCACTGCGCGGTTAGCCATCTAAGATTCTCGGAGGTTATTATGCCACCAAATTTATGGTTAATTTACTCACTTATGCTGAAAAGCCGTTTGTTTGAAGAAGCCATTGCTAGACTCTGGCATGACGGCTTGATCTCGGGTGAAATGCATCTTGGAACGGGCGAAGAAGCGATCATCGCGGGCGTTGTTGCGCACTTGCGTGAATACGACGCCATGGCTCTGGATCATCGCAGCACCGCAGCCTTGCTTATGCGAGGTGTAGACCCCGTATTGATCCTGCGTGAGCTCCTTGGTTATCCAGACGGGTTGTGCGGCGGTATGGGCGGGCATATGCACCTGTTTTCTAAAGAATACTTGGCTGCTTCTTCAGGGATTGTCGGCGCAGAAGGACCCATTGCGGCTGGCTTTGCGCTATCGGCACAACAGTTACACTTAGGGGCGATCGCGGTTGCCTTTTTCGGTGAAGGGGCAATGAATCAAGGCATGTTGATGGAGTCGCTGAACCTGACTTCGGCTTGGAATTTGCCTGTGTTGTTTGTCTGCAAAGATGATGGTTGGGCAATTACAACACAGTCCAAAAAGGTGACCGGCGGAGATTTGAATGAACGAGCGCGTGGGTTAGGCATCCCCGCTGTCGAAGTTGACGGTTGTAATGTATTCGAGGTGTGGGAAGCTTCTCATTCAGCAATTGAACGCGCCCGTTCCGGTCAGGGACCGACCTTCCTGCATGCTCGCTGTGTTCATTTCGAGGGCCACTTTCTGGGTTTCCAATTGATACGAATGGTGCGCAATCCAATCAGAGAAATGCCTGGAATCGCTATCCCTCTCACGCAGTCATTCTTACACTTTGGGGGGGTTGCATTACAGGAACGCCTGGCGGGACTGAAAGTAGTTCTTGCGGCTGTCCTCGCAACGCTGCGAGATCCGCGGCAAGATTCAATCAATGACCCGCTTTGGCGTGCGCGCAAAACCCTCGAGTCAGAGCCGGTACGATTGCAAGAACTGGAAGACCAGGTTGAGAATGAGATAAGCAATGTGATATCAATTGCCCTTGCGGAGGTGCCATTATGAGAACCATGTATTTCTCGCAGGCTGTTGATGATGCGCTCGCCCAAGCTATGGCAGATGACCCACGTATCATCCTTTTTGGAGAAGATACCCCGTTATTACGCCGTAACCTGCTTGTGCGCTTTGGACCCAGACGTGTGAGAGGTGCCCCCATCAGTGAAAGCGCCTTTCTGGGAGCCGGCGTTGCTGCAGCAATGGCCGGATTACGTCCGGTGGTGGAAATGTATATGGTGGATTTCTTCGGAGTATGCATGGATGCCTTGCTCAACCATGCAGCCAAAATCGAAGCGTTTTCAGGCGGTAAATGGACTGCGCCTATTGTTGTGCGCGCACCCTGTGGGGGTGGTTATGGCGACGGCGGGCAGCACGAACAGTCTTTATGGGGTTGGCTGGCACATATTCCAGGATTAACTGTGCTGGTTCCGTCAACACCATTGGATGCAGGTGGCTTGATATTGGCTGCCCTACAGCACGATGGGCCAGTTATCTTCCTCGAGCACAAACTCCTGTCAGAAACCTGGCTGGAGTTCCTTGGTTCAGGAGCGCGAAATACGGTGCATTTTGATGTTCCTACCGAAGGGATAAAAAGCACTGTGCCCCAAAAGTGGGAACCTCTTCCCATCGGTAAAGCCGTCCTTCGTCGGGCAGGAGATGATGTAACCATCATCAGCGTGGGTGTAGGTGTGCATCGCGCCTTAGAAGCTGCGCAAGCCCTTGAGGCTGAAGGAATTTCAGCAGGTGTGTTGGACTTGCGAACCATCTCTCCGCTGGACAAAACAGCGGTCTGTGAAACGGTGGCTCAAACTGGGCGTCTTTTAGTGGTGGACGAAGATTATGAAGGCTTTGGACTCTCAGGTGAGTTATCAGCGGTCGTGTTAGAGGCTGGCATATTCTGCAAGTATACCCGCGTCTGCACTCAGACAACCATCCCTTATGCCCGTCATTTGGAAGACCAGATTCTTCCTAACAAACAGCGTATCTGCGCCAGCGTTAGACAACTGATGCAGTGATTATTATAAAAACGGAAAGCAATGATGGCTAACAACGGATTACAGTTGAACCCGCATAGAAAGTGGCACAACTAAACCCGGCCGTTGTTGTATCCAACCGTCTTCGATAAAGGAATATACCCTTAAACTGAAAATTGTCCTTGACCTTAAGGCAAGATGGGGTTAACCTTAAGCAAAATTTGATTTCTGTGTTCAGAATGGAAGATCCAATTATTAATCGACGCGAATTCTTAAAACTTAGTGGTTATGGGATCGCTGGGCTGTTGTTTGGGTATAAAATGCGTGTCCTGGCTGACGAACCGTTTCCGCAAGGAGAAAAACTTGGGCGCGTGTTTTCAATGGTCGAATTGAAATCGAGACCGGATATCGATGCCCAGACAGTTGGTGTTCTCTATGATGACGCGGTTGTTGTTTGGCAAAAAGAGGTTGTAGGGCGGCATCCGTACCGTTATAAACAACGCTTTGTCGAAACGCCACAAGGCTATATTTGGTCATCTGATTTACAACCCTGCGAGAACAAGGTGAATAACCCGGTGGACAAACTTCCGGATTCAAGCCTGGGACCGGGAATGTGGGTTGAGGTTACCATCCCATGGGTAGATATTGTGTTAGAGAGGGAGCCGATCAGCCCGGGTTTCAAAATTAGAACCGAGCAAGGTTTACCCCTTCGATTGTATTATAGCCAGATTTTATGGGTGGATCAGATAAAAAAAGATGATCAAGGGCAAACTTGGTATCGGATCAATGAAAAATATGGCTATGGCGATCTCTTTTGGGCAAAAGCAGAAGCGTTCCGCCCATTGACAGAAGATGATGTTTCCCCGATCCATGCGGATGTGGAAGAGAAACTTGTCGTTGTGAATGTAGAAGAAAAAATTCAAACCCTATCCTGTTTCGAAGGCAATCGAGAAGTCTATTACTGCCGTATTTCAGGAGGGAAAAAATATGACCCGGATGGAAAATTTTTAGGTCACTCCTCAACACCCACTGGTGAAATGAGCATCTGGCGGAAACAGATCTCTACTCACATGAGCGGCGGAACATCTGGCGCCGGCTATGATTTACCAGGGATAGGTTGGACATGTTTGTTTTCCGGCGAAGGTGTGGCTATTCATTCTACATTCTGGCATAATAATTTTGGCGGTGAACTCATGTCACATGGTTGTGTCAATGCCAGCCCAAAAGATGCCCAATGGGTTTTCCGCTGGACAAATCCACCAGTTAAGTACGATCCTGGTGATTTATACTCAAAAGATACGGATATACCCCCAACAAAAGTAAAGGTAGTGGAAGGATAGGCTGTTTATGACATTCATAGCACCATCGGTTGGTTTGGCTTTTTTAGCTGGTTTAGCTTCTTTTTTATCTCCGTGTGTATTTTCCCTTGTTCCTGCTTATATTGGATATTTAGGAGGGCGCTCGGTGGCGAACGCACAATCCAGCGGGCAAGATAAATGGTTGACCTTCTTTCATGGATTGGCGTTTGTATTGGGTTTTAGTGTGGTATTTATTTTCCTTGGGATCGCTGCGTCAGCTTTAGGCGGCGCGTTGATAAACATTCGGAATATTTTAACCAAAGTAGGTGGTTTCGTAGTCATCATCTTTGGTATTCACATGACCGGGCTATACCGGATACCATTTTTAGAATATGATCTCCGTCGCCAAAACAGCGAAACTTCGAAGAATGGGTTTGTTGCCTCAGCACTCATGGGGGTTTTCTTTTCCGCGGGCTGGTCACCATGTGTGGGACCTGTTTTAGGGGCAATATTGATGTTGGCATTAAATGGAGGTTCTATTTTACAAGGTGTTACATTGCTTTCTGCTTATTCAGCTGGTTTGGCTATTCCATTTTTATTAGCTGCTTTGGGGATTGGCTGGGTGACAACAATCCTTCGGAAATATAATAAAGTCATGCGCTATACCGAAATTTTGATGGGGGTGATTTTAATTATAGTAGGAGCGATGTTAATGTTTGGCTATCTTTCACAGTTATCACGCTTCGGATTATTTGTTGACTTTGGGTTATAACATGATCACCATTACACTCTATGGGAGAAGGGATTGTCACCTCTGCGATGAGACTAAAGAAATGCTTGCGGAGGTAAAAGATCGTTTTCCTCATCAGTTAATTGAAATAGATATTGACCAAAATCCAGACTTAAAAAGACAATACGCTAACGATATCCCGGTGATAGAAATTGGTCCATATACGATGCGAGCACCGATCCAGCGTCCGGAGTTGGAAGTAACCTTAGCGGCAGCGATAGATCGCAAACAACAATTAGAGACACTGCAAGACCCTACTTATTTGGAAAATTTACGTCGCGGAGCAGAATGGACATTAGCAGACCGAATTGCTCTTTGGATCTCCAAACATTATCTCCTGATGATAAATTGTGTGGTTATGTTGTATCTGGGTATCCCATTTCTCGCTCCGGTATTTATGGAAATTAACTTACCAACCCCGGCGATAGCGATCTATCGGGTTTATGGAATAGTTTGCCATCAATTAGCCTATCGTTCGTTTTTCCTGTTTGGTGAACAACTTGTCTATCCCCGTCAAGCTGCTGGCGTAACTAATCTAAAAAGCTTCCACGAAGTGACTGGTTTCAGCGAGGATAATAGTGCCGAAAGTATTTTTGCTGCGCGGGCTTATATTGGTGCACCTCATATCGGATATAAGATTGCATTATGTCAACGGGATATTGCCATTTATAGTGGTATATTGCTATTTGGATTAATGTATGCTTTCTTTAAACGCAAAATCCCTCCTTTGCCATGGTACCTTTGGATTATTCTTGGTTTAATTCCTATCGGGGTGGATGGTGTATCGCAACTGATCAGTCAGCCGCCCTTCAGCCTTATACCATACCGGGAGAGTACACCTATCTTGAGGGTATTGACCGGGTCTTTATTTGGGTTTAGCACGGCCTGGTTTGGCTTTCCTTCGGTTGAGGAAAGCATGGCGGAGACCCGCAGAATATTAGGCGCAAAACAATTACGTATAGCTACTTTGTTGCAACAATTGAAAAGCCATTCCAATGAAGCGTCATTACAGTGATTCACTTGAATATGAAACTTTTGAAGAGTTTGATAAGCTGGGTATCCCCCATGCTATTTTTACTCGTAAGGGTGGAGTGAGTCCCACCCCTTGGGCTTCGTTGAACCTCGGTGGCACCGTTGGGGATGAGGTGGAGCGGGTGCGCGAAAATCGCTTGAAGGCTTTCCGCGCGCTTCATTTTTCGATTGAAAATTCGTTTGATGTATGGCAAGTGCACAGCGCGAAAGTAATTTGCGTGGACCAGCCACGCGATCAAGCCCTTCCTTATATACAAGCGGATGGGATCGTTACTAACCAGCCTGGTATTGTCTTGTTTATGCGTTTTGCTGATTGTGTTCCGATATTATTCGTTGACCCTATCCAAAAAGCGATAGGGCTTGTTCATGCTGGTTGGAAAGGTACCCTGCTCAAAATCGCAGAGGTTGCAATTCACACCATGAGAATGAAATTTGGTTCCAAACCAGCAGATATTATCGCAGGAATTGGACCATCCATTGCAGCACATCATTATCCCGTAGGAAAAGATGTGCTGGTGGAAGCGCAAAAAAGCATACCGCAATTTGTGTCCAAAGTATGCTATCAGGAAGATGATCGTATTTATTTTGACTTATGGCGGGCAAATCAACTCATTCTACAGCAGAATGGGGTAAAATCTATACAGTTAGCCAATCAATGCACAGCCTGCCATACGGATGACTGGTTTTCTCATCGGGCAGAAAAGGGAAAAACTGGTCGGTTTGGCGTTTTGATTAGTTTATAAGGGACACGCAACCATGGAGACGCTGGAAAATTCAACCCACATTGCAGAGCAATATCAAAAAGTGCTCGAAAAAATAGCGGAAACCGCAGCTCGGGTAGGCAGAAGAGCAAATGAGGTGAAGCTTGTTGTGGTGACAAAAGGTCATCCTATTGAAATGATTAAACAGGTCATCGGAGCAGGAGCAAAACGATTAGGTGAGAATTATGCGGAAGAGGCGGTAGAAAAAATCAACCAATTGAGAGATTACTCTGGTGTGGAAAAAGTTGAGTGGCATATGATTGGGCATGTCCAAAGCAGAAAAGCCGAGACAGTAGTTCAATATTTTGATTTCATCCATTCCCTTGACAGTTTAAAACTTGCCGAAAGGTACGAACGCTTTGCTGACCAATTCAATAAACAACTTCCTGTTTTACTCGAAATGAACGTGAGTGGCGAAGAGTCTAAATTTGGGTTTCCCGCTTGGGATAAAAGTGGCTGGGATAAATTACTGAAAGATATTGAGGAAATCATAAGCAAGCCTCATCTGACCGTTTGTGGATTGATGACTATGGCTCCATATTTTGAGAATGCTGAAAAAACTCGTCCTATTTTTAGACGGTTGGTTGAACTTCGATCTTACCTAAAGCAGGTATTTCCTGAAATTGCTTGGAATGAATTATCCATGGGAATGAGTTCTGATTTTGAAGTCGCCATTGAGGAAGGTGCAACTATCGTCCGTATCGGGCAGGCTATTTTAGGTCCAAGAAAAACAACATAAGGATGGAAAAATGATTTTCATTGCGAATTTAATTCACTTACTCCTTCAGATTTATACTTTTTTAGTCATTATCAAAGTATTATTATCCTATTTTATGTCCCCTTTTCATCCAATTCGGCAAGCGATTGACCGATTGGTTGATCCATTGCTAGATCCAATTCGCCGCAATATCCCTCCATTAGGAATGTTTGATTTTAGCCCATTAGTATTAATCATTGCAATTCAAATCGTTGACTCCTTATTAATGCGGATATTTTA
Organism: Anaerolineales bacterium; assembly: GCA_034436035.1. Classification (GTDB taxonomy): domain Bacteria; phylum Chloroflexota; class Anaerolineae; order Anaerolineales; family UBA4823; genus UBA4823. The sequence goes on from DAOTVW010000027.1 coordinate 25,334, forward strand.
TTCTTTATACTAATGATGAAAAAGACAATCCAATTACAGCCAGCCGGGAAAGGAACTGCATTAGCAATTCAGGTGGTAACCCGTGCCAACCGCACCGAGCTGGCTGAGGTATTGGAAGATGGTACCTTGAGGATTAGGTTGAATGCACCTCCTGTGGACGGAAAAGCTAATCGCGCCTTGATAGATTTCTTGGCTGGTATCTTTCAAGTACGTGAAAGTGATATTGAGATTGTGGCTGGTGAACATTCTCGGAAAAAAATTGTAACAATAACCGGGATCGAACCAGAATTAGTGGAAAAGATCATTGCCAAAGCAATCTGAATGATCAACCAATCTTTTTGTTCACTAAATAATTTGAGATCGAAATAAACCAAATAGTTAAGTATAGAGATTCCCGCACGCCGGAAGATGGGTTGTCCCTTAAGGCAAGGAGTTGTGAAATCGCATCGAAAAAAGGCCGAAAACGGATTGCTTCAATCGCAGCAATTTTTTGTTCCACATTCCCTTCTTTCAATATCAGCTGTAATAATTCCTCTGCGTTACTCTTGTCTGAAATTGCCAGGTCATGCTCATTGACAAATCGAGTGAACCAGCTGCATTCCAGTATGGGTTTTAGTGAATTTGGTACCCATACATTCGGCGCATTAAGATACTCCAATGCGTTGCTGGCACTATCTTTTACCATCCATTGAGTATCCTCTATAGCTAATTTTTCCAATAATTCTTTCCGCCAGGGTTGATTTATATGAACAAGACCATATACACAAGCTTTCCGAATTGATGGATTTTCATTGTGGACTGCTTCACGTAAAATTGCCTGTCCCTGTTGAGGGTGGATCGCTAATGCTTGGGCAGCTGCTATTTTCAACCTTTCGTGTCCATTTACTAAACTGTTGGTTAAGACATCTATCGATTTGGAGCTGCCATTGGCTGCCAAAGCTCTAGAAGCTGCGCTGTACACATTATCGTTAGGAACAACCAGCAATGGGATCAAGGGCTCAATCGGCGCAGGGGGGTGAAGTAAGCCAAAACCTAAAGCACCTAATTGAAGCGTAGTTGGGTCTTTAAATCTTAATAAGTATTCAATAATGGATTTTATTTCGTCAAAGGGCGAGCTAGCAAGGTTGATCATCAATTTTGAACGCATGTTAAGAGGTAAGCTAGGATTGCTGATTACTTTGACACATTCTCGTAAGATCGATTGTGTTGCTTCCGAGTTGGATGGCATATATTTTAACGCGCCAGATTGGACAAGCAGGTCTGTGCGTAAGTTGAATTCATCAATAGTAGGTAATTTGATTGAAGTCTCATTCTTGGATATTACAAAGGTAGCTGTTTGCAATCCCATTGCCCAATGGTAATCAAGTAATGAAATAAATTCCTTCTCCGAAGGTTGGACAACCTGTGCAGCGAGATAGCACCTTAAAAAGGGATGGATGGGAGACAAAGAAAAAGCAGGTTGTGAAGGTGGTTTGCCCTTTTTAGATGTCTGTGAGGGCTCAATCGTTTCATTCGCTACCCCATTTACAAATGCATTGGAAGTAGTAAACAATTGCTTCAGTGTTATTGTGGCGAGCTCATTATTCGATTTGTTGGTATCATTGAGTAAATCAATTCCATTTATTAATATGGAAGATGGTGATGCATTTATGAAGTTTCCGTTATACATTAACCAACTTGCCAGAACCCATTCGAGCGGATTTAGCAAATGAAATTCTTGTATAAGCCAGGCGTTGGTGAGAATAGTTTGATCCAAAACTTGCTTGATCGTTGAGCGCGATAGTTTTAACCAGGCTTCCCTCCACTTCTCTAAAAAGTTTTGTGCGTCTGTTTTATTCCAACTTTTAATCCAGATTGGAACAAATCCAAAACGCTGCAAATCACCAAGGTAATTCACAGAACTACTAACGATCATTTGCAGATGGGGATATTGGTCATGGAGTTTCCCGATGAATTGAATAATGCTGTCGGCGTGTTTAGGGTATAGCTCATCCAATCCATCAAACAAGAATATTAACCGATCCTCTTTCAAGAGCTTATGCACTAACTTCGCTAAACGCCGCTGCAGCGATTTTGAAAAGAGGTGGGCAGATGCTTGAATGACAAGGTCTAAGATATCCTTTTCTGGATTCTGATGGATTTGCAGATAGGAGCAATGAATATAGAGTGGTAATTGGGAAACGTTATTTGGATTTAGAATTTCCCCCCGGCATAACTTTAATATTAAATCTAATAAAGCAGTTGTTTTACCACTACCCAATTTACCCATTAAAATGAGATTAACCGGTTTGCCAAGTGCTTCACTGAGGTGAAAATCAGGGAATTGGTATGTGCTGGCGAACTCAGGATAATCCGGTAAAGAAGGGATGAATGCATCCCATGTTTCATCAAATTGAATGGTTTGATATCGGTCAACATCGGTGGGTAATGCCAGCATTCGTGGTTCGATTAGAAGGTCATCTAAAGGGAAAAGGTTTGCGGCAATATGATTTCTTTGGCAAAATTGGATTAAATCTTTCCGCATTTGCAATTCAAGGTTAGGGGATAGTAAATTGCCAAATCGTTCAACGATATTCCGTATCGCATTCCGAATAATATATTTAGAAATAGTAATTCGATAAATAAAGAAAAAAAGGAGCAGACCGCTGATAAGCCCAAGAAAAAAGGAAGCCCAGTCAAGATGCCATCCAGGCTTGAATATCAAAGCTAGCCTCCATATAAAATTCGGCCACAGGAGGGACAGAGGACAATTTTATCTGGCAAGCGTGAATCTTGGATTAATCCACCGGTGAGGGTTGTACCACAAGCTGCACATGATTTATCGATGATTCGGGTGACAGCAATACCCTTTTTAAGCTGCCGGATCTGTTGATAACGATCAAAATAGTCTTTTGGAATGCCTTGTATCAGGATTTGTTTTTCGTTTTCCAATTGCGCGATTTCTTTTCGCAGTTGTTCGATTTCCCGAATACAATCGGCATTTTTCACTTCATAAGTTTGAATGACTTGCTTGAGTTGGATTTGGGCTTGCTCTGTAATTTTCGTTTGTTCTTCAACTGCAATCAATGCTTCTAATTCGCGTTCTTCGAGGACTCTTAAATATTTCTTTAGTGAAGCTACTTCGTTTTCAAGGTCTTTGAGTTCCTTAGGGTTTTTCACTTTCCCGCCATATAAAGTTGATTCGCTCTGCTCGATTTTTATGTTTTGTTGTTTAACCTCATGTTCAATCTTTGAAAGAGATTGATTTAATGACCTTAATTGTTCTTGTTGTTGATCGTAGTTTTTTTGACTCTCTCGAACTTCGTCATCGTTTTGTAATAGCTGTTCAAATTCGGATAATTTGGTTAATGCAGTATCTAATTGCGAATCAAGCTGTTGCAAGCGGTAGAGGTTAAAAATTTGACTCATAAGATAAATTATAGAAGGTGAATCCTATAATTACAAGGGCGGAATTAACAAAAATGTAATGAATGTGTTGGTTCGTTTTAGGATAATTCAAGAGAATGCCGTGTACAATATGAAATGGAATGAAACAATTCATTACCCATTCATCTATATGGATTCTCTTGCTGATTATCATTTTAGCAACTCAACTCCCTATAGTTTATGCTTTTTATCAGCAAGGAAGTGACTACCGTTTCAGTGGTTTCTTGTTAAACCCAATTGATGGGAATTCCTATTTAGCCAAGATGTCACAAGGGTGGGATAAAAATTGGTTATTTCAATTACCCTTTACTGCAAAACCGAATCGACCAGCTTTATTGTTTTTGTATTATTTATTCTTAGGTAACTTAAGCAGGTGGTTAAATCTGGAATTAATTCAAACTTTTCACCTGGCGCGTTTGTTGAATACCATTTTCATGGTATTCATGCTTATCCGTTTTTTCAATAAGTTGTTTAATGAAACATCCTTATCAACTAAATTGAGCGCCTGGGCTTTGTTTGGAGCTGGAATGGGTTGGTTGGGGATTTTATTTCGCCAATTTCCAACCGATTTTTGGCTAGCAGAAGCGTATCCTTTCTTATCTGCGTTCGCTAATCCACACTTTCCATTGTCAATAGCATTAATCCTCTGGATGTTTGATGAACCAGTAATCAAGGGTAAAAAGAAAGTCATCCAATTTGTGACGGACTTCATGGTCGGTTTAATTTTGGGAAATATTTCTCCTTTCTCCGTGATGCTTGTTGTGGTTGTTTATGGTGGATTAATCATCATCCATATTTATCATCGACAAAAGATTCAATGGTTACAATCTTGTAAAAGGATCGCAGCATTTATCCTAGGTAGCATCCCATTTTTGGTATACCAAATTTTGATTACGAAAATTGATCCTATCCTTCATCATTGGAATGAACAAAATATCACCCCCACTCCACATCCACTTTTATTCATCATTGGGTTTATCCCAGTATTTCTTTGGGCATTGGTTGGAATCGGTTTTGCCATTAAGAATAAAGAGGATAAATTTTGGATACCCGGGCTGTGGATATTGGTTGAATTGATATTGATTTATTTGCCAACTTCTTTACAACGACGTTTTAGTGTGGGGTTATATATACCGCTTGTTGTTTTTGCAGGAGTAGCCTATCGTGATTTATCCTCTGTATGGATAAGCAAGCAGAAACTCCTCCGGCTGTTATTCAATCTCTCGATCGGATTTTCGGTAATCACGAATATTGTAATGTTGGTTACTTTCACGAAAGCGATAGAGCGCCATGATGAGAGCATTTATTTATCAAAGGCCGAATATGAAACGTATGAGTGGATTAATGCAAATTTACCTGAAGATAAATTGATCCTGGCCGGGAATCAAAGCGGGTTATTTATTCCGGTATACACCCATTTAAGAGTATTGTACGGACACCCTTATGAAAGCGCCGATGCACAATATTATCAAAACTTGATTAATTCATTTTATTCCGGAAAGATGAAACTCCCCGAGCAGATGAAATTCATAGAAGATCATTCTATCACTTACATTTTTTGGGGTTATCGGGAGAAAGAGATTTATAACTCTCCCCCTGAGATCCTTGAAAGCAGCGTTGTAAAATTAATTTATCAAAATTCAGCCATTTCCATCTATCAATTTGAACCGAGTGATTGAGATTTCACCTTTATGTATAACATCACCAAAGCTGAAAAATACTGGTTAGTAAATATAACTATAATAATAGTAATCATTACCACCCTGCCGTATTTTATCGCTTTCCAAGTCCCCAAAATAGACGCTAATGACCCTGAAGGTTCTGTCTTCTCAGGCTTTCTATTCGGAATTGATGATGGAAACTCATATATTGCTAAAATGCGTTTAGGATACGAAGGAAATTGGCTTTATCGAAGCCCATATACGGATATGCCCCAAAATGGATTCATAGCTTTTTTCACTTATATCCTGTTAGGAAAATTGGCAAGTAGACCCGCATTACATCTACAACTGGTAGTTTTGTTTCAATTGTTTCGCATCGCAGCTGCAGCGCTTTCTATTTTTGCTATGTACGATTTCATTGCCTATTTTATCGATTCAATTTATTGGCGAAAGATTGGATTGATTTTCTCGTCCGTTTGTGGAGGGTTGGGTTGGATATCATTATTAAACCATTCTGCAACTTTACCGTTGGAGTTTTATTCGCCGGAAAGTTTTGGTTTCCTCGAAATCTATGGTTTACCGCATCTGAGTCTTGGAAGGGCTTGCCTGTTTTGGGCTATCCTGAGTTATCTCGGTTTTTGGAAAACTTCTCAAATCAAGGATAAAACGATATTAAGATTATCCTTTTTCTGGCTGACTGCTGGATTAGCTCAACCCTTGTTATTGGGCTTGATTGGATTAATTATTGGCTTGCATTGGGTAACCATGCGATTGATTTCATATTGGTACAAAGAAAGATCAAAACTATTACAAAGTAATTTAGTTTTTTGGAAATTGTTAATAGCTGGTTTATTACCAATTGGTTTTCTTTTCTATAATCTCATCAAATTCTCGAATGATCCGTATTTAATGGTTTGGAACCATCAGAACCAATTACCTTCAGGAAACCTTTTCCAATATATTTTATCGTATGGTTTTCTTATACCATTTGCAATAATGGGAGCTTACCAAATTTGGAAAAAGAATAAATTTCAAGGAGCATTGCTTGTTCCGTGGTTGGCGTTAGCACCAATTCTCCTTTCTTTACCAATAAGTATTCAAAGAGGAACCATTGAAGGTGCATGGGTGGGATTGATTATTTTAGCGATTGAAGGAATAGCGACACACATTAATCTCTCGCAACAAAAGTATTGGCGAGTTTTGCTCATGTGTGGATTGTTATTGGGGTTGGTTTCTAGTTTTATGTTGCTCATCGGAGGGATTCAGTTAGCGATACATCCAACCCAACCCGCCTTTTATCCTCTTTCGAAAGTGAGGATGATGGAGGCATTGGATGATCTACAGGTCAACAAATATAGTGTCGTTTTAGCTTCATTTGAAACGAGCAATGCGTTGCCGGCATTCGCATCTGTCAAGGTCATCATTGGTCATGGGCCAGAAAGTGCGAATGGAGAGAAATTACGATATGATGTGGCATCCTTTTATCAATCCCAAACTTCAGATGAAAAGAGAAGGCTATTCCTATTAGCACACCGAATTATGTATGTAATTTGGGGTACCGAAGAGCGCCAATTGGGTTCCTGGAATCCGCACGACTCTCCGTATTTACGGTTAGTATATAAGGATGGAGAATATTTCATCTATGAAGTGGATGAAGAAAAACTCTCGAATTGATATTCTGGATGGAATCATCCTGATTGCCCCATTTATTCTGCTTTTCCCAGTGCTATTCGGTGGTAAAGCGTTATTTTGGGGAACGACGATTTTACAGTTTATACCATGGCGACATTTGGCGGTCGAAATTTTACGTCAAGGGCAAATACCTTTATGGAATCCATTTTCTGGAATGGGTGCGCCTTTGTTAGCGAATTATCAATCGGCTCTCCTATATCCCCTCAATTGGGTGATGATGTTGGTAGATTATTCAGGGGGTGTGGAATGGTCTGCGATAGGTCAGGGTTATTTTATAGCAGCACATTTGGCCATCGCAGGATGGGGGATGCGTCGTTATTTGCGTTTGATGGGTTTAGGAGAATTGGGCCAATTGATCGGTGCGCTGGGGTTTGCATTGGGTGGTTATTTGATTTCACGGGCAAGTTTTCAATCCATTCTCCTCTGCGCGAGCTGGATACCTTGGATAATGTATTTTTCCACCTTGTTGTGTAATCATTCAGCAAATCGGAAATATTTTCTATCCCTGGTTCTTGTTTTGATGATGCTTTTATTAGCTGGGCATGCCCAAACTAGCTGGTACACGATTTGGATGGGGAGCGCCTGGTGGGGGTATCTTATCTGGCATCATACCGATAAAAATGCTCGAAAAGATGTTCAAGTCTGGCTCAAGGGGCTACTGCCATGGATAACGAGTGTTATAGCGGCGGTTTTAGTCAGCTGTGCCCAACTTTTGCCAACTTTGGAATATATGCTTCATTCGCAAAGAGCCAGCGGAGTCGCAAGTGAAATTGGTTTGACGTATTCATTTTGGCCATGGCGCATACTAACTTTTTTAATGCCCAACCTTTTTGGCAATCCAGCAGTTGGAAATTATTGGGGTTATGGTAATTATTGGGAGGATGCGGTTTATAGTGGAGCGATGGCGGTTCCTTTAGCTATTTTTGCTCTGATGATGTTGATTAAAGGTAGAAGAATTTCTTTTAAAAATCAACAGGTTGATCTGCCTGATGGAATTCTTTTTTGGTGGGCATTGATATTATTTTCCTTGCTGATGGCGCTAGGTAAAAATATCCCGATTTATAACTGGGTTTATGATCATTTTTTCCTTTTCCGCTTATTTCAAGCTCCCACCAGGATCAACATTGTCACTCAGTTTGGGTTAGCTTTTTTGGCTGGTGCAGGAATAGACCGCTGGCAAAAACCAACCGGAAAATGTTTATACTGGCTGCGATTGGGCATTGCTGGCGCAGCAGCCATGGCGTTTACCGCAATATCATTTCACTTTCTAAATACATTATTTTATCCAACCATAGTCCAGTCTGTCATTGTATTCGGTTTGAAAGCAATGGTTTTTGGATTCATTCTTTTATTTACTCCCCAAGCAAATGAACTATGGTATGACAGTATCCCTAAAACAAAAATTTGGGGCGCTTTTGTACTGGCTTTTTTTCTGATTGATCTTATCGGTGAACAATGGGGATTGAATCCAGCCATTCACGCACAGATATATTCATCACTCGGCGTCAATCAAATTCCAGCTCTTGTCTTGCAAGGAAGAGGAATCTTATTGCCTGAGGATGAGTATCAGTTGAAATTCAACGATTATTTTCGCTTTGACACATTTCAACCGAAAACAAGCTGGGATGACCTTCGGTTTACCTGGCTGGCAAATATAAATCTATTGGATCAAGTAAGTGTACTCAATAACTTTGACCCATTTGTACCGCAAAGTTATGCAAACTGGTGGAAAATCATTGAGGATGCGCAGAAAAAAGGCGATACGGCAAAGTTATCCAATTTGCTTAGAGTCAGCGCAGTGCAATGGATAGCAAAGCGGGAATCAGAAGGAAAAGTGAACATCATTCCATTTTCTGGTTATAAGAGGGCAATGATCACAACCTGTGCGGTGGGGATGGATAGCGAGGAGAGTGTACTTGAACAGCTCAGCCAATTAACAGAGAGTGCAGAAAATACCGTATATCTTTACCCGAAAGATGGGTTAGAACAGCAACGCTGTGAGAGGGATATGAATAATTCTACTGCAGCAATACAAATCATTGCAAACACCCCCAATCAAGTCCAGTATTCTGTATCGGTAGAAAAAAATGGATGGTTTGTGATGAACGACATTAACTACCCGGGATGGACTGCCAAAGTTAATGGCAAGCCGGTGAAAATGGTTACTGCGAATTATCTCTTTCGCGCCGTTCCAATAAATTCTGGGCAAAACTTGATTACATTTACTTATCGACCATGGTCATTTTTTATCGGACTTGTTATTAGTCTGATAACTTTCGTGATCCTTTTCTATTTTGCATTTATTGAAAAACATGCGCATAGATAATATTTCTTTAAAAAGTACTTTATTGATCACTGGTGCAGTATGCCTTTTGGTGATATTCATACCTTTGTTGACTTCGGATTGGGATCCGAATAGTATTATTCGTGTGGGGACGCGTTATTCATCAGGAGATATAAATGGCTCAGAAGGATATGATGGGCAATTCAATTTATTTATTGCTTTAGATCCTCGTCCGGAAAAATTAACTGCTAAATTAGATGTTCCAGCGTATCGCTATCAAAGGATAATCCTGCCACTATTAGCGCGATTCTTCAGCTTCGCCAACCCGAGCATGATCCCCTGGATTTTAATATTTCTACCGTTATTTGGCCAACTTATGGGAACGTATTTTGTTTACCGGATTTTGGAACTATCGCATGTCCCTCAGATATATACATTGGTATATGGATTAGGGGCTGGGTTTTTACTCTCTATTCGACTAGCATTATCAGAACCGATTGCGTTTGGGCTGGTGGCGGGAGCTATCTATTATTTTTTGCTTAAGAAATATCCGATAAGTTATCTTTTTATTTCCTGTGCATTTTTTTCAAAAGAGGTGACCATTTTATTTGGGGTTGCTCTGTTATGTCACCTTATTGTCGATAAACAATATCGCCAAAGCCTTTTTCTTTTACTGATTGGTTTTTTCCCTTATATCGTTTTCCAATTTTGGCTATTGCGTGAATTTGGTAACTTTGGAATTGGTTCGGGGGGAGCAATGGCAACACCATTTGAGGTTATCCCTTTTATGGGATTAATCCGTATTGCAAAGTATCATCTTCTTTATTTCTTGGCTATGGTAATTACTTTTTTCCCACTAGTGATATTTCCATCTATTTGGGGAGTGTGGGTTTCGATAAAAACTTTAATCCATCGGGATTTTAGTTTTCTTACATACGCATTATTGGTGAATAGTCTCATTATGTTTTTCCTGCCATTTTCTACTTACTGTGAGACAGGAGGGATATTACGCTTTTCCTGTGGCTTAATTTTAAGTGTGTTATTGTTTTCTGCACAATACCACAAGGATAAAATCTTGAAATACTCCCCTTTTTGGATAGTTTATAATGTGTTCTTATTGAAAGGATAATGGGTGAGAGGAGCGATAATGGAGATTAATGATGTTCAAACAATTTGCAATCGAATTCTCAATAATATTGAGAGAGTGATTGTCGGTAAGCGCCAAACTATTCAGTTCGCCCTCATTAGTTTATTATGTCAGGGACATTTATTGATTGAAGATGTACCTGGTGTCGGTAAAACAATGTTAGCCCGTAGCCTTGCCAAGTCGTTAGGGCTAAGTTTTCGTCGTATCCAATTTACACCAGATATGTTACCAAGTGACATTACGGGAGTATCCATCTTTAATCAGGTCACGCGTGAGTTTGAATTCAGAGCTGGTCCGATTTTGGCGCAAATCGTCTTGGCAGATGAAATAAATCGGGCAACTCCGAAAACACAAGCGGCACTATTGGAGGCAATGGAAGAGCGGCAGATTACAGTGGATGGGGTGACGCATTACTTACCTTCTCCTTTTTTGGTACTAGCAACACAAAATCCAATTGAATATGAAGGAACTTTTCCATTGCCAGAAGCCCAATTAGATCGGTTTTTTATGCGCATTCAACTTGGTTACCCGGCTTTCGAAGATGAAATGAGGATTTTAGATGACCAAAAGTTTCATCACCCAATTATAGATTTGGAACAAGTGGTTGATGCGAACGTTATCATTGAAATGCAGGAAACCATCAAACAAGTTTTTGTGGCAAACCCGATAAAACGTTATATCATCGGATTGATCCGCCAAACACGAGAGCAAAGTGAAGTCTACTTAGGGTCAAGCCCACGCGGCAGTTTAGCATTATATCGAGCTGGGCAAGCAAAAGCAGCTTTAGAGGGCAGAACCTATGTTATTCCGGACGATATTAAGGCGCTCGCTGGTGCGATATTGAGCCACCGCATCATTCTTTCGCCGACCGGCCGGTTACATGATTTATCCCAAGCAGATGTCATTCAAGCAATTTTAGAGCGCGTGGCAGTTCCAGGTGGAGACCCATTGAGCTGGAAACCATGAACCGTTCACAAAAGGTGGTTTTGTTGCTTTTTTTTATTAGCCTTATTGGAGGGATGGTCAGCCGGGCATCTTTTTATTATCATCTGGCATATTTTTGGGGAGGTTTATTTCTTTTTGCCTGGGTATATTCCCGGTTTGCATTGTGGGGTTTGGATTTGGTAAGGACGACGCGTGTACACCGTTCTCAAGTGGGTATGAACCTTGAAGAACGCTTTGAGTTAATCAACCGTTCGCGGTTACCTCATTTATGGGTAGCAATTCGAAATACTACACCATTACCCAGTTCGCAGGGTTCAAAAGTTATCAATTTCATCAAAGGGAAAGAAGCCCGTTCCTATTTGGTCAGGACACGATTAATTAGAAGGGGCTTATTTCCCCTTGGTGATACGATTCTATCGGCGAGTGATTTATTTGGATTGTTTCCTGTTGAGCGGAAAATAGCAGCGAAAGATTCTATTCTTGTTTTCCCAATGACAGTGGACATAACGGATTTTCCTTCCCCTGCCGGGACTCTCCCGGGCGGGGAAGCAATGCGGCGCAGAACGCAACAAATTACTCCCAATGCTGCAGGTGTGCGGGAATATTATCCGGGTGACCCGTTAAATCGCATTCACTGGTTGAGTTCAGCCCGTCGAAACCGTTTGATCGTCAAAGAATTTGAGCTAGACCCATTAGCAGAAGTATGGTTCTTTTTCGATGCGAATCGACATTGCCATCGCGGTGATGCCTCTATAAAACTCGAACTTAATCCCAGGGAAATCTGGAAGCGGGTCATTGATATCCCATTACCGCCATCATCTTTTGAAGTTCAGGTGGTCGCCTGTGCTTCATTAGTAAAATATTTTATCGCAAAGCGACGAACAGTTGGGTTTGTTGCTCATGACCGCAACTTACATGTTTTCCCAGCAGAGAGAGGTGCTAGGCAATTTCTAAAAATAATGGAGGCACTTGCCATGATTGAACCGGAGGGAAATTTACCCATTCAGAGTTTGGTGGATAATCAAGCAAAACTGATTCCCACGGGCAGCACCGTCATTGTATTAAGTCCGGCTCATCCAGAAGCGATTATTGAAACAGTGTATACACTGGAACGGCGAGGGAATCATCCAATCGTGATTTATTTGGATGCCGCTTCATTTGATATGGTGGAGTCAAAAGAATCCAATCGTTCGATTGAATTTAATTTCCGTGCGCCTTATTATCTTGTTCGTAAAGGGGATAATCTTACTCAAGCTCTATATAAATCCGCTTATTGATTTTTCCTTTGCTTTTATAGTCCACGACGCGAATGTGTCCGATTTCACTGGTGTTATTTACATGTGTGCCACCATCTGCTTGTAAATCTAATCCAACAATCTCGACAGTTCGAACAAATTGGATGCCCTCAGGGAGTAAGTTAATTTTCGTACGGATTAAATCCGGGATTTGGAAGGCTTCTTCTCGGGGTAAAATCTTTACCTTAATAGGGTGGGCGAGCTGGACTTCTTTATTCACAGCTTCTTCAATTGCTGTTACTAATTCTTTATGCATTGTCTCAAATTCAAAATCCATTCTGCCTTTCAATGGATCCATATCACCACCAGTTACTGTGGCGCCATAGTCTCGAAAGATCACACCACATAAGACATGCATGGCAGAATGAGTGCGCATTAATTGATAGCGGCGTTCCCAATCTAAAATGCATTCCACCTTCGTGCCAACTTG
>DAOTVW010000028.1:0-1556 GCA_034436035.1 Anaerolineales bacterium
AAAGGAACCGCTTCCTTGTTCTTGAAACACGGCCTGAGGACTTAACAACTTGATGTTGCAATCTGGGACAAACAGGGCTTTTGTTTCAAAATGATGAATTTTGTTTGATTTTGTGCGGAAAGACCATCGTACCGTTCCGATTCCTTTGATTCTCGTCTGCCCCGTAAGCCCGTCAGTTGCACCGCAATCTCCCTCTCGTTCCCAGGCGACAAAATCAGACGGATCATTTGAAACATTTGCCGTAGCTCCAGTGTCAAAAACAATCGGTGATCGTTGTCCTCGGACAAATAGGACTGCTTGATGTCTGCCACATGTGGCATTCACGGCTGTTATATTTAAGTCCGACGTCAGAGCGACAGAGGCTTGAGCCAAGAACTCGGACTTGGTAGGCGCCGAAAGAGATCTGTAAAAAGGAACTCGGTGATGTTCGGGTCATCCATCAGCCTTGAGAATTCTTGAGCAGGGACACTTGACATGGGGTCATAGCTTGGATTTGGGGGCTCAAAACTTGGATAACTGTCCCAGTCCGGTAAGTCTCGGTCTTGAAGTAAGCCTTTAAAGTAAGAAAAGAAATTATTTTCTTTGTATCGTTGGCACTTCCAATGGCCAACAATGGCATGGCGACAACGACGGCAACGTCGATAAATCCGTAACAATCTGTTGCAAATATTTATTTTAACTTGTTTTGAGGTTGCCAATTGGAAGTTGGGAATATTGCACACTTCAGCCGCCACAAAGCTCATTTGAACTGTGAACTCGAAAAGAACTGCTGCTGGACTTGGTGTTTCCGACAAGATCGACGTGAAAAATAAATTCCCAACGCTGACAACATATGTGATGAACAACAAACGAACAGGCAAAAATTAAAGAAAACGGCCACCCCGGTCTCCCTCCGGGGAAGAATGGCAAATATGGCCTCCAGGCAGTGATTGGCCCATCGCCACCTTCGACCAAGAAATCAGAGATGGTCTTGCTCCCAACCTCCACCCAAGAAAGCCAAACTTGCCGAATTACTTTGAGACCCTCCATTGTTGTTGGTGGTGCACGCATTGTTGGCATGATAGTTGTTGTTGTTGTTATTGATGGCTATGTTTACCTGACTGTTGCCATTCGCGCGACAGACATTTGTACCATGCGTGGGCGACAAACAACGATGATAATTGCACCAGAACTCCCTCTTGCCATTGCGAATGCACTCTTGGGGTTCATTGGGACCAGGAGCCTTGAACTTGGGATTGTTGGAATGATTGCCGCTCCCACCATTGTTGCTGTGTTGCTGCCTCTGTCTGCCACTTCCACCACCGATGTTTCCAACACCACGCTGCTGGTTATTGCTGTTATTGCTGTTGGAACCATCACTTTGATTGTTGTTGCTTCCGTGTCCTTGAATGTTCCGGTTGGCATTATTGTTGTTGTTACCGTGCGCGTTATGAACATGGCAATCTCTTTTCATGTGGCCCGGATTTCCGCATTTGTGGCATGTTCCACCAAAGAATGCGGACTGCTTGCGCTTGCTATCCTTGACCGACCACTCTCCTTTTGCCAATATTGTATTG
>DAOTVW010000029.1:0-20227 GCA_034436035.1 Anaerolineales bacterium
CGCACTCATTTCCTTCAGGGCATGCTGCTCGCTCTTTCCTTTTGGTAGTATTAGGGGTGGGGCTTGGACCAGCTTGGCTGGCTTGGCTGCTCGTTATTTGGGCGCCATTGGTTTCCCTGGCACGGGTAGGGTTAGGTGTCCATTATTTGAGCGATGTTGTGGCGGGGATGATATTGGGTTTGGTTATTGGCGCTGTGTGCCTTTCCTTATTTATTTAAGATATTGGTTTGGTTTGCGGATTGAAACCTATACAATCTTTTTTGTGCTTAACTATATTTTACATTTGTGAGCCCCGTGCAATATGGAGAAAACTTATGTTAGTCAAACCTTTTATTTAGGTTTTTTCACTTCCAAGAAGACATTTGATAACGATCTTCCTGACCGGTGTTCGCGAATCCGTTGCTAGGCCGGGCATATGTGCATCCTGGGGAAAAAAGATTACGAATGAACCTTCATAAAGCTCGATCATTTGTCCATTACCCGTCATTGATTGAAAATCTCGCTCTGGATTGTACACACCTAATTCCATCTGCGAAATTGGCGCAATACCAATCCTTTCGACCCCTTCGACAATATAATGAATATCTAAATATTTCCGGTGTGCTTCCCATATCCCTTCATTAGGCAATTTCGTAATATATTCCTGTACAACCGCATAACTATCCTCGCCATTTATTTCTATACACCCAACTGGCAATGACTCTCGTTTATTCATTGACAAGAAAGCAAAAGCCTTTTCAAATGAAGGATGGATAGGAAGATAGAATTTGGAATATTCAAGTTTGTCCAGGATCATGGTTTTCCTTACCTAGCTTACACCAGCAATCAATGACTCCAATTGTGGCAGGTTTTTCACACCGACAATCAATGAAACTACAATTTTATTTTCTAGAAGGGATTTTAAAGCATGTTCCATTAATGATCTTCCGAGATGGGAGGCCTCTGCCTCGTATTTCTCAAGTAGATTAAATAATTCATCTGATGGCGCCAAAATCCATTCGGGTTTTTCAATTAAGCGAGATCCAATTGGAGTCTCCTGATTACGTTTGTATTTTCCGGTAAGTAAACCACCCTGAAGAACCTGATATGGGATGACAGCGATCCCTTGCTTTTCACAAAACGGAAGCAAATCCTGTTCAACATCACGCTTTAGAAGGCTATAAGGAGGTTGAACTGCTACAGGCCTTCTGAAATTATTTTTATCGCAAATATCCAGTATTTCTTTTATTTGATCGGCAGAATAATTTGAAACTGCCCACTCTTTAATCTTTCCGGCCTGGATCAAATCTACCATTGTTTGAATGGTCTCTTCTAAAGTGACATCAGGATCCGGTTTGTGCAGATAGTAAAGATCAACATAATCCGTCTTCAGACGATTTAAGGAGCGGTCAATCTCGCGTAGGATATGCTTTCGACTGAGACCCTGGTCATCAGCTTTTTGTCCAACTTTCATTCCCACTTTGGTGGCTAAAATGACTTTATTTCTTTTGCCAACTAATGCCTTCCCCAATATTTCCTCAGCCACTCCCCCTGCCGATCCAATATACCTTGAATAGCCCTCATATATGTTGGCGGTATCAATGAAGTTGATACCGCGTTCCAGCGCGGCATGCGTTAAGTGGATAGCATCCGTCTCCGTGACAGGGTTGCCAAAAGTCATTGTCCCAAGGCACAGGATGGAGACCTGGAAGTTAGTGTTCGGGATAAGACGCTGTTCCATCTTCTCACCCTTTCAGTGCTGCAATGCCCGCTTTAATAGATGCAACCAAGTAGTCGAGTGTATCATCGGGCATGCCGATCCACCACGGTAAGCTGAAGGAATCATCCCACCACTTTTCCAATCGCGGGCAGTCTTGTTCACCTGCGCCTAGTTTCTGGAATAGCGGATAGCGATAAAGCGGATAATACTGGACGATTGCTCGGATGCCAGCTTCACCCGTCAGAAAATCGAGCAGGTCGTTTCGGTTCTTATTGAACTTGGATCCGTCGAAATGCATAACGAACTGGTGGAACACATGCCGGTATCCTTTAGGAATTTTGACCAACTGGATCTCTGGAACGTCTACCAGCGCGTCGCGCAGTTTGGCTGCCTGAGCGATAAGGATGTCATTCTTTTCGTCAAGTGTCTTGAGAAGTTCGCTACCCAAAGCGCATTGTGCCTCGCCGATCGAGAAATTGTTTGGCCACATGTTTTCCATATCGATGTCCACGTTAGACATAGCCGGGACCCAGTATCGCTCGCGGTCGCTGGGATAGCTGCGCACTCCGTTGTGGCGCAGACCGGGCACTAGCGCTGCATCTTCATCAGATTTGACAATCAACATTCCGCCTTCACCTAGAGTGGTGATATTTTTGGCGCCGTGGAAGCTGTAACAGCCATAGTCGCCGAAGGTGCCGACCTTTTGACCGTTGATTGCCGCTCCTGGCGCCTGGGCGCAGTCTTCGACAACTTTCAGTCCGTGTTTTTGAGCGATTGCCATCACTGCCTGCATGTCCACAGGCATGCCGAGCAGGTGGACGACCACTATGGCTTTCGTGCGTGGCGTAATCTTTCGTTCGATATCTTCGGGAGAGACTACCCAAGTTTCGGGGTCCATGTCTGCCCAGACAATCTTAGCGCCGGTCGAACCAAAGGGTATGGCTGTGGCGCAGAAAGTATAAGCCGGAATGATGACTTCATCGCCGGGCATAAGCCGGCAAAGAGTGGCTGCCAGGTGCAGCGCGTTGGTGCAGTTGTCTACAGCGAAGGCATGCTGAGCACCCGTGTATGCTTTAAAGTCAGATTCAAATTTACGAAGATACTCGCCTTGGGTCTGAGCCTCGGCGTTTCGCATTACATTTACTACGGCTTCAATCTCTGCCTCGCTGTAAGTTCGCATGCGGGCTGGGAAATTTACTTTATACCCACTCACTGACCCGCGTCCAGAAGCGTCCCCCAAACCGGATTGATTTACCTTTACCATATTAACCTCCATTCTTTCAATTTAAATAAAGAAATATAGTATCCATATTGAAATACGAATTCATAAAATTATTTTTGTAGATACTCCGAAGTAGCTGATTTACACATGAAATATGCCTCCTCTGCCAATCGACTTAGCCAATCAGGGCACTCTCCATCCTGTTCCAAAACAATATTTTCACAAACATTTCTGAGTTTTAATACTTGATTAATAAAATGAAAAAGGGTAGAAGTTTCAGCTCGACGTTCGAACATTTTCGCTACGATATCCATAAGTCGATCCACAACTCCTTGCAAAATTTCCGCCCGGATAAGGTCTCCTTGCTGTACGGCATTATATAAGCCTATAAATAAATCAGGGTCAATATGGATCATGCTGACCACAAACCCCGAGGCTTTTAATTGCAATGATTTAGATAACCAATGTTCTTTCCCCTGTAACAGATAAAAATCATCATGGTTTTTAAAATATTCTATTAGAATCTGAAAACGATTAAAATCATTGGTCGAATCCTTAAAACCAATGACATTCTTATGTTTCGCAAGTTCAAAAATCACATCCTGGTTAATCTTTACCCTGGTGAAATCTGGGATGTCGTAAAGAACCACTGGTAATGGACTATTCTCTGCGAAATCCCTGAAGATCCTAATAATTTCATTATGATTATATTTAAAATAGCCAGGCACAGTTGCCACCGCAGCCACGGCACCAGCGTCAGCCATCGCGCGAGCGGCTTCAATCATATCGGGTAGACCTAGCGCTGTGCAGCCAGCCATTAGCAAGACGTTGCTATTTTCGATGCAATCCGCGGCGGTACGGCAGAGGGTAATTCGGTCATTGAGGCTGAACCAAGGGCCGCGACCGGTGCTGCCACCAATGAAGATGCCTTTGGCGCCGGCATTTACCATTTCATTGCAGACGGATTTGAATCCCTCAACGTCGATGGTACCATCGCGCTTGCAGGGAGTGACAATGGGAACAACTGGACCTAATTCTTTCATATTCACCTTTCGGACAGTATAGTAGCCTTCCTTATATAAATTATCGTTTTGCCAATAAGTCTCCCGGTCGCAAGCAGGCAACCCGGATCATGGTTGGAGAGAGCATCCCCACTATCCATGGTTGATCTCTGCGCGGGTCGTTGGAATAATACGAGATAAAAATATAATCGTTCAGAAACGCCACTCCGGCATAAGATGTATCACCGGAACTGGGTAGATCTGCTAGGTGGGTTAAATCAGAAGCACCGAGATGGAAAATGCTCGTGCGCTTGCGAGCTAGAATAGAGCCCTGACCATGCAACCACCCTTTTGTTTTGGGCTGGAAGCGGCCTATAGCGTAACATATTCCTGAGACAGAGAATAGGGTTGGGCCGTCCAATCGAGTGATCTGACTGAGAGTCTGTATCCACTTTGTGTAGGGTGGCTCGGCGACCGAGAGCAGTGTGCCAGCCCGCTCAGACCCGAACAAGCCTCCAGCTTCAAATCGGGTCACAAACTTCAGGCGACCGTCTGGCAAAAACTCAATAGCGCTCTCGTCTGCGCTTCCGCCATTATGTATTGTAGAGACTGTTTCCCAACTCCGCCCATCGATTGAACGCCATAGCTGTGCAGACCCCTTCTTGAGATGATGGGTGGGAGCATACCATGTTTTGCCATCGGGGCTTTTAGGCTTGCCAAGCAGCCAGCCATCCGCAGTGATATCCATCAAGGGAGACCAGAAAGTACCATCTGAACTGCTTGTGCTTACGGTCTTATAGGGCAACGGGTCGAAAGAACGATTGAGAAGGGCATAGACCATCAGCTGCTCTTTAATCACAGCAAGCTTCGGATCACGTATGTCTTCCCCACCTCCGTCGAAGCGAGCTGCTTCCTTCCAAGTCTTGCCGTCGCTTGAACAAAGGAGGACAATTCTGCTCCGCTTGTTGGCAAAATGGCTTGGAGAAGAAACGTATGCTAACCATAGCATACCCCGCCAATTGACTAAGTCGGTGAAGGCGTTGTGGTTGCCGTCGTTTACGACCGTCCAGGAATCTAGCGGGAGAACTGAGGAAAATGTTTGCATCTCAATCCTTTTTCCTTGCTCGGCGTTCTTCAAGTTCGGTGCGCAGCTCGGTGTGTTTTTCGCGGGTGAGTGGATAGAACAGAGCGAGGAGGATACCTGCTAGCAGGCAAGCTGCAGGGATTGGCCCGATCAGCATTTGCAATCCAAAAATAGCACTATGTGGCTGGGTCTCAGCATTAGCCACATAACCAGTCCATTCCAACATCAGCATTGCCAATGGAATAGAGATCGAGACTGCCACTTTGCGGAATGTGGTCACCAGGCTGTAGAACATGCCCTCGTGCCTTTGACCGGTTTGGTACTCGTCCCATTCGACCGTGTCGGGTATCATTGACCAGGTCAGTAATTGAATGGCTCCGACGCCTAAGCCAGCAAGGGCGGATAGCACAGCAAAGACTGGCAGTCCCCAGCTAGGATTCATGAAGCCTAGGCAGAGCATCACTACAGCCAGATAAGCCATTGCCGCAATATATGCACGACGCTTGTCCCAGCGGCTTGAAGCCCACTCCCAAAATGGCAGGGAGACTAATGCACCGATGAAGAGCACACCAAAGATCAAGTCGCCACTGCCAGCCAGGTTTAGGCGGTATTTAAGATAATATAGCAGGACAGTTTGTAAAACATCGAACGCTGTCCAGGTTAGCAGGAAGATGCTGATAGCGTACAAAAAAGGTTTGTTCCTGATTGCTGCCTTAAGCGAGTCGATTAGCTTTGGCTGTTCCTGCTCCTGGAACTCAACTCGCTCGCGTGTTCCAAAAAAGACGAGCAGCATCGGTAAGATACTAACGATTGCAACGCCGGCACCTACGCTCATCACTCGTGATGCGGCATCAGGATCCATCGTACCTATAATAGCTAGCGGAACCACATAGCCGATTAAAGCTCCCAGTATAGAAAAGACCATCCGATAGCTAGTCAGTGCGGTGCGCTCATCATAATCGGAGGTCAGCTCGGGGGTCATGGCAAAGTAAGGCATGTACATAACTGTGGCAGCTGTGTCATAGAGCACGAAGGCAACCGCATAGTAAATTGCCAAGGCAACCTGTGAATTGAAAGGTGGCTTCCACCACATCAACATGTAAACCAATGCAAATGGGATCATGCCAAATAGAATGAATGGCCTCCGCCTGCCCCAGCGAGAGCGTGTTCTGTCGGACAGGTAGCCAATAATGGGATCATTCAGATAATCTGAAGTGCGTCCAACGAACAATGCCACGGCAGCCATAGCCGGACGCAGCCCAACCACGTCGGTCAAGAAGATGGCAAATAGCAGTCCAACCACCGTATCCGCCAGATTGATCCCGAAGTCCCCAACTCCGTACATCAGTTTAGACCGGCGTGATAGTTTTTCTATGTTAATAGTCATAATATTTTATCCTTATCCTTTCACTGCGCCGAAGGTGATGCCTTTGATAAAATATTGCTGGAAGGCGATGAAGAAAGCAATCATGAATAATGCCCCAAAACTCCCCCCAGCCATGTTCAAGCCGATGTCTGTGATCATCTTGCCCGCTGACGGGGTTCGGGAAATAATCGATACACCTACAGGTATGGTGTACTGGAATTTGTTCTGGGCTATGACCAGCTGCCACATGAAATAATTCCAGGCTTGATTAAAAGTGAAGATCGCGAGAGCAGCCAGGGCTGGTTTTAATAGTGGCAGCATGATGCGGGTGAAGACACCCCATTCAGAAGCCCCGTCAATGCGAGCTGCATCGATTAACTCATCCGGAATGCTGCTGCAAAATTGTTTTATGAGGAAAATACCGAACGGCGAGGAAATAAGCGGCATTGCCATAGCAAAGTAGGTGCCTAGGGTGGAGGACGTAAGATGCCAAGCCCTTACTAACAGGAATAGAGGAATTAGGATGACTTGATTAGGGAGGAACATCGTCGAGAGCAGTATTACGAAAAGAATATTTGAGCCTGGAAATTTCTTCTTACCGAAGCCATAGCCAGTCAGCGAGCTGACAATCAAGACCAACACGACGGTCAGAAGGGAGACAGTCACGCTATTGAACACCCAACGCCAGATTGGCCAAGGACCATTGAAGAGCTGAACCCAATTCTCGAATGTAGGGTGGGTGGGGAAGAATTCCGGCGGCACAGACATGGTTACTTGCTGGAGCTTGAACGAGCCGGTGAACATCCAATAGAGCGGCAGCAGAAAGGTAAACGCCAGGATAATCAGTAAAAAATAACTCAACAGACGCGTTGTCTTTTCAATTGCCAGACTCAGAGCTTCTTGCCTGGTAATAACAGTGGAGGTTTGCACACTCATATATCAGAATTCCTCCAGAATCGCAGTTGAATGAACGTAACAACCATGATGATGAACATCAAAATAACGCCAATCGCGGAAGCTTTCCCATAATTGGAATTAATAAAGGCGGTTTGGAATATCAGGAAGACCAGTGAGGTACTGGTGTTATATGGACCGCCACCGGTTAGCATATAGATCACTTCCCAGAGTTGGAAAACCTGAATGGTTTGGGTGGCTAAGACAAAGAGCAGGACTGGCCGCAGTAGTGGAAGGCGGATGGACAAGACTTTTTGCAGAGCATTAGCCCCATCCACCGTGGCAGCATCTAGAATGTCCTGAGAAATACCTGCCAGCCCGGCTTGGAATAGGATGACCGGCTGACCAATGGTAAAGGTCAATACCACT
Organism: Anaerolineales bacterium; assembly: GCA_034436035.1. Lineage (GTDB taxonomy): Bacteria > Chloroflexota > Anaerolineae > Anaerolineales > UBA4823 > UBA4823. Next base: position 7,696 of record DAOTVW010000029.1, read on the forward strand.
GCACAAACAGCAAGGAAACTGTACGGTGCGGTCGCCAGCCACATGACCGGCTTCATGCCGGCTTGCCCGAGCAGGTAGTTGAGAAGTCCGTACGTGGGATTAAAGATCCAGAGATAAACCACCGATAAAACAACGCCGCCCGCAACTCCAGGAATGTAGAATGCCCCGCGAAAAAAAGCTTGGGTTTTACCCCCTAGCGGGTCGATCAGGAATGCCACGATGAGGGAAATAATAACCGTTGTTGGAACGATGACAAAGACGTATCCAATGGTATTGATCAAAGCCCGTTTGAAAACGGAATCTTTTAACAAAAGGGTATATTGCTGAAAGCCGACAAACTGGCGTGCATTGATATCGAAGGATGCTTTGTAGAATGACAGGCTGATGGCGAAAAGGATCGGCGCTAGCATAAAGATAATGAAAGCGAGATAACCTGGAGCGATGAAAAGATACCCTGTCCAGCCCTTGCGGAATTCGCTAGCTAGCGATCTGATTTTATTCATGTCAGTGCCACTTTTGTCCATATTCCTGTGGTCTAGGCTGCTGATGAATTAATTCGGCAGCCTAGACCTTTTCCTTCTATTATTTGTTAGGATTAGGGTTTACTTTACTTTATTTGCATGCGGCGATGATGCCATCTGCGCGCTCAACGAATGCATTGAGGATAGCCTGGATGTCGGCGTTATCCTGCCAGAACTGCTGACGGGCTTCTGCCCAGGCTTGGCGGACATCGGTATAGCCGCACGGGACACCGTTGACAAAGTAAGGATCATAGGAACCAAACTTGCGTGCTGCTGCCAGTGGTTCAGCCACCACCGGGTCGTCGCTTTGGATGGTGGCATCGGTTCGGACGGGAATTTTGCCCCAGCCGACTGCGATCTGGGCAGCTATGTCGGGTTTCTGCATGTAGTTGATCAAGTCGTATATAGCTTGGCGCTTATCGGCGTCGGCTTGTTTAAACACACCCCACACGTCTGGGTTGGACATACAAACCGGGCTGACTGGCGCACCGGGTTTATTCGGGATCTGGACGAAGATGTAGTCGAACGGTTTTATGGTTCCAGCGGCGATAGCCTTCTTGGTGATGCTGTCATACCAGTTACCTTGATTGAGGATGGCAACCTGCTGATTCAGCCAATATGGATCGGTTGTATCATCGATTAAACCAGCAGCGCCGGGGACGATTAATTTCTGATCATAGAGGCTGTGCAGCCAAGTGAAAGCCTCCACACATGCAGGGCTGTTGACGGTATATTGCTGTTTGTCAGCATCGAAGAATTTACAATCAGGCCAACCAGCTAGCCAGCCATTCGTGGCTGAATCCATGGAAGTGCTACCGGCGAAAAAGGCTGTACAGTAGATGTTCTTGGAAGGATTATTGATCGCTTTGCAGGCTTTCAAGAACTCATCGGTAGTCCATGTGTAATCTGGAGCTTTGGGTAGCAAGTCAGTCAGGCCAGCATTCTCAAACAGGGTCTTATTGACGATCATGTTCCAGTAGCCACCACTGGCTGGAATGCTCCACATCATGGTGCCGCTATAAGAGCCGGCTAGATAGGCTGGGTCGTAGGCGGCTTTATCCGCATCAGTAAGGGCGGGGGTCAGATCTTCTAGCAGCCCAGCATCCTGGTACTTTTTGACGCGAAATTTGGTGTCGAAGTAAATATCAGGAGGTGTACCAGCTGCGACGGCCGTATCTACCACCAATGTGCTGCCGCTGGCGTCATAGCCTTTGAGTGCGAAATCGATGGTGACGCCGGGGTGATCGGCTTCATACTTCTTGAAGATCTTAGCGTACCAGTCCGCCCAGCGTGTTCCATCGGTCATTGCCTGATCTTCTGAGCCGAATGCCCAATAGTTAATTGTAATTGGTTTGGCTGAAGGAGCCTGTGTTACAGGAGCGGTTGTTGGTTCGCTAGGCGCCTGCGTTGCAGGAGCAGTTGTTGGTTCAGCAGGTGCCTGCGTGGCAGGAGCTGTTGTTGATTCAAGCGTAGCTGTAGGAGTCGTATTTGCGGTGCATCCAGCTAATAGAGCTAACAAAACTATCAAGCTCAAAAACATGGTCAAACGTTTCATTTCTCTCTCCTTTTCTGATATAATTTAAAAGCCAATCAATACAAAGCCCTCCCAGAAATGGGCGGCAAGTTGGTAAGGGATTATGCTCGGTTTAGCAGGCTGGCGTAATCCCTTTATATTTTCATCTTCATCTGTGGAAAAACCTAACCCGTATTCAGTCCTTTAGAGATCTGTTGCCGCAAATGCTCGAAGTGCTGCAAAAGCCTTTCCTGAGCCAGATTCGCGTCATGCTTTCGAACGGCTTCCAATATATTCAAGTGGCTTTGATAATTTAATTCTGCGGGTTGAGGATCTATAGTTGTCTGGGAATCTAGGTTTTCGAATGTAATCCAGAAGACCTCTAGTAACTTGATAAGGGTTTTGTTCTTTATTGCCATGTACAGATTACGATGAAATTCTTCGTCAAGATCCGAGACATTTTCATTTCTTTTTACTCTTTGCTTCCACACCTCCATGATTTTTTCCAGTTTATGAATGTCGTTACCTGATATCTTTGTAACTGCCTCTTTAATTGCAGCACCTTCGAGTAGAAAACGGATCTGCGCCATCTCAGATAGCGTGTTTCCATCGAACTGCATGCCAAACCCGATTGTTTCCAGAACAGGATCGAAGTTATACTCACGGACGTATAGCCCCTCCCCATGGCGGACCTCGACGATGCCTAATGCCTGCAAGGCTTTTATGGCTTCCCGTACAGAACTACGGCCCACAGATAATTTGTCGCTCAATTGGGTTTCAGGTGGCAGGGGGTCTCCAGGGTTGAGTTTATTGTCGAGTATATACTGCTTGACATAATCTCGGACAATTTCGTTGATGGATGGTCGTTTTTTGGATTTCGCTTTGATAGCCATTATAATTTCAAGTAATTTGAAACTTACAAAAGGATGTCTGATATCTTATATCTTATATTATAGCAAATTTTTTTAGCAAAGTCAACCACCAATTTGTGTAAGGGATCAGATTCACCATACATCGCAAACGCCCTGAAGGAGAATGGGGAGAGATTTATCGCCGAACGGATCCACATTCATTCTCTTCAGGGCGTGCAGCTCGCTCTTTCCTTTTGGCAGTGCTAGGGGTGGGTCTTGGACCAGCTTGGCTGGCTTGTCTGCTCGTTATTTGGGCGCCATTGGTTTCCCTGGCACGGGTGGGGTTAGGTGTCCATTATTTGTGCGATGTTGTGGCGGGGATGATATTGGGTTTGGTTATTGGTCCTGTGTGCCTTTCCTTCTATCAGTATTTACTGATTGGGTAATCTTGTTTCAGCTAGTTCGCGTTTGAATTGTTCCAATGCAGAAACAGGTGTAGGATCAACCTGGTATGCCATGGCTAAATAATATGCAACATAATCCCCAAATAGCAGAGTTGTCCATAAATGTGCTAAGGGTGTCTTTCCACGGGCCTCAATGATATCTGTGTTAATTCCTTGTAACATGAAAGCCTTTTTTGTCATGTCAATGCGCGCCTGATGGCGGGGATGCGCAAAAGAGGAATGTAGAAAGAGGGTTATGATTTGGCTTAATAAGATTTCTGGATTTTCTGTTCCCGCGAGGGTGTTGTGATCTGCTTCAGGAAGGACTTCAAATTGCGCCCAAGCTTTTGCAATTTCGTTAATTTGATTTTTCCATCGCCGTGCGACCGGAGCTAAGAATCCGGCCCCAAAAATCGAGACCCATCGTCCGATCAATTGCCCTGCGAGCCTTTTTGCTGGATTTTTTACCGTGGGTGTTTGGGGTTTCAGCTCTGTTTGGAATTGACGCATGGTATTTATTGCACGTAACACATCAGCTGTTGGATCAGGTAAAAAATTTAGACGAACAAAAATTGCTAATAGGAGGTTGAAAAAGTATCCCACTGCAGCGCGTGGTTGACCTTGGTAGTCATATTTCCAAATCGGCAATCCCTTTTGATTGGCACGCCGTTCAAGTTCGCCGCCGGTTGTTATCGCTAATATCGAGCAATGATTTATCTCGGCTGCCTCAAGTGAATAGAGAACTTCTTCTGTCTTGCCGGAGTGGGAGGATGCGATTACCAGTGTATCCGGCCCATGCGCCCAAGCTGGTAAACCATAATCACGGAAAACAATTATTGGTACTTTACATAAATTTGTGACGTAGGATCGGACGAGATCAGCCCCAATCGCAGAACCGCCTAATCCGGCGATGATGATTTTGTTCAATGGTGGGAATTTGGGTAAATCGAACTGCATTCCCAATTTCCAGGCGTTCTCTAGCTGATCGGGTAGGTGTTCAATGTGCCAGAGCATATTTTCTTTATCAATTTGCGAAAAAGACGCGTAATCATCTAAATTCATTTTTGACTCCTGAAATGGTTTTTGTTTTCCATATTATTTGTTGACAATGGACTCATTTTATTCCTTCGACGGATCAGAGTTTCTTGAGAGTTGATGGATCCGTTGGTAAAGTTGCTTTTTTGTTAAATCCGTTTTCGTTAATAAATCTTGGATGATTTGTTTTGTCGTTTTACCATGCTGCAAGTTCTCAATGATAACTGCATTCATTTTTTCGTCATCCCAATGAAGGGTTGGATGGGCTGCACCTTCCACGATGAGTGTAATTTCACCAAGCGGGATGGTTTGTTGATAATGGAAAAGCGCATCGGAGATCGAACCTCGAAAAAACTCTTCATGTATTTTTGTTAGTTCCCTTGCAACTGTGATGTGGCGATCACCAAGGACAGTGAGCATATCTTCGAGCGCAGAAATTAGGCGATGAGGTGCCTCTAGGAAAATCAAAGTGTAGGGCTGAGGTAGGATCTCTTGGAGAAATTTTAAACGGGCATTTTTTTGGCGCGGTAAAAATCCCAGATATAGAAATTGATTAGTCGGTAATCCCGAGGCAATCAATGCAGCAATTGGTGCGCAAGGTCCAGGAATAGGTGTCACCTGAACCCCTGCTGCGATGGCTGCATTGACGAGGGCATAACCGGGATCGTTCAATGCGGGTGTTCCGCCGTCGGAAACAAGAGCTACATCGCCGCTTTGCAGGGTTTCTAAAATATAAGGGATACGGATTTGCTCATTATGATCATATAAACTGATCAAGCGGTTTTTGATTTGATAATGATTTAATAATTTTAATGTTTGGCGGGTGTCTTCAGCGGCGATGAGGGATACTGATTGAAGCACTTTGAGCGCACGAGCGCTGATATCTTCTAAATTCCCAATTGGGGTTGCCACAAGAAATAACTGGTTCATTCTTGGGAGATTTCCGAACTCACTTTCGTTTGATCGGATTTCGATTTATTTAACCAATCTATTAAAACTCTAGCGATATCACGGGCTGCGTTTGGACGGGCGATTCGCTTACAATTTTCGACTGCCTTTTGATATTCTAGAGGTTTTGCCAACCAGGTGAGAAGTGCTTGGGTTAAGCTATCCGCAGTGGGGGTCCAAAATCCTGCTCCTTGAGAGACAACAAAGGAGACATTTCCGTCTTCTTGACCAGGAAGGCGGCTATAAAGTAGCATAGGTAAAGACGCATTGAGAGCTTCGGTGATGGTACCAGGACCAGCTTTGGTGACCAGGATGTCAGCTGCTTGCATGAATTCTGGCATTTGGTTGACAAAGCCATAAATTTTCACATTGTGATTCCAAATTTGACTTTCGAGGGTTTCCTTCAATTTATGGTTTCGTCCGCAGACTACGACAAGGGAGAGCGGCACTGGCAATGCATCTATCGTATGGGCGACGTTTTCCATTGGTCCCATACCTTCTCCCCCGCCAACCAAAAGGATTGTTGGTATGTCTAATTCCCAACCTAAAGCGGCGCGGGTTTGCTGTTTATCCTGTTTCCCTTGACAGAATCGTTGAGCCACCGGTAAGCCTATCACTTGAACTTGGTCTTGGCGAAGCCCGCATAGATAGGCACGTTGACGAGCTTCTTCGGTTGGAACGATACATAAATCAACCCGGCGGTGATACCAAAGCGCATGAGTTGTCACCAAATCGGTTACTACGGTGATGAAGGGAGGCCTGTGTTGCCCTAAGGCGCGTAATACTGGCGCATTTGCTAAAGGATGCACGGAGACAATCAAGTCGCTTGGATGCGTTCGCACCAGCCGGCGGATATTCCGGCGAACCATGGGCCAAGCGCTAGCGGTGATCAAGCGGGCGCGGCGGTGACCATTGCTGAGATAATATCCGAACCCCCACGCTTGTGGAATGCGGACCATAATCGGGTATAACTCTGGTAAACGATCCAATGGTTTTGGAGCATATTCTTTGAATATATCCACCATTTCAGTTGTGATCGAATCACCAAATTCGATAGTTAATGCTTCAATTAAAGCCTCGGCAGCACTGCGGTGTCCTCCGCCGGTATCCGAAAAAAGGAATAAGATATGAGCTCGATCAGGTTGGGTTGGTTGGGTTTTCATGAGGGGTAATCACTTTTTTTAGGCGATGCGCCAGTTCTCTGCGGGATAATAAGACACGCCGGCCACATACTAAACATTCTAAACCAATATCTGCGCCTAAACGGACAACTTTCCACTCATATCCCCCACAAGGGTGCGGCTTCCGAAGGCGAACGATATCATTTAGCTGGATATCCGGTAACATAAAACGGATTATAACAAAATTCATCATGAATAAAAGCCGAGTTCTTGATGGATGGTATAATGATTTGGTAGGAAAATACAATGTTACTTAATCTTGATCCGTCTACTTTAATTGCCCATTTATTTGTGCTCATTGTTGCTTTTACATTTCATGAATTTGCGCACGCCTGGACAGCCAATTATTTTGGCGATCCTACTCCCAAGATGAATGGACGATTGACTTTAAATCCACTGGCACACCTTGATCCAATTGGATCTTTACTATTGTTAGTTGCTGGCTTTGGCTGGGCGAAGCCAGTTCCAATTAACCCCTATTTTTTACAAAAACGGTCCTCATCAGCGGTCATGCTGGTATCCTTAGCCGGACCGGCATCTAATTTATTGATGGCTATTGCAGCAGCGATTCCGTTCCGTTTAGGAATTGTTTCGCTCAATGATGCTTTTATCGCTATTCAAAGTCGTTCATTACATATTCTTCCGACAATTCCACAGACTTTATACATCTTCATCCAAATCAATTTATTGTTGATGTTATTTAACCTCATACCAATTGCTCCATTGGATGGCGAAAAGGTTGCAGCGTATTTTTTTCCAGCCTCATGGCTACAATTTTTAGATGCGATCCGTCCATACGGTCCGATCATCTTGATGGCGATTGTCTTTTTAGGCGTGTTAAGTTATATAATTAATCCACCATTGGTATTATTAATGCGTATCCTGGTTGGATAGAAATTGAACTGGAAATATCGCGTTTGGCAATTTTGGAATGCTTTGGTTTCACAACCGGACCAACAAGATTATTCGGTTGTAGAACGGATTTTACCAGCTGAATTAAAAGCATTGTTTTATCAGATGAGCAAAGCTGAACAGGCTCATTCTATCCGGGTGTGTAAGACGTTAATCGCAGATGGGGAAAACGAGATAGATTTGCTCGCCGCCGCACTTCTTCATGATATTGGTAAAACGCTCTATCCTCTCAAACTTTGGGAACGAATTTGGATTGTTTTATGGAAGGTGCGAAACGGGGAGAGGGAGCGCGGGAGTTGCCGAGTTCCATGGGATGAGATAAATCAATACCCTTGGTGGAGGCGGGCGATGATTGTTGCCGACAACCATGCGGAGTGGGGTGCACAACTTTTAAGGCAATATCCTGTCAGCTCACGCTTGATCTGGCTGGTACAATATCATCAAGAATATCCGCAAGATCGAAATAATGAAAAAGAAAAATACTTATTGGAGAAGTTAAGGCGAGTAGACAATAAATGTTAGGAGCGTAAGATGACAGTTAAGATAACGATTATTGGATTAGGGCGGACTGGCAGTGCATTTGGATTGGCGCTGGGGGAACATAAACAATTAATCCATCGAATTGGTCATGATAAGGATTATGCTATCGGACAAAATGCCTTGAAAAAAGGGGTGATTGACCAATACACTCATAATCTTCATGATGCAGTAAGAGAGGCAGATTTAATATTAATCACTACTCCCTTTGACCAAATTTACTCCATCATCGAAAATATCAGCTCTGATGTAAAAGAAGGCACCTTGCTATTAGAAACCAGCCATGCTAAGAAAAAAGTCGCCGAATGGATGGATGCGCTCTTGCCGAAGGGATGCCATTATATTGGCTTAACACCAGCAATTAACCCGCATTATTTGGAAGAAGAGGATACAGGTGCCCAGGCGGATTTGTATCGAGACAGCTTGATCGCTATTTGTGCTCCGCCAAATACACCGGCTGAAGCATACAAGCTGGCAACTGACCTGGTGACATTGGTGGGAGCTAGACCACTTTTCGCTGATTTATTAGAAATCGATGGGTTCATGTCCGCTGCTGAAATTACCCCGAAATTAGTATCCAGCGCTTTAGTGCGTTCTTTGATCCTTCAGCCGGGTTGGCAAGATGCGCGTAAATTTGCCGGAAAAAACTTTTGGGATGTTGGTACCCCAGCCAGTCGGTTTACATCAGCAGCGGAATTGGCGCAAACCTGGCAGTCCAATCAGCAAAATTTAGAGAGATTACTGGATGAGATGATTGGGACATTGCAATTGTGGCGTGAATACCTGCGAGCTGGGGAATTAGATAAGGTGATTGCGGAATTGGAACAATCCCAAAAAGATTTTCAAAATTGGCAGGAGGAGCGGCGAAAATCAAGATGGAATGAGTTGGCAGCACAGGGAGGATGGGATAAGATACCGAGCAGCTCTGAACGGTTAGGGGGATTATTTGGAATGAATTTGTTCACAAAAAAGAAAAAAGAATGAGGAGGAATAGGATGAATCACGCAATTGATTGGATTACTGACGAGTTGAAATCGCTCAAAGATGCTGGTTTGTATAACCGCATCCGTACCATTAGCTCTGCTCAAGGGGCTTGGTTAATCGTGGATGGGAAAAAGGTATTGAATTTTTGCTCCAATAATTACCTTGGGCTTGCCAATCATCCGAAAGTAGTTCAGGCAGCTAAAGACGCTGTGGATAAATATGGGATTGGCCCTGCGGCAGTTCGAACGATTGCCGGTACGATGGATTTACATAATGAATTGGAAAAAAAGCTTGCTGAATTCAAAGGGGTAGAAGCAGCAATCACTTTTCAATCTGGTTTTAATGCAAATATCGCTACGATACCAGCACTGGTTGGGAAAGAAGATGCTATTTTTTCAGATGAGTTAAACCATGCCAGCATTATTGATGGCTGCCGGTTATCTGCTGCCACAATCATACGCTATAACCATTGTGATGTGCAGGACTTAGAACGAGCGTTGCAGGAAAACCGCAATCGCTATGTGCGTGCGATGGTCATAACGGATGGTGTTTTCAGTATGGATGGTGACATCGCCCCATTAGATCAAATCTACGAAGTCAGTAAAAAATATGAGACAATTCTCATGGTAGATGATGCGCACGGAGAGGGAGTGTTAGGACGAGGGGGAAGGGGCATTGTGGATCACTTTCACCTGCATGGCAAGGTGGATGTAGAAATTGGCACCTTATCGAAGGCTTTTGGGGTGGTTGGTGGAGTAGTGGCTGGGAATTCATTAATTGTAGAGTGGTTACGGCAGCGCGGCCGCCCATTTTTATTCTCTTCCGCGATGACAGTACCAGATGTAGCTGCTTGTTTAGCCGGTTTAGAGATATTACAAAACTCGAGCGAGTTAGTCGAACGTTTATGGGAAAATACCCGATTTTTCAAAGAGGAAATGAAGAAAGCTGGCTTTGATATTGGCAAAAGTGTCACTCCGATTACACCCGTGATGCTTGGGGAGGCGCATTTAGCTCAAGAATTCAGTGCTTTGTTATTCGAGAACAATGTCTTTGCCATGGCAATTGGTTTTCCAACCGTTCCACGCGGCAAAGCACGTATCCGCGTGATGATCTCGGCAGCACATCAAAAAAGCGATCTAGAAAGAGGATTAGAAGCTTTTGTAAAAGTTGGCAAAAAATTAGGCGTTATTTAATTAACCTTTGTCCATAAAGGGATCAAAAACTGGATTTGTTCCTGACCAAACACAGCTGTTTTTTTCATTTAGATTACAAGTCAATCCATGAGAGCAACGATGGGCTATAACGATAGGTTTTGAATCAGGAAGAAATTCGGCTGGATAAACTACTTCCGCTTCGAGAGTGACCAAGCATCCTGCATGGGAGCAATAGCGCGTTTTAAAGGGTTCCCAAGTTTTGAAAGACATGCCTACCTCCAAACCAATAAGGAGAGTTGATTTTGGATAATTATATTCGAAATTGGTTGATATAAAAAGGGTCAAAAGTAAGGAATAAAAGGAATAATATTAATCCGAATAGCTTCCATTTTTGGATATATATAATTAATTTTTGTATTATAATAACGAATTATTCAATTCGTTCGTTCATTCGCTCAAGGAGGTGCCAGGAAAACAAATGGCTCTACAACAATTCATCCTTATCCAAATTTCCCAATAAAAATTCTCTACTAGGAGGAGAAACGTATGAAACAAAAAACTATCTTTACTCTTGGTGCGCTGATCATAGTTCTCAGCTTTGTGCTGGGTGCCTGCGCCCCACAGCCGGCAGCTACTCAACCTCCGGCGGCTACTGAAGCCCCAGTGGTAACGGAAGCTCCTGCAGCAACAGAAGCGCCAGCCGCGACGGAAGCTCCGACCGCGACGGAAGCTCCGACCGAAGCACCACCACCGGCAAAAGTACCAATCGCAACTTATAATGAAAAATCGCTCACTGTTCCAGATTGTGATTATGGTGGTACCTTTAAGTCCATCGAAGCCAACGATGATTACACAGTGACATTCACCCTTTGTCATCCTGATGCTGCATTCTTGGCAAAAATCGCCCTCTCGGAATTCGCGATCTTCCCCAAAGCCTGGCTAGAAAAGACCGCCGGACCAGATAAACGAACAACCGAAGGGATCGAAAACCCCGTTGGAACCGGCCCCTATATGGTCAAGGAATGGAAACGCGGTGAAAGCATTACCCTTGTAAAGAATCCAAATTATTGGAATGCCGCAGCAGTGACTGGAGCAAACACCATTATCTTCCGCTGGCAAGCTGAGTCCGCTGCCCGATTACTCGAGCTGCAAAGTGGTACCGTTGATGGCATTGATAATGTTGGTCCAACTGACTTCGAGGCGGTTAAAAACGATCCGAATTTGCAATTAGTACCCCGCCAGCCGTTGAATGTTGGTTATCTTGGCACCAATCCACGCTTTGCACCAATGGACAATGTCAAGGTGCGCCAGGCGCTTGCTATGGGTATCGATCGCGAACGCATCGTGAAAACTTTCTACCCTGAAGGTTCGACTGTTGCGGATTACTTCACTCCATGCGCTATCGAAAATGGTTGTGTTGGAGATCCCTGGTATAAATTTGACCCCGAAGCTGCTAAGAAGCTCCTTGCCGATGCTGGTTTCCCCGATGGATTCCAAATCAAACTTTATTATCGAGAGAATCCACGGCCTTATCTTCCAGAACCAGCTCGCATTGCCGAGGAAATCCAGGCTCAATTGAAACAGAACTTGAATATCGATGCACAACCAACACCGATGGAATCTGGTGCGTTCCTTGATGCCGCATTCTCAGGTAAACTCGACGGCTTATATTTGTTAGGCTGGATTGCCGATTATCCGCATGTCACGGATTACCTCCAATATCATTTCACTTCAGGTAATCCTCAATTTGGTGATCTTCCAGCAAGCTTAACAGAACCATTGGATGCAGCAGCAAAAATCGCTGATCCGGCTGCAGCAAAGCCTTACTATGAAAAAGCGAACGCCGCTTTAAAAGAATCGGCTTTGGTGGTCCCATTAGCGAATGGGGTTTCAGCAACAGCCTATAAGAAAGATGTCGAGAACCCACAGGCTAGTCCGCTTGGAAATGAATTATTTGCATTCTCCAAGCCGGACGGACGCGATACTTTTATCTTCATGCAAAGTGCTGAACCAGCCAACCTGTTTAGCGCCGATGAAGATGATGGTGAAGCGCTGCGGGTATCAGATCAAATTATGGAAGGCTTATACGGCTTCAAAGTTAACACAACCGAGGTAGTACCCGTTCTCGCGGAATCTTGTACAGCCAATGAGGATGGCACCGTATGGGTTTGTAAACTACGCCAAGGTGTCAAATTCTCGGATGGTAGTGATTTTACCGCTATGGATGTAGTCGCTACTTTCAATATGGGTCTCAATCCTGGTTCGCCCACTCATGTGGGGAATACGAATAACTGGTCTTTCTACGCCCCACTTTGGGGTTTGATGGAAAAATAAGACCCAATCATGATTAAAAAATACGGGATGACGGTAACCCGCCATCCCGTATTTTAAGGAGGTGTGTGAGTGGTTCAATATGTCATTCGGCGTATTCTTGCAACCATACCTGTTTTATT